>JBLHOS010000051.1:0-22687 GCA_047623825.1 Paracoccaceae bacterium | reverse complement strand
GACCGCAATTAACTGATCCGGCTAATCGATGCCAACCATATGACCGCAATCTTCAAAGCAATGATAGGGTCCGATGTCGGGTGGCAGATAGTGCATGGTTTGTTGCAAAAAAAATTGCAGGTATGACCGGGTCGGTCGCCCCGACCAGAACCAGTGTCTGGCAACTGGTCTGGACGACATCATTCAGTGCATCAAATTCTGGCTTGTAGACCGGTCGATCAGCATCAAGGCCACTATGCAACGGTACCATAGTTGGCTTTCCACGCATCGCGGGCCGGCCGAGGATCAGACTAGAACCACCAATATCGAAATAAAGTGAGGCCCCGTTGACCGTGTTCTGCATGACCTAGGTCCTAGCCATGATATGCGGCTACGGTTTTGAGGGAGGAGAAGCCATAAAGTGCTTCAAAGCCCTTTTCACGTCCGTGGCCGGAATGTCCAACACCACCAAATGGTAGCTCAACCCCGCCCGCAGCTCCGTAATTATTTAAGAAGACCTGACCTGCGTGCAAGCGTTTGGCCAATCGCATTTGCCGCCCGCCGTCTAAGGTCCAGACAGAGGCGACAAGACCGTAAGCCGTGCCATTGGCAATTTCAACGGCATGATCTTCGTCACGGAACGGCAGGATTACCTGAACGGGGCCAAAAATCTCTTCTTGGGACAAGGTGTCATTGGGCCCGAGGCCTGACAATAATGTGGGCGCGAAATAATGCCCGCCTTTAGGGACATCAGCGCGAATGAATCCTTGTGCCAAGATCTGATCCGGTTTGGCCTTTGCAATATAGTCTGACACGATCTGATGTTGGCGCGCAGAGATCAGTGGCCCGATCTGCAAATCATCGACTGCGGGGCCAACCTGTAGTGCGCGATAGGCGGTGGCCATCCGGGCGCAAACTTCGTCAAAAATTGACTCTTGTACAAGAATACGTGAAGAGGCTGAGCAGGTTTGCCCAGCATTCTGGATGCCAGCGTTCACCAAAAATGGCAGAGCTGCATCCAGATCGGCGTCGGCAAAAACCAGTTGAGGCGACTTGCCGCCAAGCTCCAACGTCACGGGCACAAGGTTTTGAGCGGCGGCGGCCTGGACCAAACGCCCGGTCCCGACCGAGCCCGTAAATGAGATATGGCGGATGCCTGGATGGGCTGTCAGGGCTGCCCCGGCCTCCGCCCCTAA
Source organism: Paracoccaceae bacterium (assembly GCA_047623825.1). Lineage (GTDB taxonomy): Bacteria > Pseudomonadota > Alphaproteobacteria > Rhodobacterales > Rhodobacteraceae > JBLHOS01. Next base: position 21,512 of record JBLHOS010000051.1, on the reverse strand, counting down.
ACCTGGGACAACGTTCAGTGCACCGTTTGGCAGCCCGGCCAGACGCGCCAGATCGGCAAAGGCGAGCGCTGTTATGCAGGCCTCCTCAGCTGGCTTCAAAACACAGGCGTTGCCCATCGCAAGTGCAGCCCCGACAGATCGGCCGATGATCTGCATCGGGTAGTTCCATGGCACGATATGGCCTGTCACCCCAATGGGTTCGCGCAGAGTGTAGACGGTAAATCCCTGTTGAAAGGGAATGGTTTGGCCCATTATTTTGTCGGCAGCAGCGCCGTAAAACTCCATATACCGCGCAAGGGCGATAACGTCGTTTCGTGCTTGGCTAAGGGGTTTACCAACGTCGGTCGCCTCCATCAGGGCAAGGGCTTCGGCATTCTCCAGCACCAAGGTGCCGATGCGCGCAATGATCCGGCCTCGTTCCACGGCCGTCATCTGGCCCCATGATCCCGCCAATGCGGCCTCAGCAGCGTTTACGGCGGCGTCAATATCAGCGGCGGTTCCGCGCGCGATCTGGCCAATTTCAGCCCCGGTTGAGGGGTCTTGCAATGGCAGTGTGCGACCCTCAACCGGGCTTTGCCAACGTCCGCCGATAAAGACATCTGAAGGATCAAACCAAAGCTTCATGGGACATCCCTTTCTGGGCATCTGGCAATAGCGGTGCTGCTGCCAATAAGATTTTTGTATAAGAATGTTGTGGGTTAGTGAAGACTTGCTCAGTTGGGCCATGTTCGACAATCTGACCCGCTTGCATCACCAAAACTCGGTCGGTGATCGCGCGTACGACGGTTAGATCATGAGATATGAACAGATAACTTAGGCCAAGACGCCCCTGAAGATCGGCCAACAGGTCAAGGATCTGCGCCCGGATAGAGACATCCAGCGCCGAGACCGCCTCATCCAGAACAAGGATATCGGGTTTGGTGATCAACGCGCGGGCAATCGCGATCCGCTGGCGCTGCCCGCCGGAAAATTCGTGTGGGTATTTGTCGAGGTCTGACGCGGTCAGCCCGACAGAAATCAATGCCTCGGCAACTCGTTCGCGGCGTTCGATGGGGCTCAGCGGCGTTGGCAAAAGGTAGAACGGTTCAGCCACCAAACGCTCCACTCGCCAGCGCGGATTGAATGAGCCGTAAGGATCCTGAAATACGACCTGAATGCCAGCGCGCGCCGAGTTGGGCAGATCGGGGCCGACAGTATGACCAAACAGTTTGATCTCACCGCCCTGAACTGGCTCCAACCCCAAAATCGCACGGATCAGTGTGGACTTTCCGCATCCGCTTTCGCCGACAAGGCCCAAGCTTTCGCCTTTGTTCAAAGTCAGACTAACCCGGTCGACAGCCCGTACCGGGGCTGCGCGTTTGAACCCGTTCAGGCGACCGGGATAACTGCGGATCACCTGATTGACCTGCAAAAGAGGAGTGTCTTGCGCTTGCGCAGGTCGGATTGGAACATGAGAGGAGGCCGCGAACAAGGCCTGCGTGTAAGGGTGCTTGCGCTGTGCTAAAATCTGCGCAGTTGGGCCCTGCTCAACAATTTCACCGCGGCGCATAACGGCGACATGGTCAGCGGTTTCGGCGACAACGGCCAGATCATGGGTAATCAACAACAAGGCCATCCCGTCTTCGTGGACCAGATCGCGCAGCAGGCTCAGGATCTGAGCCTGCGTTGTCACATCCAACGCTGTCGTCGGCTCATCGGCAATCAACAGGCGGGGGCGCAAAGCTATGGCCATCGCGATGCAAACACGCTGACGCTGACCGCCCGACAATTCATGCGGGTAGCGATCAAGCGCTATGGTCTGTAGGCCGACGCGGTCCAGTTTGTCGCGCGCGATCTTGCGGGCTTCAGATCTGTTTGTGGCACCGTGGATCAACAGGGTCTCGGCGACCTGATTGCCGATCGTCTGTACCGGGTTCAGCGCGGTCATCGGCTCTTGAAAGATCATGCTCAACTCGTTGCCGCGCAGGGTGCACATCTGCGCCTCGGGGCGGGTCAAAAGGTCGATCCCGTCCAGCAAGGCCCGCCCCGAGGTGAGCGCGTCATCAGGCAACAATTGCATCAGGCTGAGGGCGGTCATCGATTTGCCCGACCCACTTTCCCCGACCAAACCAAAGATCTGACCGGGCGTCATCTCGATTGTGACATTGCGCAGGATCGGTGTGTCGTGAATCCGAAGCGACAGGCCTTCAATCTGGATCATGTGCGCCCCCGCCGCAAACGCGGATCCAGCAGATCACGCAAGCCGTCGCCCATCAGGTTTAGCCCCAGAACCATGAAAATGATGGTCAAACCGGGCAGGATCGCCAGCATCGGGTGGGTGTAGATCATGGTTTGCGCATCAGCTAACATACGGCCCCAACTTGGCGTAGGCGGCTGCGCGCCTAGGCCTATATAGCTTAGCGCGGCCTCGGCCAGGATCCCCAGCGAAAATTGGATTGTCGCTTGCACTATCAACAGGTTGGCGATGTTGGGTAGAATATGTTCAAGACTAATTCGGCCGCGTTTTTTTCCCGAAACCCGTGCTGCTAGAATATAGTCGAGCGTCCAAAGTGACAGCGCCCCACCACGGGTGACGCGTGCAAAAACCGGAATATTGAAGATCCCGATTGCGATGATCGCGTTTAGGGCCGAGGGGCCAAAAACTGCCGTGATCAAGATTGCGATGACAAGGCTGGGGAACGCAAAAATCAGGTCATTGCCGCGCATGATCACTTCATCCAGCAAGGTGCCGCGATTGGCCGCTGCGGCCAGCCCCAAGGGCACACCGATCAACATGCCGATGCCCACTGCGACCAACGCCACGGCGATTGAGGTGCGCGCGCCGACCATTAGCATCGACAACAGATCGCGGCCAAATTGGTCCGTGCCCAGTACAAATTCGGCGGACGCGGGCTGCAACCGATCTGCAATGGTGAGGCTGGTCACGTCATGCGGTGTCCATGCAAAGCTGATCAACGCCGCCGACAGAAACACTGCTGAAAGGCCTGCGCCGATCCAAAGGGATACAGGAAGCCGCATCAGCGCCGCCTGAGCCGCGGATCGACCGCAGCGTAGGCTATATCGACCAAGAAAGTGACAAGGATCACGGCAAAAACCAGCAGCATCGTGACGCTTTCTACGACAACCAGATCGCGCTGTGTGATGCCCTGAAAGATCAACCGACCAAGGCCTGGCAGGAAGAAAACGTTTTCGATGATGATGGCACCGGCCAGCAGAAATGAGAATTGTAACCCTATTATAGTCAGAACTGGGATCAGCGCGTTTCGTAGCGCGTGTCGTAAGGTGGCTTGACGACGGCTAAGGCCTTTGGCGCGGGCGGTACGGATATAGTCTTGGCTAAGCGTGTCCAGAAGAGCTGAGCGCATGACCCGCGCAAGGATTGAGGCCTGCGGCAAGGCCAGGGCGATTGCGGGCAGCAATAACGATTTCAGGGCAATCCAAAAACCGGCGTCCCACCCCGGAAAGCCACCCGCCGAGAACCAGCGTAAGTTCACCGCGAAGATCAGCACCAACAGCATCGCAAACCAGAAATTCGGTACCGCGATGCCCAATTGGGTGCTGCCCATGATGCCGTAATCGGCAACGCTGCCGCGACGCGATGCGGCGATCAGACCGATGGGAAAAGCGATGAGGGTCGACATAATCAGGGCAAACAATGCCAGTGGCAGCGAGATCCATATGCGCTGCAGCACCAAATCTGCGACCGGTACGCGGTAGGTGTAGGAGGTTCCGAAATCGCCGCGCAGCATGCCACTGACCCAACCCAAATAGCGGCTAGTCAGGCTGCCACCCAACCCCAGTTCATCGCGCAAAGCGGCCACGGTGTCCTCGCTGGCATTCAGGCCCAGCATGAACGCCGCCGGATCGCCTGGGATCACTTCAATGACCAGAAATATCACCAGACTGGCCGCAATCAGGCTGATGCCAAGAGAGATCATACGAGAGAGGGTATAACGCAACATATGCGCAGGTTAGACGGGCTTGCGAGGGGGGGCCATAGCGGAGTTGCGCGGTAGTCTTTCCAAGGTTTCGGGTCCAGTGGACGTTACGATTTGCCGTGAAAAGGCAGATTTTGCTGAGACGTCTGAGCTGTCACGGCGTCTTGCCTAAACTCCAAAAGGTTGACTGATGTTATTTCATGAATTAGTTAAATAACGAGAATCATAAATGAATGAGCGTTATGTCTAATCTATCGACGACCTTTGCAGCTCTTGGTGATGCCACCCGATTTGCCATTGTTGAGCGCCTTTTGATTGAGGGGGAATTGCCTGCAGGCAAATTGCAAAGTGTTGGCCAGATCTCGGGTCCGGCTATCTCAAGACACCTTAAGGTTTTGCGTGTGGCCGGGATCGTGGAGCAGCGCATCGACAAGCAACGCCGGATGTATTCCGTCCGACCCGAAGCGGTTCAGGCGATCGGAGCCTGGACCATCAGCCACCGCGAATTCTGGCAAGGTAGCTTGGATCGTCTGGAACAAGCCTTGATGCAGGAGACCAACAGACCATGACCGATCTAGCAATTGAACGGGTTCTTAAGGCCCCGCCTGCCACCGTCTTCGCCTACCTTACGCAAAGCGATCATTTGCTGAAATGGTGGGGGCCCGAAGGGATGAGCGTTAAGGAACATAACCTTGATCTATCCCAACAGGGGGTCGCCTGGTTCTCAACCTTGGTCAATGCCGAGGGCGGTTTGCACAATATGAGCGGCGTCGTTACCGAGATCAACGCGCCCCATTCGGTCGAATTCACCTGGGGATGGCATGATGAGGATGGCAACCGGGGTGCCGAGACACGCGTCCGTATGGCCGTTCGGCCCACGGGTGACGGTGGAACCCTGCTAGAGCTGATGCATTACGGATTGGCCGATGACGAAATTGCGGCAAACCACAATCGCGGTTGGAGCTCTGCATTGATCAAATTGGAACGTATGGCAAATTCATAAGAGGAGGAAAGACCATGACGAATTACATACTCGCGTATCACGGTGGAAAGCGTCCTGAGACGCCCGCAGAAGGGACCGAGTTGATGGCCCGTTGGCGGGCCTGGATGGAGGGGCTGGGCAAATCGATTGTATCGCCGGGCAACCCCGTCGGCCAATCCACCACCGTTAGCGCTTTGGGCATTACTGAGGATGGTGGAGCGAACCCGTTGTCGGGTTACACGATTGTTCAGGCGGGCAGTTTGGGGGCCGCCCAAAAAATGGCCGCCGCCTGTCCACATCTTGATCATGGCACCATCGAGGTTGCTGAATTGATGGAAATGTAGCGATACGCTCGCCTACGCTTTGCCAAACATGATGGCCACCCTGCAGGGTGGCCATTTCTTGTCTCAAAATCGTATTTTTACCGCGACCGAAATGTCTGTTAGGCTAGGTTTTTTATTGTTGGACCGCGCATCTATGTCGCGCGGCAGCCTTCGCATAATTGGCACGGGCCGACGCGAAAAGGTAATTTCGGAAAAATGACGATGCAGACCGAATTTGAGATACCCACTAACGGTCCCGGGCTGACCGAAATCACGTCGAACATTCGCAACTGGGTCACACAAAGCGGTGTTGAGACCGGCCTTTTGACGTTGTTCATTCGCCACACCTCAGCCTCACTCTTGATCCAAGAAAACGCCGATCCCGAAGTTCGCGACGATCTGATCGCGTTCTTTTCAAGACTGGTCCCGCCGTCTGATGACCCGTCGATGGCGTATTTGACCCATACCTATGAGGGACCCGATGATATGCCCTCCCATATCAAGGCGGCCTTATTGCCAACTCATCTGTGTATTCCGGTGGCCCACGGTCTGCCGGTTTTGGGTACTTGGCAGGGGATCTATGTGGTTGAGCATCGAACCCGCAGGCACCGGCGCCAAGTGGCGGCGCATCTTAGCAGTTAGCGTGTTTGGCGATCATTTACGCAATATAGACCCCACCCAATGTGGTCGCATTTCCCCTCTACCCAAGTTTTCGCGGGTCGCCTATAGTGGCTGTGGATGAGTGGGGCGAAGACCCCAGAGGCAGATTTATTTCGGGGGAAGACCATGCGCTGCCCATTTTGTGGAAACGTCGATACGCAGGTAAAAGACAGCCGTCCGGCTGAAGATCACGTTGCCATAAGGCGGCGTAGATTTTGCCCGGCATGTGGCGGTCGCTTCACCACATATGAGCGCGTGCAACTGCGCGATCTTGTGGTCATCAAATCAAATGGCAAACGCGAAGACTTTGATCGCGATAAGCTGGAACGCTCAATCCGGATCTCCATGCAGAAACGTCCGATTGAGCCTGAGCGGATCGATCAGATGATCTCTGGGATTGTGCGGCGACTGGAAAGCATGGGCGATACGGATGTGCCGTCAGCTTCAATCGGTGAGATCGTGATGGAGGCTTTGGCCCGGATCGATACGGTTTCCTATGTGCGTTTTGCCAGCGTCTACAAGAATTTTCAGGCAGCGGACGATTTCGAAGATTTCGTGGCTGAGCTGCGACCGCCTGAACCTGAGAGTTAAGGGATGGACGGTGTCGATGCCCGGTGGATGCATCTGGCGCTATCCTTGGGTGCGCGTGGGCAAGGCAAAGTGTGGCCGAACCCGGCTGTCGGCTGTGTGCTGGTCAAAAAGGGCCGTGTGATTGGCCGGGGCTGGACCCAGCCGGGTGGTCGTCCACATGCTGAACGTCATGCATTGGATCAGGCTGGTGAAAATGCTCATGGCGCCACCGTATATGTCACGTTGGAACCGTGCGCCCATCACGGCCAATCTCCGCCTTGTGCAAATGCGCTGGCCGCGGCCTCTGTCGCCCATGTGGTGATCGCGAGCAGTGATCCCGATCCTCGTACAAACGGCGCTGGTATCGCGCGACTGCAAGATGCGGGCATCGCGGTCACGACCGGTGTTTTGCAAGATCAGGCGCAGCGGGCCCATCGTGGATTTTTCTCACGCATGCAGGCCGGGCGGCCTTTGGTCAGTTTGAAACTGGCCAGTTCATTTGATGGGCGGATCGCCACGGCAACTGGTGAAAGTCAGTGGATCACGGGCACCAGTGCGCGCCGGCAAGTCCATGCCATGCGTGCCCGCCATGATGCGGTGATGATCGGTGCGGGCACTGCGCGCGCCGATGATCCCATGCTGACGGTGCGTGATTTGGGTTTGACGCACCAACCTGTGCGAGTGGTCGTGTCACGCCGGTTGGATCTGGATCCTGACGGCGCCTTGGCACGGTCCGCGAAAGACGTGCCGCTATGGCTTTGTCATGGCGATGGGATCGATCCGAAAACGCTTGAGCCATTTGCCGCGCGTGGCGCACGCCTAATTCAGTGTCGGACCGCACCTGACGGGCAGATGGACATGGTTGATGTGTTGCAAAGTCTTGGCTCGGCTGGCCTGACCCGGATTTTTTGTGAAGGCGGGGGGGCGCTGGCGGCCTCCCTACTGATGGCGGATCTGGTGGATGATCTGATCGGGTTTACTGCAGGCATCACTCTTGGTGCCGAAGGCCGACCGGGCATTGGCGCGACGGGGCTGGCGCAACTCTCCGAAGTGCCAAGATTTCAACTGGTCAGCACCTGTGCTGTTGGCGGTGACATCTTGCACCAATGGACCCGGATTTAACGCCAAAGCCAGGCGAAACTTGCCAATTGCCCCTGAATTTTTGACAACAGACGCAGACGCAGTCGCAGGCTGGCTCTGGCGACGGTGCCGTCGGCGAGACGATCCAACACAACCTCAACCGGGCACGCGGTGCCGGTCACAGGATCATAATAGCGCGGATATTGGATTAGGGTCGCCTCAACCAAGCTGGCCAAGGATGGGCGGGCGCGCCTGCGGGCAGGCGTTGGGCTCAAATCAGTCGTCAGACCCCAGCCCGCATAGAACGGCGTGCCCAAAGTGGTGACTTTGCAGCCGCGCAACAGCGCCTCAAACCCCAGCCCTGATGTCATGGTCACGACATGATCTGCGATCGACAGCAGTGCTACGGGGTCACTTTGCGTCGCCACGAAATCTGCCATATCCGCAAGCACATCAGCAGGGATCATACCGGCGCGCAAACCGGCCTCAACGTCTGGATGGGGTTTGTAGATCATAAACGCATCAGGGTGGCGGGCGCGGGCTGCCTGCAACAGGGCAAGATTGGTCTTTATGTCACTGGCCCCACGCAGGATCGAGGCGTCATCTTCAACCTGTCCGGGAACCACAACAACCTCTCGCCCATTGGTGTCGGGTATCTGGGCGCTTAAGCTTAGATTGTATTTGCTGAGGCCAAGTGTGACGATCCGGTCGATCAAACGCTCAGCCCGGTCCAGCCGTTTAAACGGCAAATCGGCGGCTGCAGTGATCAGATGCTCCAGACGGTTTTCGCGTGTTGGATCATAGTAAATGCCCAGATCATCCTTCACGAGGCTAAGCGGCGGGATCAGGTTCGCGCCAAGCCCGCATGAGCGCAAAAATCCGTCTTCGACCCGGATCAGCGGCACACCGGCGGTGGCGCAGGCGCGGTGCAACGCATCGGTCTCTTGGCTGGACCAGACCAAAACTGGGCGTGCATGGGCAATGGCCGTTTCGGGGTCGCGCGCAAACCGGATCGGGGTGCCTTGTGCGCCAAATATCTTTTGCAGATGTCCGCGTTTCCAACTGCGCATTCCGATGGCGACATAACCTGCGCGATCCTCACGCCATGCCCGCGCACGCGCCTCTAGCGTCGCCAGAACGGTCTCCAACTCACAAAGTCGATCACGGTAAGGGTCGTACCAGACCGGATAAAGGATCATCACGCCTGCAAACAGCTGTGCGCGTGTCAGTTTGCGTTGGCGACGCGGCACAATCACGCGGTCATCGCTAAGGTCCCACCCAGCATAAAACGGTTGGCCAAAAACACGGGGGCGATGCCCTGCAAGGATCGCCTTAAACCCTAATTGACTGGAGACGGTGTAGACCGAAATGGCCCCCGCCATCAGCGTCCACGGGGACAGGGCAGTATCAACAAGTTGGATGTGATCGGCAGCGTGTTCAGGGCCGTAATGCCCCTCACGGTGGCCTTCACGGGTCTCTGGGTGTGTCTTGATCACAATCCGCGCGCCGGGGTTCTCCTCTTGTGCGATGATCAGCATTTCGCGGAAGGTTGAGGCCTTGGCCCCGCCCAAGCTGATTGAGGCATCACCTTTGGTCTGATCGATCACCAAGACATAACCGGGCGCGGGCGCGGGCAGCGCCGGGTCGACGGCAGCGTATTTGGTCAGGTGGCCGTCGCACATCCGGTCAATTGCCGTGCGCGCACGGTCCAAAAGGGCGCTGTCGTCCAACGGATGCGTGCTGAGAAGGTGTTCCAGATCGCTTGCTTGCGTTGCATCAAACCACGCACCACGTCGGTCGATCGTCAAGCCAAGTGGCGGCTCACCACTGCGGCCGGGCTGGAGTGATCGTAAAAAGGCGTCTTCGACCCGCACAATATGCGCGCCGGAACTGGCGGCCATCGCCTCGCCCCGTGGGGCGGTGGGACTGTGACCCCAAACCAGAACGTCATCGGTTTCAGACGGCTTTCCAAGGCGCAGATCATGGCCCGCGAGGGTCAGAATACGCCGCACCCGGGCGTTGGTCAAAAACCCGCCATTAAAGTAAAAGGCCCGCCGGGAGGGGATCCCGGCGGGCGCTTGTTCAGGATGGTTAGGTTCGCCGGCCACGGTGGCCCTTATTGACCTAAACTTGCGATAGAGCCCACGCTGCTCAACGACCCAGTCAGCGCGCTTACGGCTTTGTTCCACTGGGCGAACGGCGCTTCGGTAACGTAGACCGTGTCGCCATCGCGTATGACAAAATCGCGGGCCTCAAACATGCCGGTTGGGGCCGTCAGATCTAGAACGTAGACAAATCGCTGCGCTCCGGTCAGGTCGCTGCGGCCTAAAACTGAACGCGCAATCTCTTCTGGCTCGTTGCGCAGAACAAAAACGCCCGTCGGATCCGCAAGATTGGCGTTCAACCCTCCAACAATTGCCAACGCTTCGATCGCCGAGATTGATTGGCTGGTGAACCGAACCAGCGTTTGGCTCCCGGTTGCACCAAGTGCGGTGAATCTGCGGCTGTCCTCTTCGACCAGAATCCGGTCGCCGCCCCGCAGGGCGATATCAAGGGCTGGATTGGAGTAAAGATCGTCAAACCACACTGTCCCTGATTCGTTGCCGCGTACGACGGTGATCTGGGCAATCTCGGACGAGATCGTGATACCACCCGCAGCAGCCAGCATCGCCGACAATGTGCGGTTCGGACGCTCAATCGGATAAACACCTTGGGCACCGATATCACCGGCTACGGTGACCGTTGAACCATCGCCTGCCTCTCGACGGACGATGACCTGTGGGTCTGGGGTCTGTTGATCCAAAGAGCGCGTAATGATCTGTCGCAAACCATTGGGCGTATTGCCGGCGGCACGGATCCGGCCGGCGTAGGGAATAAAGATAAATCCAGCGCCATCGACCTGAACTTGATCAATCATGGACACATTTTGACCGCCGCCGGCCAACAAGCCGTCATCGACGTTCTCGTAAATTGCCAAACTTAAGATATCGCCAGGGCTAATGATGTCTGATCCCAGCTGGTCAGCGCCGATGAACGCGTCGCTAAATGTCAGGGCCGGGACCACAGAGGTGGCCTGAATGACACGGTCATTCACGGTCACGACAAAGGCATCGCCTTGGTTTTGCACTGAGCCTGCAAAAATTTCTTGTCGATTGGGCCCGGATCGCGGCAATCCACAGGACGCCACAAGGGACACAACGACCGAGAGGGCGATCAACTTTGCCCCACGGGAAGCCATGGATTTCACGGGTTTGGTTCCTTACTGCCTATACTGCCTCAGTTTATTTTTTTTATACATTAGCGAATCTTATGCGCGTTGGCGAGAGTTTTGCTTACTTGACTACCCGAAGGTGTTGCCGATGCGCCGGCCGGCCGGCCTCAAGCGCGTCATAAGGGTCCTCATTCGATAGCATCATGTCGACGACCTGGCGTAACAATTGCCGACGTCCACGGGCAGAATAGTAGCTGCCGGTGATCTGCGATGTCTCCAAAAGATAGTGGCGATAGTCGCGGTAGGCGCGGCTGTCGGGCCGCATTGGGTCGATAAAAAATGCCTCAAGCGACTGGGTTGAGACGAATTCTGGCTTGAGATAGACAGCCGTCCCAAACGCCTTGATCGGCAGGCCACGCCACAGTGCCTGCTGGGCGGCAGTCGAGTTAACGGTGACCGCACTGCGCGCGTCATCCAACAGTCGGGCCAGTTTACCGCCGCGCACGTAATGCACCCGATTTGCGACCCCTGATTTTTCTGCAATGCGGCGGATCTCTCGGCGCAGGGGAATGCGGCCATCCTCCAACGGGTGGGCCTTGAGGACTAGGTGATGATGGTTGGGTGCGCCATTAGCAAAGCCGATGATCAGAACCTCAAGAAACTCTGTCATTGTCTCAAATGGCCCATGCTCTCGGAACGAGGCGTCATGCTCTAATTGCAATAGGGCCAGATGATAGGGAAAGCCGCCAGTTTTGATGCGGTAGGTCGCAAAAATCCTGTCCAACGCATGCAGTGGCATCAAGGCAAGTCTGAGCAAATAAAGCGAGAGTTCGCGCCCAACGGTGATATTCCGATGCGGTCGAAAATTCCGATAGCGGATATTTAGGAACATGACGAACCAATGATAAAGCGCGCCGTAAAAGATGTGCTGGCGCATGTCGCCCCACTTGGCGGGTGTATCGGGCAGGTCCAGATCCAACCCCTTAAGCGCCTCACGCATTTGCGGCACGGATGTCGTCATCAGTCTGGAATGGCCATTGGCGCCGCCACGTTCATAGGTGACCCAATAGGGGCGCAGGTACCCTTCCTCAAAGACATGGACCGCCAAGTTCAGGGTCTTTGCCATGGTTATGGCGGTCGCGTGAACCGGACGGGTGTCGCCGTATAGGACCAGATCAGTCACACCCTTTTGGGCGATCAGACCCTCAAGATGTGCAGGCCAAGCCTCAATCGTGCCAGTATATGCCAGATAGCTGGGCCGATGATGCCAAAACGCGCTGTCGCCTTGGTTGAAGCCGACGCGCCAAACTGTTGCTCCCGCAGCCTTCAGCATCGTGCCGAGTCGGTGAAAATAGGGGCCATGGGGGCCTTGGAGGAATAGAAAGGTCTTGCTCATTCTCTCACAGGGGCTGGGCGCGCGACATACCCGCGCGACACTGTTAACGCATTCCGATTAAGATGTCATAGGTGTATGGCTGCTTAAAGACGTGATTGGGCACAGATTGTGGCGACAAAAGTAGCCTTTTGGTCGCATCGCTGCCCTTGCCCCACAGGGGGCAGACGGTTAGGTGAAGAACGAATACGGAGAAAGCCATGTTTACCGGGATCATCACTGATATTGGCCGGATCGACGCGTTGGAGCAACGCGGCGATTTGCGAGCGCGGATCGCAACCAATTACGACACCTCTGGCATAGACATTGGTGCGTCGATCGCATGCGATGGTGTATGCTTGACCGCCGTCGCCTTGGGCAGCAGTTGGTTTGAGGTGGATATCTCAGCTGAGAGCGTTAGCAAAAGCAATATCAGCGACTGGATCGAAGGGGGGCGGATCAATCTTGAACGCGCCCTGAAAGTTGGCGACGAGTTAGGTGGTCATATCGTGTCGGGTCATGTTGATGGCGTCGCTGAGGTTGTGGGCATGCTGGTCGAAGGCGACAGCACCCGCGTGACATTCCGTGTACCTGATGGACTGGCGAAATTTATTGCGTCCAAGGGATCGGTTGCGCTGAACGGGACGTCCCTGACCGTAAATGAGGTTGATGGAGCGGATTTTGGGATCAACTTTATTCCCCACACCAAAGAGGCGACAACTTGGGGTGAGACCAAGCTGGGTGATCGGATCAATCTAGAGATTGATACGCTGGCCCGCTATGTCGCCCGTCTGCAGGAGTGGGGTTGATGAAACCCGTTGTGGTTCAGTCAATCAATGATGAAACCGCGCAGCGCTGCGTTGACATCGTTCGGCAAATTGATGGCCAATTTGGCTGGTCTGAATGTCGGCGCGATCCCGAAGATGCACACGGTTGGCGCCATTTGGCTGGCCCGGCTGATGGTGCATTTTTGACGGTGACAGCGGCCTTGACCGATGCGCGCAGAGCGACACCTTGGCTGGCGCAGCAATTGGCTGAAGGCCCGAACATATGAGTGAGGTCGGACATAACAAAGGCCCCTCGATGGCGCCGGGCGGCGGCTTTCGCAGGTTGGCCTGGAGCAAGGCACGCAAGACATTGCTGCCGACCTTGCCGTTGGAAATCGTGCGAATCCGCGTTGCACGTGCCAAACGGTTGGGGCTGGACTACCAGACCTATGCCACTATTCGCGCCACAACTGGTCGCGATATTGTGGCGTTTTTGTTTTCGGGAAACGCTTTGGAACTGACCCCGCGTCGGGTCGAGTTGCCGAACCTCGTCGCTATGCGCCTGACCGAGACACAAGATTGCGCGCGGATGGCTGCGGTCTACCGGCCCCTCATTGGGGAAGTCGTCGATCGCGCCAACCCAGAAATGTTCCATCAAATCACCGAGGCCCCGGCGTTCACGCTGAACTGGCCTCAGATGCGCGACCAGATTGTGGGCGCTATTCGGGCACAAAAATTGCCTGCAGATAGTGTCGTACTGGTTGCCGCGACTTCAGCTGAGCGTGACTGGTGCGCTGCGGCCAAACTTGCAGGCGTGCTGTCTGCCGATGATTTTTTCAGGAGGTCTCATGTCTGAGGCAATTCCATTTGAGCAACCCGGTCCCGTTGAACAGGATTGGCGCGATGTGATCTCTCCGATTGAGGAGATCATCGAGGATGCCCGCAACGGGCGCATGTTTATTCTGGTGGACCATGAGGACCGCGAGAACGAGGGTGATCTGGTGATCCCCGCGCAGATGGCAACGCCAGAGGCGATTAACTTCATGGCGACCTATGGGCGCGGTCTGATCTGTCTGTCGCTACCGGGTGAGCGGGTTGACGCACTGGGCCTACCCTTGATGGCATCCTACAATTCATCGCGCCACGAGACCGCATTCACGATCTCCATTGAGGCACGCGAAGGTGTGACCACCGGCATCTCGGCCCATGACCGGGCTCGCACGGTGGCTGTTGCCATTGATCAGGGCAAGACAGCTGCCGATATTGCGACGCCGGGCCATGTGTTCCCATTGCGCGCCCGTGACGGTGGTGTGTTGGTCCGTGCTGGCCATACCGAGGCTGCGGTTGATGTCAGCCGACTAGCGGGGCTGAACCCGTCGGGCGTGATCTGTGAGATTATGAACGAAGATGGATCGATGGCGCGTTTGCCTGATCTGGTCGCCTTTGCGCAGCGTCACGCGCTGAAGATCGGTACGATCAGTGATCTGATCGGATATCGCCGTCGCCATGACAATCTGGTCAACGAAAGTTCGGTTCGTCCCGTCACCTCAGTCTACGGTGGGGATTGGCTGATGCGCGTCTTTACCGATGAGACACAGGGGGCTGAGCACATCGTGCTGACCAAAGGTGATTTGACGACCGATGCGCCTATCTTGGTACGGATGCATGCGTTGAACCCGCTGCAGGATGTTCTGGGTCTTGTTGACGGTGATCCGGATGAGCTGTCCAACGCGATGCACATGATCGGGGCCGAGGGTCGTGGTGTCGTTGTGTTGCTGCGTGATACCGAAATGAAGCTGGATGTTGGCGGCGGGGCATCACCGCACAAGCTGCGCCAATACGGCCTTGGCGCACAGATCCTGGCCGCCCTTGGCGTGACCGAGATGGAGTTGGTCACTAATTCGGGTAAACCAAATGTGGTCGGTCTCGAAGCGTATGGCTTGTCGATCACGGGCATCCGCCCGATCACGAAAGGATAGTGGATGGCTACGACCCACGAACACTACACACTGCCTTTGCCCGAATTTGATAAACCGGTGAAAGTGCTTATTGTGATTGCGCCCTATTACAAAGCAATCGCAGATCACCAGTTGGCTGGGGCCAAGGCAGCCCTTGATGCGGCTGGCGCGACCTATGAGGTTATCGAGGTTCCGGGCGCGCTTGAGATCCCTGTTGCAATTGGCATTGCCCAGCGGCAGGCGAATTTTGATGGCTTTGTGGCCCTTGGCTGTGTGATCCGGGGTGAGACGACGCACTACGAAACGGTTTGTGAAGAATCGAACCGCGGTGTGACGATGCTGGGAATGAGTGGCGCGTGCATCGGCAATTGCATCCTGACTGTCGAGACCCGGGATCAGGCGATTGTGCGTGCTGATCCCACCGAAATGAACAAAGGCGGGGGCGCTGCTGTTGCCGCACTGCACCTGATCGCGTTGACGCGGAAGTTTGGGCGGCCTAAAGGCAGCATCGGCTTTATGCCGCGACCGGATGTGATCGAAGTGGCCGGCAATTCAAAAGGACCATCCACCGCATGACAATCACCCGCCCCAAAGGACCCAGTAAAGAGTTGCTGCGGCAGATGAAATCAGCAGCTCGGCTTTATGCCGTTCAGGCGCTGTTTCAGATGGAGCATTCTTCGCAAGGCGTCGATGTCGTGCGTGTGGAATTTGAAAATTGGCGGTTTGGTGAGGAGATCGAGGGCGAGGAGATGGTTGAGGGCGACCCCATACACTTTCGCAAGCTGTTGGAAGACGCCGTTGAATTCCAATCGACGATTGACCAGCTGACCGACCGCGCGCTGGTTGCAAAGTGGCCGATTGCCCGGATCGATCCGACATTGCGGGCATTGTTCCGCGCGGCTGGTGCTGAATTGACCCAAAATGACACACCACCCAAAGTTGTGATCAATGAGTTCGTAGATGTGGCTCGCGCGTTCTTTCCCGAAGGGCCTGAGTCGAAATTTGTGAATGCCGTGCTGGATCATATGGCGCGTGGGGCCCGGCCAGACGCCTTTTGAGGCAGCAATCCACTGGTTCACTCACCAAGTACAAACCGATTCGTGTTGGATTTTTGGATCATGGCGGCCTTGGGATTGTCCTGATCTGACAGACGCATACTTTTGACGGTGATTTAGGAGGATACAATGCCTGATCATATCCGCTTGATTTTACATCATGCCGCCATCGGCTTTGGGATTACAGCGGCGTTCGTTGCGCTGCTGTTGGGTTTCAAAATTGGCAATCTGTTCCACTTGGTGACGCACACTGTCGTGGGACCGATGGTGGTGATCATGTTGTTTGTTTTTGGTGGGATCACGTTTGGATCAGCGCAAGTCGGCGATAAGATGCATGAGCATGGACCAAGCCAATGACACGCCACAGGACGGCAGTCGGCAAATGTCACAGATGCAGGGGGTGATCCCGGTGACGATCCCTAAAGACCGGCACCGTTAATGGGATCAGGCGGCGGGACCATCACAACCGTAGAGGCGTATATTCCCGAGGACCTGTATGTACAGGTGGGCACCGGGTAATCGAACCAGGGTCCGGACAGAGCCAGCTCCCTCGGAATTGCTTAAGGCCACTGGAATGTTGCCACAGGTACAAGAAAGACAGAACCCGCCTTCCTCTCAGATAGGCTGCTACAGGCATTGCGACAAGAGGTATTACACGCGGCTTAAATTATCGCGTCGCGCATCTGGATCAAAGGGCCATCCCAGCCCTTGTCAAACATGGTCAACAGCGCAAATAGCGCAGCGCCGGCACGGAAGGCTGAGTGGTGCAAATGCAAGCGCGTTCCTGCCTCCGCCAAGGTCATTGTCCAGCTCACTGTTGTCACCAGATCCCTCATCGGATGCGCCGTAAAACTATGGGAAAGTGGTTTTGGCAGATCACAAACCTGCACCGGCCCTCAGGACTGCGGCTCACGGTCAGATCCTGGCATTGTAGAGGCCTGATCGTCCGCCAGATCGGGCTTTGGCTTATGGAACCAAGTACTGATTTGATCGGCTTTGATCGGCTTTGGTCAGGTAGGCCCAGACAGTTGCGGCGTGGCCGGCAGGATCAGGGTCTTTTCGATGCTGTGATCAGTCATGGCGTGCATCTTTTTCAATTATAAATTTCAAGGTTGTCAGGTGGTCATCCTACAAGATGGTGAACCCCTCTAACCGGTGGAAATAGATCGAAAACCGTCTGGGTTCAGGCGATTGATGGGCTTGCGCCCTTGAGGGGTGACGATGTTGAATTGGGCGTCCCCTAGCACTCTGAGGTGATTTTTGACGGCGCATCGGGTTATATAGAACTCCTGTGCAACAGCGCCAATCGTCCACGCGCCTTGCGCCTGCAGGTGCACGATGTTGCGCTGGATCGGGTCGGCCAGGGCCGGGAAGCTCAAGTTTGGGTTGGGTGTCATAAACGACGCATCTGGGTTTCATAGATGGCATGGTACCTACAGATTTCATCTCAACATCCAATCAACTTGATCTTTGTTCACCTATTGTTCATGCTAATCCTATGCCGGATGATCTTTTACCCACCGCCTTGAAGCCCGGTCAGCTATTGGCCCGCGGGGTCTGCCGTCATCTGCGCGACCATGATTTTGTAACGATTGAAGAATTTACTCCGCAGCGCGGGTTGCGCGTCGATGTGATGGCGCTTGGCCCCAAGGGTGAGATGTGGGTGATCGAATGCAAATCGTCCCGCGCGGATTTCACATCCGACAGCAAGTGGGAGGGGTATCTAGAGTGGTGTGATCGGTATTTCTGGGCGGTTGACGAAGATTTTCCAACTGACCTTTTGCCCGAAGGTACCGGACTGATCATCGCCGACGCGTATGATGCAGAGATCTTGCGCGTCGGACCAGAGACCAAGTTGGCAAGCGCGAGACGCAAAGTGCTGTTGCAGAAATTCGCACGGGTGGCAGCCCTCAGGCTGCAAACGCTACGCGATCCGCGATTGCCGGTTTAGCCTTTTTTACCCATCGCGCGGGCGGCCTCCGCGGCGGCACGCAATTCCTCGGCAATCTCCAAGGCTTCTTCGGGCTCAAAATCCAGCGGTAAATTCACGCCTTCTGCCTCAACAAAGATCCGGACCATGCCGATGCTTGTTGGTCCAATTTGTAGATTGGCGGCCATATCGCTTTCGGTGTTGATGCTCATGTGATTTTCTCCGAGACCAGATTGTGCTGATCTAACGATTTGGGGCCGGACTGACAAGACACGCGAAAGGACGCGCGACAGTGTCGGAAATTGAATTGCGGGATCTGGGTGTTGGCGATGCTGGGTGGCTGATCCAACAGCAACCAGAAATTTATACCGCCGAAGAGGAATTCGATCATACGTTCGGGGCATTGGTCGCAGAAATCCTTGCGGGCTTCATCCGCAGCAGGGACCCGGAAATGGAACGGGCGTGGATCGCGTGGGAAGGTGACCAGCGCCTAGACTCTATCTTTTGCGTAAAGGGGCCAGAGATGGGTGTGGCCAAGTTGCGCATGTTTTTGCTGTCGCCTGGGGCGCGTGGCAAGGGGCTGGGGCGTTGGTTGTTGCGTGAATGACTAGGCTTTTCCCAAGATGCTGGTTACCACTCCTTGGTTCTGTGGGCGCACCAGTCACACAAGGCCGCTTGCGTGCTCTATGAAAAGTTTGGGTTCACGCTTGACGACAGCCGTCCGGTCGTGTCCTTCGGGCAACCTTCGATAGAACAGCATTGGTCGATTAATTTGTCGTCCTGACAGGCCTTGCATTCATAAGGCCTTGGGTCTAAATGCGGGCGCAGTGCCGCCTTAGCTCAGTTGGTTAGAGCGCCTGATTGTGGATCAGGAGGTCCCTGGTTCGAGACCAGGAGGTGGTACCACCCCAAACCCTGACGTCCTATTCAATCGTAACAGTCTGGCGCAGTGCGCCGGTGTTCCGGTCAAAGATCAGAATCGTGTTCTGTGCTGTCACAATGCCGTACCAATCGGGCCCGACAGTGTATGACAGCGCCTGAGTGCCGTCTGGCAGAGTAATGACATCGGGCAGCATCAGACCACTGGCTGCCGGGAAACGCGTGACAAAGACCGCTACGACCGTTATCAGCCCGCCGATCATCGTAAGGGTCAAGACCGTTACGAGAATACGTAAAAATTTCAGGTTTGCAGGCTCAACCCCTGTTTCCGCCTGATCATCCTTTATCGGAGTATCGCCCATGTCCGCGCCTCAATCCAAGATCGTCGCGGTCCGTATCGGCCCCAACCCAGCTCCGCGTCTTGATAAAGCACTGGCGCGCGATGTGCCAGAGGACGCGAGCCTCAGCCGCTCACGTCTGGCGCGGCTGATTGCCGAGGGGGCTGTGCAGTTGAACGGCGTCGTGGTGACCGATGCAAAGGCCAAGGTGCTTGAGGATGATTTACTAGAGGTCACAGTCGAGGCGTCAGTTGATGTCGCGACGCTGCCTGAGGATATTCCGCTGGAGATCTTGTTTGAAGATGATGACTTGGTTGTCGTGAACAAGCCGGTCGGAATGGTTGTTCATCCGGCTCCCGGCTCGCCGTCTGGCACATTGGTCAATGCGCTATTGCATCATTTTGGTGGTGAGCTGTCGGGTATCGGTGGAGAAAAGCGCCCCGGCATTGTGCACCGGATCGACAAAGATACTAGCGGCCTATTGGTTGTGGCCAAATCAGACCGCGCGCACCACGGTCTGGCCGCGCAATTTGAAAAACACACCGTCAATCGCCGCTATCTGGCAATTTGCAACGGCGTGCCTGATGCGGCTGACCCCAGGTTGCGCGGACTGCCCGGCATCAGTTTTGAAGGCAGTAATATCTTGAAAATCAGTACCCAATTGGCGCGCCACAAGACGGATCGGCAACGCCAAGCGGTCAAGTTTCAGGGTGGGCGTCATGCGATTACAAGGTCGCGAACACTCGAGGATTTTGGCTCTGCCGCCTTGGTCGAATGTTGGCTGGAAACTGGGCGCACGCATCAGATCCGTGTGCATCTGGCCCATGCGGGGCATGGACTGATTGGTGACGCGACTTACGGCGGGCGGCGCAAAGTCTCAGAAAAGGCTGTTGGGCCAGCGCGGGCTGCCGCGTTGATGCAGTTTCCCCGTCAGGCGCTGCATGCCGCTACATTGGGGTTCAAACACCCCGTCAGCCATGAAGAAATGAGCTTTGAGGCTAACCTTCCGGCTGATCTTGCGGAGCTTTTGCAAGTTCTGCGCGGCTGAGCCCGAACACATGTGCACACAGGCACGTGATATTGCCGAAACAAGCATTGCTGTGCGCATTCTTTTTCGACATATTCTGAACCATTCAGTTCAGAAGCCTCTTGAAATCCTGTTTTTCACTCCCAAATACTTACAAAGTTAACAGGGTTCACATCTCAAGAGCCGAGCAAACAGGGAGTCAGCTAAATGGCGACTTATGCAAATCTTCCCGCACCATCCCCAGAACAGGGGTTGAACCGGTATCTTCAGGAAATCCGCAAGTTCCCGATGTTGGAGCCCGGCCAAGAATACATGTTGGCCAAGCGTTGGGTCGACCACGAAGATACTGACGCCGCCCACCAGATGGTTACCAGCCACCTACGCCTCGCCGCGAAAATCGCGATGGGCTACCGGGGGTATGGTCTGCCGCAAGCTGAGGTGATCTCAGAGGCAAATGTGGGTCTGATGCAGGCTGTAAAACGCTTTGACCCCGAAAAGGGGTTCCGCTTGGCGACTTATGCCATGTGGTGGATCCGCGCCTCGATCCAGGAATATGTCCTGCGGTCCTGGAGCCTTGTAAAATTGGGCACAACGTCAGCGCAAAAGAAACTGTTTTTCAACCTGCGCAAAGCTAAATCTCGGATTGGCGCCTTGGAAGACGGCGATATGCGGCCTGAGAACGTGGCGCGCATCGCCCATGACCTTGGTGTGACTGAAACCGAAGTGATCTCGATGAACCGGCGTATGTCGGGGGGCGACGCGTCTCTTAATGCGATGGTCGGCAGCGACGGTGAAAGTGCTACCCAATGGCAAGACTGGCTGGAGGATGAAAGCGCCAACACAGCAAGTGACTACGAAGAACAAGATGAATTCAAAAGCCGGATGGCGTTGATGTCTGAGGCGATGAACGCGCTGAATGAGCGTGAGCGCGACATTCTGAGCCAACGTCGCTTGAAGGATCAGCCGGTGACACTGGAAGATCTAAGCACAGTTTACAATGTCAGCCGGGAGCGGATTCGCCAGATTGAGGTTCGTGCGTTTGAAAAGCTGCAAAAACGGATGCGTGATTTGGCCCGGGAGCAAGGCGTGCTTGAGTCTGCATAACTGTTGATTTTACAAAATAACGAAAGGCTCGCCCTTGTGGCGGGCCTTTTTCGTTTCAGCCAAATCTTGCAAATCGCGTTTCAGGCGCTGACATCGACGGCCGGGCCATTTGGAATGGGCCATGGGTCGGGGCTGCGCGCAGGTCGGGATAGATCGCTAAAAGTTCTTCGCGACTTTGATCATGGAAAGCGTCCAGCACAGGTGCCGAAGGCAGCAGGCTTTCACATGGCATTCCGTTGGCAGTGAGGATCTGGTGTGCATCAAACATCAGGTGAATATAGGTTACACCCCACAGCGGGCTGGTGACGACGCTGGTTC
>JBLHOS010000050.1:0-23472 GCA_047623825.1 Paracoccaceae bacterium | reverse complement strand
CCGTCTGCCAAGGTAATTTCACGCCCCGGCCGGCCCGCCAGTGCATCAGCAATGGCATCCAGATATCCCACAAAACCCGCCGGCACATCGCGCACGCCTGCCAACACGTCATTAATTGCAGATTGTAGAACAGGGCTGCGCGCGGTGAACGTCCAGATATCTTGGGCCGGTGCATAAGGGGCGGTTCCGCTTTCGGCGGTGAACCCTTCAAACGTCAGGCGGATGCGCGTTGTGTCGTCCGCCGCACCCAACGTGATTGAGCTGGTGGCCACGGCGCCGCTTTGCAATACCATCAAGATTGCCGCGCAATCCTCAGTCTCAATATCGTTCACACGGGTGGTGGTATATGCGCTAAGACTAGCGATGGGACCCAGAAAATGGCACAAAAGATCATGGTTATGAATGGCATGGCCCAAAACAGCGCCTCCCGCCTCACCCGCCCATGTGCCGCGCCACGCGACCTGATAATAATCTGGCCCACGGTTCCAATGCGTCTCCAGACTGGCGGCGTACGCGCGACCGGCAAGACCTGCATCCATTAGCGCGCGCAACTGCGCGGTCGCGGGTCCATAGCGGTACTGAAACACCGGAAAGACACTTTTGCCCGTCGCATTGGCCACCGCGATCAGGGCGTCCACATCAGCCAAAGATCGCACCAACGGCTTTTCGCAGATCACGTGCTTGCCCGCCTCCAGTGCGGCCTTGGTCACCGAAAAATGTAGATGTGGCGGTAGGCAAACATCGATCAGATCAATAGTTGGATCAGCCAGAACCTGCGCCATATCGCCAAGCACGCAAACACCGGTATCACCCACAACCGCCGTGGCCCGGTTGGTATCAAGATCGACCAGCGCGCGGACGGTAAATCGGTCCGGCAGGGCCAGATAGGCCGCCAAATGCTCCGCGCCGATGCCAGCGCCCAAGATCGCAACTCTGATCGGTCCATTCATCCTTGGACGCTTTCCGCGATTTCTTGCGCGCGCAACCCCAGCTCCATGACCTTAAACGCGTGGGCCTGTGGCATGGCGGTTTCGGTCCGATTGCGAATGTCATCGGCAAGGGCCGCGAAATAGGGATAACCGGCGTCCGAACAATCGATCTTCTCACACTGTGCCCCATTCACCAGATAGAGGTGATCGATCCCGTCATCGCCCGCAACATCGACATATTTGCGCACCTCGATATAGCCCTCAGTGCCCAAGATCGTCAGCCGCCCATCGCCCCATGTTGGCAGTGCATCCGGCGTATACCAATCGACGCGGATATAACCGTGGCCCTTATCGCTCCGCAGTGAAATCTCACCAAAATCCTGCAACCCAGCATCATTGGGATTGGCGTAGTTTCCGACATGCGCCATCGAAATCTCTGCATCGGTTGAGCCGGTGAAATACAAAAATTGGTCAATCTGGTGTGAGGCGATATCACACAAAATCCCACCATACGCATCGCGATCGAAAAACCAAATGGGCCGTGCGGCGCGGTTGATGCGGTGCGGCCCCAACCCAACCGTCTGTACAACTTTTCCAATGGCACCGGCCTGCACCAATTGGGCCGCTTTGGTCACGCTTGCCACTTCAAACCGTTCCGAAAAATCTACCGACCAGATGCGCCCTGTTCGGGCCGTCGTCCGTTTGATCGCATCCAATTGAGCCAGAGAGGTGCAACCCGGCTTATCAACCATGACGTCTTTGCCCGCCTCCATCGCCTCAATCGCTAGGGCTGCGCGGTCACGCGGGATAGCGCAGATCAAGATCAAATCAATCGTCGGGTCAGCCAGCAACACCGCCCGATCAGCAACGCGCGGAATAGTTGGAAAGCGTTTTTGGAACCCCTCCAAAGGCTCAGGCGCCCCGTCGGTCCACCATCCAACAAATTCATTGCCCAACTGCATCATCTTTTCAGACATCCCGAAAACGTGGCGATGATCTATCCCAAGGGCTGCAAATTTCAAAACTCTGGTCATTCGGCGTCTTGCCTTTTTAAGGATACAACGCAGCCTTGCGCGGCTGAACGGGTGATTGCGTCAATTAAATGGTGTGCGGCCAATGCGTCACGGCCAGAGGCGACCGGTGCGCGTCCCTCAGTCAGGGCCGCAACAAAATCCTCCAGAATGCCCTGATGCCAAGCGTGGGTAAAGGCCATCGGATCACTACCGCCGCCAGTACTGGCGGCAGCACCAAAAGTTTCGGTCGTCCCATCGCGCCAAGACACCTGCAGAATGCCGGATCCTAAATGTAGGCTGGCGTTTGCAAAATGCAGCGTGATCGTCTCGGGACCGCCGGGGTAGCTGGCCGTGCTGGCCACAAGTGATCCAACCGCACCATCGACAAAGACCAGACCGGCTGAGACAAAATCTTCCGCCTCGAGCGTATGAAACTGGGTGGTGGCAGCCAGCGCCTGCACGGATGCAACCGGACCTGTCAGCGACAGCGCCAGATCAATGGTGTGGATCGCCTGAGAGATCAAAACCCCGCCACCGTCGCGCGCATGGGTTCCGCGTCCCGGCTGATCATAATAGGCTTGGTCACGCCACCATGGAACGGTAATTTGGGCCAGCCCAAACGCGCCAAGCAGACCGGACGCAACAAGAGTTGCCGCCGCCTGCGATGCTTGTCGCATCCGGTGCTGAAAGACGATGCCAAGGGTGACATCTGCCGCCTCACAGATCTGCACGATCTCTTCGGCCTCAGCGGCGTTTCGACCAACTGGTTTTTCCAACAAGATATGTTTGCCGGCCGCAGCCAGCGGCGCGATCAAGCTTGCCCGCGCATTGGGCGGCGTCGCGATAATGACAAAATCGATGCTGGGGTCAGCGGCGATCTGGGCAACATCGGCATAGACGCGAAGATTTGGATCAATGTCCTGCGCAAAGCCCGCAGCATTGGCTGTGCGGCGCGCGCAAACGCCGACCAGCGTCACCAGATCTGACGCGTCGCGCAGTGCCGCGACATGCGTCCTGGCGACCATGCCCGTTCCAATCAAGGCCGTTCTCAATGTCACGGTTCGCCCCCTTTTTCGAGCCGCTTTAACCGCAGCCCACGCGATATCTGGGCACCAGCCGGACCCATTGTCAACCCACCAGCATACCGGTATACCGGATCATGCAATCTCAACATGTCAACCTTAGGAAGCATATGCCAACACGACCTGACATAGTGGATTTGTCCGATGTTAGCTTTCCCGTGCTGGATTTCGATCGCCCGACATCGCAGCAGATTTTTGATGCGCTCAAGGTCGCTATCTTGCGAACAACGCTGCCGCCCGGTTGTTTGATTTCTGAAAATGAAATCGGACTGCGCTTTGGCGCCAGTCGGACACCCGTGCGGGAGGCGTTTACCCAGTTGCGCAATGACGGTCTAATCGTGACCCGACCCAGCCGAGGCAATTTCGTCACCAAACTCAGCGAGGCGCGGATCCGCGAGGCGCAGTTCCTGCGTGAGGCATTAGAGCTTGCGAATGTTGCCCAACTTTGCCGCAAAGGCATTCCCGACGCAGCCCTTGCCGACCTGCAATCTGCCCTGACCGCACAAGCACACGCTATTCAGGCCAATGATGATCTGGCGTTCCAAGATCAAGACGACCAGTTCCATGCGACATTGGCCCGCGCCACCGGCTTTGCGCGCGCAGAGACCCTGCTGGTCCGCGAAAAAATGGCACTAGACCGATTGCGGGTTCTGTCACTTAGCGATGGCGCACATAAGCAGCGCTTACTGAACGAACATCATGCGATCCTGAAAACCGTGGTGGCCGGCGGTCAGGGTGCCGCTAAAAAGATGATGCGGCAACATTTACGCTCGATTTTTGACGCGCTCTCAAATCTTATAGCCGCCAATAGTGATTACTTTGACGATGCCAGCACGGGACAATCAAGACTATGACACGCGCGCCCTTTGCCGATGCCAGATCCGCCGCCCAAACGGTATACGAGGCGATCCGCGATATGCCGATCGTCTCACCACATGGGCATTGTGACCCGCGCTGGTGGGCCACAGACGCGGCATTTCCTGACCCTACTGAACTGTTGATCATTCCTGATCACTACGTGTTTCGAATGCTCTATAGCCAAGGGGTTTCGCTAGAGGATCTGGGTGTTGGCGTGCCCGCCGAAGACCGCGATCCACGCGCCATATTTCGCCTGTTTGCAAAGCATTGGCCGGCTTTTTTGGGCACACCAAGTCGGCAGTGGATCACCCACACGCTGAGCAACACCCTAGGGATCGATATTGAGCTGACAGCGCAGGCCGCCGATCAGGTTTATGACGCGATTGAGGCGCGGCTGGCTGACCCCGCGTTTGCCCCCCGTGCATTGTTTGACGCAATGCCAATTGAGGTTCTGGCGACCACAGATGCGGCCCTTGACCCGTTGGATCATCATGCCGCGATCAAGGCATCGGGCTGGGCCGGGCGGATCGTTCCAACCTTCCGACCCGATGATGTGCTGAACCCAGCAAAACCCGGGCATGCCGCCAATTTGCGCGCCCTTGGTGCGATGACCGGACAAGACACCGGCCGCTATGCGGGCTTTCTGGCGGCCCTTCAGGATCGCCGCGCTGCATTCAAGGCGATGGGTGCCACCGCAACGGACCATGACGTGCCCGATCTGTTGACCAACTGGCTGGCCCGTTCGCAGGTTGAGGCGCTGTATGATCAGGCCCTGCGCGGCACGCTATCTGTCGACGACGCCTTGCGGTTCTATGGCCATATGCTGATTGAGATGGCACAAATGTCAGCCGAAGACGGGCTGGTCATGCAGATCCATGCGGGCAGCCAACGCTCAACCAACCAAGCGCTTTTGGACCGCTATGGCACTGATATGGGCGCTGACATTCCCCATGCCGTCGATTGGGTTCATGGCCTGTCGGCATTGCTGAACCGGGTTGGCAACACACGCGGTTTTCGCCTGATCGCCTTTACCTTGGATGAGGCGAGTTACGCCCGCGAACTGGCCCCGATGGCGGGGCATTGGCCCGCGCTGTGCCTTGGGCCACCGTGGTGGTTTCATGACAGCCCCAATGGCATTCGGCGGTATTTCGATCAGGTCGTAGAGACCGCTGGCTATGCCAATCTGGCAGGTTTCAACGATGATACACGGGCATTTTTGTCGATCCCTGCACGCCATGACATGTGGCGCCAAGGTGTTAGCCAACATCTGGCCGACCAGATTGACCAAGGCGTATTGCGCCTATCAGACGCGATGGAACTGGCCCCAAAACTGGCCCATGATCTGGCGCTAAAGGCGTACCGTCTGTGCGAAGATGGGGTCTAATTTGCCCCGCATCCTACATTTTGGTGTCGGCAATTTTCACCGAGCCCATCAGGCCTGGTACACTCAAACAGCCAACGCGCTGCACCCGGACGCCCCGCAATGGCGGATTACCGGTGTTTCGCTGCGCAGCGCCGCGATCCGTGATGCGTTGGTGCCGCAACGCTATGCCTACACGCTGGCCATCCTGAATGACCAATCAGTCTCCTATAATCAGATCACTGTTCATGACGCGATCTTGGTAGCGCCGGAAAACTCCGCGCAAGTCGTTGGGAATGTGGCTGATCCTGAGGTGCAGGTCATCACGCTGACAGTCACCGAAAAGGGCTATCATCTAGTTCCGGCAACAGGGCGGTTGGATCTGTACGACACCGCAATCCAGCACGATCTTACGTCCAGCGCACCGCGCACTGTGATTGGCTTTTTGACCTATGGGTTGGCTGCGCGCGCACATGGTACGGCGGGACCAATTACCATCATCAGTTGTGACAACCTACCGGAAAACGGCCATCTTTTGCGACAGGCTGTGCTGGATTTCGCGACCGCGGCAGGGTTGGAGCTAGACACTTATATTGCACGATCTGTGCGGTTTCCCGCCACAATGGTCGACCGCATCACACCCGCGACCACCAATCAAATGCGCGCAGATGTCGCCCGAAGTACCGGTCGCGCAGAAGCCCATCCAGTCATGACAGAAGGCTTTAGTGACTGGGTCTTGGAAGATAATTTTGCGGGACCAACCCCAGATTGGGCCAGTGCGGGTGCTGTGATTACCCAAGACGTCGTCCCATTTGAGGCCCGCAAACTGCGCCTGTTAAACGCGGCCCATTCTTATCTGGCGTATGCCGGGGTTTTGAGTGGGTACAGCTTTGTGCACCAGGCCGTCGCCGACCCGAAACTGCGCGCCAACGTTATCGCACTGTTTGAGGAGGCGGCATGCACCCTACCCGCACAGGCCCGCGCGACAGCCGATGATTATGGTCACGCACTACTGGCCCGCTTTGCCAACCCACACCTGAAACATGAATTACGCCAGATCGCGATGGATGGCAGTCAGAAAATCCCAGTGCGGATTTTGGGAACATTGCGCGACCGCCATGCAGTAGGGCTGAGCGCACCGATGGCCAGTGCAGCACTTGCCGCATGGATCGCATTCTTGCGCGCAGAGGTGACAGCCGAGCGCCCGTTGCAAGATGGCGCGGCACAAAACTTGCAAACAATGGTTCAAACATCGAGATCGGTGGCTACACTGTGCCAAGCGACCCTGCTGCGATTGGACTTTACGCCCCCCAACACTGCGTGGTTCCAACAGCTTTGCGGTACCGTTTCAGATTGGTCGGCGCGCTAAAGTCGGCGAGTCAGAAAATCCAAGACGTATGCCCGCATCTGTGGCGTTTCTTCATGCCCCAAATCAGGATCAACAAAGAACTCCAATGCGTCGGACGCCCCGATCGCTGCATATGATGCCTCAAGATCTACGCGAGCTTGCTCAAACGCAGGCTTTGGTGTGCTCCAATCTTGCAAGCCGACGCACACCAATTGCGCCCGGGGTGCGGTCAGTCCAGCCAAATGGCCCGTAGAAATGGTCGCCACCAATCCCGGAACAGTCATGTATTGACCGTGGCCATCATGGGCACCACTTTCAATCAGACGCGCAAGATCGGCCAAACAACACAGGCTGGCGGCGGCCTTGATCCGTGGATCTAGGGCTGCCAGCCACCACGCGTGTGTTCCCCCCATGGAAAGGCCCAATGTCGCGATGCGCGCGGGGTCGATCTGGGCATGGTCTGACAGGAAGTCTAGACCCATCAACAGCTCCCCAAGCATCTGGCCAAACAGCGTGTCACCACGCCACAGCGCTGCCTTGGTCAGTGTGCTTTCGTCCAGATCCTGCCGCGCGCCGAAACACGGCATCTCAACGCATAAGACTGCATAACCAAGCCGGATCAGGTCCCCCAGATAGGGCCCGATCAGCGCCTTTCGACCATCTGTCAGCTCTGTACGGCCGACCGGATAATTTGCCCCATGAGCATGACAATACAGCACTGCAGGAACCGGCGCAGTGTCCGCAGGCGGATGAACGAAAGTGGCGGGAATTTCTGCCCCCGATTGCGTGTGAAACACCAGATCATCCGATTGCCATGGACCAACGCCTGTGCGCGAAACACATTCAACCCGCGCCCCATGGGCCGCACCAAAACTGGGCCCAAGACGCTGGATAATTTCAGTTCGGGTCAGATGCGGCAATGTCATCACAGGACTTTAGCCGACCGCCCGTAATATCCAACCCCGGACATCACATCACACATTATCCGGCGGCCCAGATCGTCCCTTCGAACATGCAGTCGGCGCCGTTTACGCAGAAATTCTGGTTCACCTAGACTGGTGCCAGTCTAACGCTCACCCACGTAACGCCCGGCGCCGTCGGGTCGCTGCATACTGGCGTGGGCCTCGGCAAACGCCTCAAGCCTACTTGCAATATGTGGCAATGGCGGCGCAGACCGACGGGTTTGCAGATCAGTATGCAACAAGAACGTCTCACACGTTGCAATTTGCACGCCATTGGGTCCAAACATTCGGTGAAAGAGATGCAGTTTCTTGCCCTCACCGACCAGAACCTGCGTTGTGATCTCAATCATCGCGCCTTCGTGCACCTCATCGAGATGGCGAATATGCGTTTCAACGGTGAAATAGCTGTTGCCGGACGCGATATAGGCGGCATCTGCGCCGATCATTTCCATGAATGTATCGGTCGCTTGGGCGCCGGCCTCTAGGTAATGGGTTTCATTCATGTGGCCGTTATAGTCGGTCCAAGTTTGCGGCACTTGTCTGCGCACTGTCACCGGCAGATCAATTGCCGGGCTTGGTGGAAACGCAGCCTCATGCGCAATAATGACGCCGCCCGCACCACTGCCGGTTTTGCGCAAGGAACGCATGATCCCAACCAGATTGTCATCGCGCAAACGCTCCAATTCACGGATCGTCATATGGCCAGATTGCGCGTCAGATTGTGACGCGATCAGGTCGACCAATTCATCGGTGAACTCAGGCACATCCATTAACTTGGTCCAGGGCCATTTCAGGGCTGGACCAAACTGGGCCATGAAATGCTTCATTCCCGCCTCACCGCCGGCGACGCGGTAAGTTTCAAACAGGCCCATCTGCGCCCATCGCAGCCCAAAGCCAAAGCGGATTGCGTCGTCAATTTCCTCAGTTGTGGCGATCCCGTCTTTGACCAGCCACAACCCCTCGCGCCAAACCGCTTCTAGAAACCGATCTGCGATATGGGCGTCAATTTCCTTGCGCACCATCAGGGGCTTCATACCCAATGACGTCAGGAGGCTTTGCGCGCGCGCCGCCACATCCGCCGATGTTTTGGCGGAGGGCACCACCTCAACCAAGGGCAGCAAATAGACCGGGTTAAACGGATGGGCGACAAAAATTTGGCTGGGATTAACAGCCCCCTCTTGCAGCTCAGACGGTTTAAAACCTGAGGTTGAGGACCCAATCAACGCGTCTGCACTGGCATGAGCCTGAATCTCAGCAAAGGTGGATTGCTTGATCGACAGACGTTCAGGCACACTTTCTTGGATCCAAGTCGCACCTGTCACCGCGTCCTTGATTGAGGATACGTAGGTTAGCTGCCCCTCGACGGGCATTGCCTTGTCATAAAGAGACGGCAGCGCACGGCGGGCGTTGGTCAACACCTCCCCGATTTTGCGCGGCGCCTCTGGGTCAAGGTCATAGACCCGCACATCCCATCCGTTCAGCAAGAAGCGTGCGGCCCAACCGCCGCCAATGACGCCGCCGCCGATGATCGCTGCAACGCGGCTCATACCGGTGCCCGCTTGGTCAGACCAAGTTGTTCTCGGACCTCTTGCGGGCCCAATAACCGGCCCCCCAAATTGGTGACAATCGAGGCCGCGCGCTCGACAAGTTGCGCGTTAGTCGCCAGAACACCTTTCTCCAAGAACAGGTTATCCTCTAGGCCGACCCGAATGTTGCCCCCCGCCAGCACCGAGGCGGCCACATATGGCATCTGATCACGCCCCAATGAAAAGGCAGACCAGGACCAATCGGGCGGTATATTATTAACCATCGCCATGAAGGTATTAAGGTCATTTGGCGCGCCCCAAGGCACCCCCATGCACAACTGAACCAAGGCTGGTGAGGTCAAAATCCCCTCATTCACCAGCTGCTTGGCGAACCAAAGATGGCCGGTATCGAACGCCTCAATCTCGGGCTTCACACCCAGATCAGTCATCATCTTGCCCATCGCACGCAGCATTCCCGGCGTATTTGTCATGACATAATCAGCTTCGGCAAAATTCATGGTGCCGCAATCGAGTGTGCAGATTTCTGGCAGGCATTCAGCGATATGTACCAAACGCTCAGTTGCACCCACCATATCGGTCGCCGCAATATTGAGCGGCAATGGCGCCTCGGTCGAACCAAAGACCATATCGCCGCCCATACCCGCGGTCAGGTTCAAGATAACATCGACATCAGCGCTGCGAATGCGGTCCGTCAGCTCACGGTAGAGCTTGGGATTGCGCGACGGCGCTCCAGTTTTTGGGTCGCGAACATGGCAATGCACGACGGCCGCCCCCGCCTTTGCAGCCTCAATCGCCGAATTGGCGATTTCTTCCGGGGAGCGGGGCACATGTGGCGACTTATCTTGCGTCGCCCCCGATCCCGTGACCGCACATGTGATAAAGGCTGTTCTGTTCATGGTAAGCGGCATCCGGTGTCCTTGGATAGGCTGCACAGTTTCGCGAAGTCTAGCGAGACCTTACGATTGTTATGATACTAATTCTGCCATAAATATAACAAATCATGCCAAACGCAGCACCACATCATTTCCGATTTGTCCTGTTTGACGGGTTCTCAAACTTGGTGCTGGCCAGTGCGATGGAGCCGTTGCGCGATGTCAGGACCCGGATGCTGGGGGCCGCGCCAAGCTGGTCTGTTGAGACATTGTCGGGCCAAGCCGTGCGCAGTTCCAGCGGGTTGAGCATTTCGCCAAGCGCCGCACCAGACGGTCCCATCGCGGGACAAACGACAATCCTTGTCTCGGGCTACGGCGCACGCATCCACGCAACTAGCGCCACGTTGTCACGCATTCGCCAGTTGGCCCACAGATCAGACCGGATGATCGGCTTGGATGCGGGCGCTTGGTTGATGGCAGCAGCAGGCCTGCTGGATGGCCATGATGCCACCCTGCACTGGCAAGAATTCGATGATTTTCAGGAGGCTTTCCCGCGGGTTAACCTGTCGCGCAAAAGCTATGTGATCTCGGGTCGGATGATGACCTGTGGCGGCGCCTCATCGGCCTTGGATCTGATTTTACATCTGATAAAGGCGCAGTTTGGTGCGGTTGCCGCCTTCGACACCTCCAGAATGTTCTTATATGATCCAGACCAACCCCCTCGCCGGGAAGGGCCGTTGCGTCACAGCCCGCCTGCCCTGTTGCGCGCTATAAACGCCATGGCTGAGACAGTTGAGCAGCCCTTATCATTACCACAGATTTGCATCCGCGCCCGGACCTCTGAACGGACGTTACACCGACTGTTCAACCAAGAATTGAACATCGCACCAGGTCGCTATCACCAATTACTACGTTTGGGCCGTGCCCGCGATCTGGCGACTGAATCCAAGTTGAGTGTGGCCGAAATCGCGCTGCGATGTGGGTTTTCATCCGCCCCAGCCCTCAGCCGCGCCTTCACGATGACATTCGGCACGTCGATCCGGAAAATCCGAAAAACGCACAGTTAGACCAGCGTAGCCCGATGCCATCAGAGGCCGACCAATCTAGCAAAACCTTTTACCAAAAAAATCAAAAACTGCTCGAACGGCACCCATCGCGAGATCGTGGATGTTTCAGCACGCCTGCAAAATCAAGGTTAGGTTTGCGCATTCAAACGTTGGCGGATGCGCTTGGCCACCGCGTGTTTGACCCCGTCGACAAGGGCGCCAGGCTCTCAACTTAGAGCTTGCGCTGAAACGATGATTTTAAACCATACGATACACTCCAAAACGCTCAGTTGGGACGCCTGAAATAGCGTTTAACATGATGCAACACGGCTCCGGCAGTGCCCATCTGGACCAGAAGATGCTTGCTGATAATCTGGCCTCGGGCACGATTTTATTGGTGCCCGATGCCCTCATTTTTGATCACTTGATCTATCCGACCTATCGCCGCGACGGCGACAAAAAAACTATCAATATCTTGATTGTACTTGCCAGCCCTCTGTTCAAATAGTGCGCGTATAAATCTTTAGTCACGCGCGATCACACACTTTATCCTTGAGCCACATCAAGTAAATTGCATTTCGCCGACCGTCGTCGCGCCAACGTGGCACCAAGAAACATGTCAGGCCGACAACCGCAGTGGCACGGGTTTGGTTGGCGCAAAAGTCTAAACCAAGCTGATTTTTGGTCATTGCCATACCAAACGTAGATCCGTTTTTTTGGCTACGAGCGCATAAAATGGATCATAGCGGTCTGCCAGCGCGCACGGGGCCCAAAAGGTATAAACCTCGGGCTCCGCCCGCCGCGCTGGAATTGCGGCATAGATCATCGGCATCGGACAAGACGGCCCAGGATCTGCCCGACAATTTAGAAACATCAAACCCACGTGCAGACCACGGGTGCTGCCGTCCTGCCACGCGGCAGATGCAACACCGACCTCAATGCCTATTGCCATAAGGTCTTGATACGCAAAGTGAAACGAGATTTTGCCAGTCTGCCGGTGATTGCGATCAAAGAGGTTGAGTTGCGATGGATGGGCGTTGGCTGCAGGCGCCCAACCGATCGTGGTCGCGGCCCCGACCTTTTCGCCAAGAACCTAAGTCTGCGTTCAAACCAGACACCTTCATAATGCCAGACCGTAGCGCGCAAGGCCACGTCGCTGCGGCAGAGATTGAAATCTCTCAAACGGGCTGGGTTGGTTTGACACCGTGCGGGTAGGCTAAGCCAAAAAGGCTGGAGGAACAGGCATACGACGTCTTCCTTACAAAGCAACTATACCGATCATGAAGAACGGGCAGTGCCTGCACCGCGAACACGTCGAAACCAGTCAGGTCTTATATAACATGACAGAAATTTGCAGGCCTATTGGACCGGTTCAGGCGGTCACCGGCCAAGCTCAATTTGAAAAGTCCATCCTGGTGGTCACATCCCACCCGCAAATACGTAAACTCACTCTCAGGGAGCCTTGTGGCTCAACGACTTGATCCCATTCTTTGCGATGCTGTCCCTTCAGGCTTTGTCGGACCATGAGCTGAGATTTTTGCGCACATGACTAACAGTGAACGCAGACTGGCAGATCTGACGCGGCATTGCGCGCTTTGAGTGGGGTGCCGATAAACGCATTTTTTCGCCATCAGGATGGTCGCGCCCCGTCAGGAAACCTGGACGACGCGTTCGCTAAACCGACTGGGCGGCGGGTGGCATCTTGGCGATTTTTCCCAAACGGATCAGCCGTAATGACCCCACTGTCCATCCCCTCACAAGCGGGACCGCGCAGATCGCGCTGCAGGTCAAGCAGACCAAAAGGTGGCTAGATCTAAAGATTTTGCCCGTTGGTCTTAATTGTGACGCCAAGAGCCACTTGCGCTGTTATGTCCGGATAGAGATCGGGATGCTGATTTTAATTGACCTGCCACACGCACAGACCCGGAATGCAGTACAAAAACCTGCCGCTAATGACATCAAACGCCTAACCGGTCAGATCCAAGACGCGCTCCAAGATGTGATCCATAGCCATGAAACCGGGGAAGAGGTTCAGCTGATCGCGCCCGCAGCTGGAATTTGGGTGCAAATGGCCCAGAGTAACCGTCGGATCCGGCCATGGACGATACAGCAGCCAGTCGGCGCGCGATCTGGGCAGGATATCCGCGGATCCGAAGATATCACCCAACGCACAGGCGCTTTGCGCCAGAATTTGCGCGCCTATGACGTCATGCTGGGCGCCGCCAGTTTGCGAGATGCGCAGGTGGGCGCCCCTCCCCCCGCACTGACCCTGCGATTTCTGGCCCAGTCGCTTTTTACCCTGATTGTCCGCCTGCCACATGTCGCGTTGGGGTCTGGTCACAGCCGCCGCGATCTTCATCCTTGCCCCGCTGACGGGTACCAGCGCTATGAGTTTCGACGATGTTCTGACCCAAAGGCGACAAGAAACGCGCGGCTGGATCGTGTTTCACAGCGGCAGTCGGTTGACAGACCGCCTGATTGCCAGTCGCAAGGCACTATTGGAAAAGTTGGCCGATCTGGCCCAGACCCCGGCGCGGATTGACGGACCAGATTGAACTTCTAACCTACCACAGGCAACATCGGGCTGACGGGATCTACGTCACCGTGGCGGCAAACGCACCGCACCATCAAGGCGGATGACCGTACCGTTCAGGTATGGGTTCTCTACAATATCGCCAACCAGCTGGCCAAATTCCACAGGCGCGCCAAGGCGTGCTGGAAAGGGAATATTGGCGGTGATCTGGGCCGATGTCTCTGCGGGCAGGCTTTCCATCATCGGGGTGCTGAACAGGCCCGGGGCGATGGCCATGACGCGGATGCCCGGCTTGGCCAACTCACGCGCGGCGGGCAGACACATTGAGGCGATGGCCCCTTTTGAAGCGGCATAGGCAGATTGCCCCAACTGGCCATCCTCATAGGCCGCCGAGGACGTATTGATAATCACGCCCCGCTCACCCGTGTCCAGCACCGGCATCTGCATCATCGCTTGCGCGGCGTAGGTCATGACGTTGTAGGTACCAAAAAGATTAACCTCGATCACCTTGCGAAAAAGAGCGATTGAGGTTTTGCCTTCGCGCCCGACAATCCGCGCCGCCGATGCAATTCCAGCACAATTTACGGCAATGCGCGGAGCCTGTGCGAACCGTGCGGCGATGGCCGCGACGCCTGCCTCTACCTGCTCGGCATTACTGACATCACAATGCTGGGAAAAGCCACCAATGTCGCCGGCCACCTGCACCGCGCGCTCAGTGTCGAAATCCAGAATGCCGACTTGTGCGCCTTTGCTGGCCAAATATCTTGCGGTCGCCTCACCTAGCCCACTTGCACCACCAGTCACCAGTGCGACCTGTCCCTTAATCTGCATCAAATCTGCCTTTCGTATTTGGGCCCCCCGGGCGTATCATGGCCATCCCCGATCACCACGGTATCAAGACCAGCGTGATCGCTGGAAACAAGAACAGCAAAGCAATCCGAACGATGTCAGACGCCACGAAGAAAAGTACCGCCTTATAGGTCTCAACCATTGGCGTTTTGCGGTCCATCGCGTTGATAATGAACAAGTTCATGCCGACAGGCGGGGTGATCAACCCAACCTCTACGACGATCAGAACCAGAATGCCGAACCAGATCGCAACCCGTTCGGTGTTGATACGGTTCAACGACACTTCACTGACGCCGCGCAGGCCAAGGGCGCGGATTTGTTCACGCGTTAATTCAACCCCATCAGCCAGAACCGCCTGAATACCTGACAGCATGTCGGGCGCCAAATCGACGCCTTGGGCCAGTACCGCCAAGGCGCGATCTGCGTGTAATTCGGCCAACGTAACCATGCCGAAGTCCAATCCAAGGATCACCGGCCAAAAGATCGGGATTGTCAGAAGGATCATCGACAGGCTGTCCATCAGACAGCCAAGCAACAGATAGAACACCAAGATCACCAGCATCACCAGCCACGGGCTGAACCCCTGATTTCCAACCCACATTGCGATCTCTTGCGGGACCTGCGTCAGGGCCAAAAAGCCATTGTAGAACGCAGCACCAAGAACGATGAAAAAGATCATCGCGGTCGCGCGCGCAGTCACCACAAAGCTTTCGCCAAGTGTTGCGCGGGTCAGCCCACCATTAACCCACGCAATAACGCCTGTACCCAAGGCCCCCACGGCGGCCCCTTCGGTTGGCGTGAACCATCCCAAATAGATGCCGCCAACAACAAGTGAAAATATGATCAAAACAGGCCAGACATCGATCAACGCCCGCAGTCGCGCGGCGTATCCGATCCGCTCACGCGTGATGCCGGCATCCTTGGGGTAAAGACGGACATAGATCGAAATAACGATGACGTACCCCAGCGCCGCAAGGACACCGGGGATAAACGCCGCCAAAAACAGCTTTGCGATATTTTGCTCGGTCAGGATCGCGTAGATCACCAGCACGACAGAGGGTGGGATCAAAATGCCAAGCGTGCCACCTGCGGCCAATGTCGCCGTCGAAAACCCACCGCTGTAGCCATATTTGCGCATCTCCGGCAAGGCGACCCGGCTCATCGTAGCGGCTGTTGCCAAAGATGATCCACAGATCGCGCCAAAGCCAGCGCAGGCGCCGATGGCGGCCATGGCAACACCACCCTTTCTGTGGCCCAGAAAGCTTTCTGCAGCTTTGAACAACGCCTGAGAC
Organism: Paracoccaceae bacterium; assembly: GCA_047623825.1. GTDB lineage: Bacteria > Pseudomonadota > Alphaproteobacteria > Rhodobacterales > Rhodobacteraceae > JBLHOS01. Next base: position 7,781 of record JBLHOS010000050.1, on the reverse strand, counting down.
ATGCCACCTAACGTGGCGAAATGGCCCATCAAAAGGAACATCGGGATGATCGACAAAGAATAGCTGGAAAACGTGCCAAACGTCTCAGACTTAAGCCGCGCGAATGGAAGATGCGTACCATCTGTGACGATGATCAGTCCAACCAGCCCCGCAAGGAACATCGCCAAACCGATCGGGACCCGCAGAAAGATCAGGCCAAGCAAGACGGGAAACGACAAGATCCCAATCATGATGTCGCTCAATGGTCCGCCCCCAGATCAACTGGCAGGATCTGTTGGCCCGTGACCGTTTCGCGCAGACGCGTCACCGCCACATAGACGCCGACTGCTGCGGCAACGACAGCACCTATCAGGCTAAGTGCGTAGGCCCACCAAACTGGAAATTCGACCAGAAACGTGGTTTGCCCAGACCTGAATTTGCTTTGCATGCCTGCAAAAAGTTGAACTGCGATCAACACCAGCACAGCGGCAAACAGAATCTCAGTGATCAACCGCAAGGCGCGATTTACTCGATCGGACATCAAATTGGTAAAGACATCAACCGACGCATGACCGCCGGTTAGTTGGCACAGCGGCAAGAACGCAAAGACAGCAAACGCAATGCCTGCCTCGATTAGTTCAAAATCACCGTTTATCGGGCCGACGCCGGTGCCAAGTGCCCAATCAGCAAAGCCCGGTGCGACCCTATCCATCCAGTCAGAATGCAAGAAACCGTTTAGGGAACGCCCGGCCACGGACAACCCAGTCAGCACAATCAGCGCCGACAACATGGCACCCCCAAGATAGGTCATGATCCGTGATATCTTGTAAAAGAAATGGTACATCGCCCACTTTCCAATGCCTGCATAGAAAAGGCCGCTACAATAAACGTATAGCGGCCTTAACCTGTCTTAGTTATTCGCGTCGTATTCTGCCATCAATGCGCGGGCCTGATCGATCCTGGCCTGACCATCGATGCCCAACTCGGCCATCTGCGCGATCCATGTTGCATAGATCGGCTCTACAATCGGTAGCCAATCAGACGCCGCTGTTTCTGCGTCAATTGTGATGATGTTATTGCCCAGCTCAACGGCCTGTGCACGTGCAGGGCCATCAGCGTCAGCCTGTGTTCCGCCCGCAAAAACTGAGAACTCAAGGCCAGAATTCTGGTCAACAACCGCCTTCAAATCGTCAGGCAGTGCGCCGTAGGCGTCATTGTTCATCGCCAGAACAAAGGTCAGATTATAAAGTGCCGGACCCTCAAACTCTGTATGGTTTTCAACAAGTTCTAACACACGCAACGCACCGGTCACTTCCCAAGGAATGGTCGCACCATCAATAACGCCAGTCGACAGCGCCTCAGACACGGCGGGAACCGGCATCCCGACAGGTGTGGCACCCGTAGCCTCAAGCAGTTGGTTCACGAGACGCGATCCGCCACGGATCTTCATACCGTTCAGGTCGCCGGGAACTTCAACCGGATCAGCCGTGTGGAACATGCCCGGTCCGTGGACCCAAGTACCAAGGATATGAACATCCGCAAATTCGTCCTGCATATGCTCCTCGTACATGTTCCAATAGGCGTAGGATGCGGCGCGGGCATCCTCAACCATGAACGGAAGCTCAAACACTTCGGTCGAGGGGAAGCGCCCAGGCGTATAACCCACGACGGTCCAAACGATGTCTGCCACACCGTCAACGGCTTGATCCAAAAGCTCTGGCGGTGAGCCGCCAAGTTGCATCGATGGGAACCGGTTGATCTGGATACGACCGTCTGAATCACGCTCTACATTGTCGGCCCAGACATCCAGGATCAGGCGCGGCACGTTGGCTTGCGCTGGTAGAAATTGGTGAAGATTCAGCGTGACTTCTTGCGCGAACGCGCCGGTCGCACTGACAGCCAGCAGCGACAGGCCACTCACTGCCCCTAAGAATGTTCTTCGATTGGTCATGTAATATCCTCCCTAAGATCTAAAAAACGGCATCTAATTTAGTCTGTTATCCACATGTTGAGGCCAACCTCATCCCGTTCGGCCCCACTAAGCATATGTTCCATCTGTAATGGATTTGATTTGGCGTCATCTTTGACTAACTTTCAAGGCCTCACCCTTGCGGCCCAATTTGGCAAGCCTCCTTCATTCTAGACCGAAACCATTGTCAGCAATTCGTATTCCGCTGCGGTGGCTGCGTCCTGGTTGATCAGCCGCACATGCCAGCGCACCTCACCATATTCGCAATTGCGCGGGGTCTTGTGCAGGACCGTCAGCTCGACCTTGATCGTGTCGCCCGGAACGATAGGCTTGGTAAATCGTAGACGATCCAGCCCGGTATTGGCCAAAACAGGACCCTCATTCGGCTCCACAAACAGCCCTGCGGCAAACGACAGCAGCAGATATCCGTGCGCCACGCGCCCTGGGAAGAAGGGATTCCGCGCAGCCGCGTCCTCATCCATGTGGGCGTAAAACGTATCACCGGTGAATTCAGCAAAATGCGCGATATCACCCAGCGTGATTGCGCGCGGTTCGGTTGTCAACGTATCGCCAATCCTAAGCTCACCAAACCGGCGCGTAAACAAATGGACCTCTTGCGTCGTCTTTGCAGCACCCGGCACCCATTTGTCAGTGATGGCGGTCAGAATAGCCGGGCTTGCCTGAATGGCGGTACGCTGCATGAAGTGTTTCACGCCGCGAATGCCGCCCAGCTCCTCTCCACCGCCCGCACGCCCCGGCCCGCCATGAACCATATGCGGCATTGGTGATCCGTGGCCTGTGCTGTCGCCCATGCTGTCGCGATTATTGAAATAAAGCCGCCCATGATAGGCACCAGCACCCAATGTAATCTGGCGTGCAACATCCGCGTCACGCGTGATGACAGACGCAACCAGACTGCCCTGCCCCTTGTTGGCTAAAGTAATTGCATGGTCGATATCGCGGTAACCCATGATCGTGGAAACCGGGCCAAACGCCTCAGTTTCATGCACTTTGACGGCACGGTCAGGGTCGCTGCAGTGAAACAGTATTGGGGCAACAAATGCGCCGTTGTGGTTGGCCCCCAAGGGTGCAAATTCTTGATTGCCATACACCCGCACAGCTTCGGTACTGATCAGATCAGCCTTGGCCAGCACGTCAGCCTTTTGGGCGTTTGAAACCAGCGCACCCATGGTGACGCCACCGGTTTGCGGATTGCCAACAATGGTTTTGGCCAGCCGCCGCGATAGCGCCTCAATCACCGGCTGAACAAAAGGGTCCGGCGCGATGACCCGGCGAATGGCGGTACATTTTTGACCGGCTTTGGCAGTCATCTCACGCGCCACCTCTGAGATGAATAGATCGAATTCGGGGGTGCCCGGCCCGGCATCCGGCCCAAGGATAGAGGCATTCAGGCTATCTTGTTCAGCCGTGAACCGCACCGCGTTTTGCAGCAGGTTTGGTGTCGTGCGCAATGTCAGAGCAGTCTCAGCCGAACCGGTAAAGCTGACCACATCCTGACAGCCCAACAGCTCCAACGTATTGCCCAATCCGCCGGTTACCAGTTGCACGGCGCCAGCAGGCAAAAGCCCACTTTCGATCATCAAACGCACTGCGGCTTCGGTGACATAACAGCTGATGGTGGCGGGCTTCACGATCGACGGGACACCCGCCAAAAGGCTTGGCGCCAGCTTCTCCAACATTCCCCAAACTGGAAAATTAAAGGCGTTAATTTGGACGGCAACACCATGAAGAGACGTGTAAATGTGCTGCCCCACAAAGGTGCCAGATCGGCCCAACTGCTCAACCTCACCGTCCAGAAGAACCTGCGCGTCAGGCAGTTCTTTGCGACCCTTGGAGGCGTAGACCAACAACGTTCCGATCCCGCCGTCGATATCGATCAGATGATCCGATTGCGTGCCACCACTGGCAAATGAGACGTCATACAGCACTTGTTTATGAGTATTCAGATAGGTGGCCAATGCCTTGAGCATCTTTGCACGCTGATGAAACGTCATCGCCCGCAAAGCCAGGCCACCACGGCAGGTCGCAAAATCGATCATCGCGGCAAAATCAAGATCATCATTGCCAGCCTTGGTAAAGATCTGACCGGTCACGGCATTCGCAATTTCGCGCGCACCCGGCCCCGGTCCAACCCACTCACCACAAACAAAGCTATGGATATCCTGTTGTGGCATCATTCCCCCAAGTTCTGATTATTTATTGACCGACCGGTTGGTTTATGCAAGTTTTTTAAAATAGGGGGCGCTGATGACGTGGATTTTTCTAATAGAAGATAACAGAGGCCAGACCCGATCAACGGCCCCATGGCCGCCCGTTTCTGCGCCAACGCAGGGGGATCCAGAACCATGACAATCGCACAGCGTGCGGCTGACGCCATGTTGAAAGATGATCACGCGACCCGGTGGTTCGGCTTTGAAATCACCTCGGTCACCGAAGGGGCTGCAACCCTGACGCTGGCCGTTCAGCCGCATCATTGCAATGGGCACGGGATCTTGCATGGCGGCGTCACCTTTGCATTGGCCGACACGGCATTTGCCTATGCCTGTAACAGCCGCAACCAAATGACCGTCGCCCAGCACAACACCATCAGTTATCTGGCCCCCGGTCAAAGCAGTGAGGTAATAACAGCTACCGCCCGTGAGGTTTACCTGATGGGTCGCAACGGCATCTATGATGTGACGGTCACGCGGCCCGATGGTACGGTTTTGGCCCAATTTCGCGGCCAGTCGCGCGCCATTCCCGGCACCTTGTTTGAGACCGCGCCATGAAGGATCTGACCCCCGCCCGAAACACGCTGGACCCAATCGAAATTGCCAGCCGGGATGAGATTACCGCCCTGCAACTGGACCGCCTGCGCTGGTCGTTGAGCCATGCCTATGCAAACGTACCCCATTACCGTGCCAAGTTTGATGCGGCGGGCGTGCATCCAGACGATCTGCACATACTGTCCGACCTTGCGAAGTTCCCGTTCACCGTCAAATCCGATCTGCGCGACAACTATCCGTTTGGCATGTTCGCAGTTCCACAAGACCAGATCACCCGGATCCACGCGTCATCCGGCACCACGGGCAAACCAACAGTGGTGGGCTACACTGCCGATGATATTGAGAACTGGGCGATGTTGGTCGCGCGATCGATGCGGGCCAGCGGTACCAAACCCGGCGATAAGGTGCATGTGGCCTACGGCTACGGGCTATTCACCGGCGGACTTGGGGCGCATTACGGTGCCGAGAAACTGGGCTGCACGGTGATCCCGGTTTCTGGTGGGATGACTGAGCGGCAGGTCACATTGATTGAGGATTTCAAACCCTCAACGATCATGGTTACCCCATCTTATATGCTTAATATTCTTGAACAATATCAACGAATGGGTCTTGATCCGCGCGCCTGTTCATTAACTGTAGGGATCTTTGGGGCTGAGCCTTGGACCAATGCCATGCGGGCCGAGGTTGAACAGGCGTTCGATATGCACGCAGTCGATATCTACGGCCTGTCTGAGGTTATGGGCCCCGGCGTCGCCAATGAATGTGTTGAGGCCAAAGACGGTCTGCATATCTGGGAAGATCACTTCTACCCCGAAATCATCGACCCAGAGACCGGTCAGGTCGTGGCCGATGGACAAATGGGGGAACTGGTGTTCACCACCCTGACCAAGCAAGGGGTACCGATCATCCGCTACCGCACCCGCGATCTGACCCGGTTATTGCCCGGAACGGCGCGCACAATGCGCCGGATGGAAAAGGTCACGGGGCGGTCGGACGACATGATCATCCTGCGCGGTGTCAATGTATTCCCCACCCAGATTGAGGAACAAATCTTGCGTACCCCCGGCCTGAGCCCGCATTTTCAGATCGAACTGGTCAGCAACGGACGGATGGACGCGATGCACGTTCATGTCGAACCCCTGCCAGATCATGCCGGGCCCGAGGCACGGGCCCATCAGGCCGCGACCCTGGCAAAATACGTCAAGGATATTGTGGGAATAACGGCCAAAATCGTCGTCAACAGCTCCGGCGGCGTGGCCCGGTCGCAGGGGAAAGCCATACGCGTTATCGACAACCGGTCCAAGGCATAACCGGTGGCTCGTCCGATTGCCCAAGACCACGATGACAAGCGGCAAGCGATCTTGCGCGCTGCGGCACGGCTTTTTGCCGACGAAGGTTATGGGCGCGCCTCAATGTCCGGGGTGGCGGCGGCCTGCGGGATCTCAAAAGCCAATATCTACCACTATTATGATAGCAAAGAGACCTTGCTGTTTGATATCCTCGACACCCACCTGCGGGGCCTGCGTGACCATATTTGCGGCCTGAATTACCCCAATGACGATCCAGCCAAACAGCTGCGGATCGTGCTGCGTGAGGTGCTTCTGGCCTATCAAGGGGCGGACGCGGAGCATGACGTTTTACTGTCGACTGCGCGTACCTTGCCCGACGATCAGCAAGACGTTTTGCGTGAGTATCAGCGGGAATTGATCGAGGTTTGCCGCAGTCGGTTGGCCCAGATAGTTACCCCCAAAGTAGCCGCAGATCGCGAAAAGATGTGGGCACTGACCATGTCGGTTTTTGGCATGCTCAACTGGCATTATAAATGGAGCGGTGACGCCGATGCAGACACCCGCCGTGCGCACGCACAGCTGATCGCAGATCTGGTGATCGGCGGATTGCCGAATTTGTAAGCGGTTCATTGGGACAGATATTTATTCGGTTATTCGGTCAAAATATCAGTTGAGATTGCTCTAACCTCGCTCAAAGCCGTGCATACCGCCCCGTTCATGCAAGCCAGAATGTAGCAATTTTAACTGTGTTCTTTTCCCGCGATCGACTTTGTCAAGGTGTAGGTTCTGTGGGGATGTTGCAAATCAAGTCGATGGTGCACAGAACTGGGAATTATTTTGGATACTACGAAAAGGGCCAAACCCGAGCGTGCTGCGGTTGATCCCATCGGCAAACCCAAGGACCAGATTTCGCGCCTTCACCAAGGCCTCAACAGGCCTTGTGAAACATCCAATGCGGTATTCGCACGATATCGCGCGCAACAGGTTCACGCCGAACTTAACGGCCTGATTGCGGGCACACCATGAGCACCGTCCTCATATCATCGTTGCGCAACGAGGGACCTTGCCTTCTTGAATGGGTCGCCTTTCACTGTGCGATCGGTTTCGACAGGATCGTGATCGCCCATAATGATTGCGATGATGGTTCGGCCCAGATGCTGTCTGCATTGGCAGAATTGGGATGGATCACAGCAATTGAGAACAATCCTGAGCAGGGGCAAGCCGCACAGCAATCGGCGGCGCGCCGTCTGGCCAGTGATGGTGGGTTGGCCAAAGGTGACTGAGTGATTTGGCTAGATCTGGACGAATACCTCAATATCCATGTGGGTGATCGCACAGTTGGCGCATTGGTTGACCGGCTCGGGGCTGCCTGGGGCATGCTGATCCCTTGGCGGCTGTTTGGTGACAGCGGAAACGACGGGGTGCGACGCCGGTTCATCTCATCGGATTTTGTGAAGGCAGCGGCTGCGACACAAGAAATAACTTGGGCGGTCAAGACGTTCTTCCGCTTTGGGCCACAGATAAACCGGCTCGACATTCATCGCCCTTATCTGGCCGAAGGAAACGGGCTTACGCCCAATGATGTCCTTAATGGAACCGGGCACGCCATTAATCAAAATGGGGACCGAATTTACGTTGGCTTAGCGGCATAAAGCCGCGCAGCTTTCCGCGAATAGGACGTGAGGACAAGGGATGGGATCTTGCGCAGATCAACCATTATGGGGTCCGCACTGAGGCAATGTATCAGCTAAAGCGATT
>JBLHOS010000049.1:0-24084 GCA_047623825.1 Paracoccaceae bacterium | reverse complement strand
GGCGCCCATACCGTCGTTGAGATGCGTGACGGCGACCGGACCCGGATGAACCCGTATTCCTTGATGTCCGACCCGTTCGATCAGACGGCTTATACCATCTCCGTCCGGCGCGATGATCAGGGCAGGGGCGGCTCACTCTTCATGCATACCAACGTAACGGTTGGCGATGAAATGGTGATCAGTAATCCGGTCAACTTGTTCTCATTGGATCTGCGGGCGAAAAAGCATCTGTTAATCGCAGGCGGCATCGGGATCACGCCTTTTTTGGCCCAGATCAAACAATTGGACCGCGCACATGAGCATTGGGAGCTGCACTACGCCTGCCGATCCGAGGCGCTTGGATCATATGTCGACTATTTGACGTCGACGCATCCAAACGATGTGAACGTCTATTATGATGATCAAAACCAGATGATTGATCTGGAAAACCTGCTGGATGGTCAGCCGTTGGGAACGCATGTCTATATCTGCGGCCCAAGGGGTATGATCGACTGGGCGCGCGGCAAGGCTGCTGAGCTTGGGTGGCCGCGTGAGGCAATTCATTATGAGGAGTTTCTGGCGCCGCGGCCCGGAAAACCCTTTGAGGTCAAGCTGGCGATTTCCAACAAGGTCATTCAGGTCAGCGAACAAGAAAGCCTGCTGGAGGCGATGGAGCGGTCCGGCGTCGATGCGCCCTATCTATGTCGTGGCGGGGCCTGCGGGCAGTGTGAAACCGCAGTAATCAACTATGATGGTACGTTTATTCACCGCGATCATTGGCTGGAGGAGGACGAGCACGCCGGCGGCAAAAAGATCATGCCCTGCGTCTCTCGTTTCGAAGGCAAAACACTCGTATTGGACAGATAACATGACGATTCAATTCAACGACGAGACTTTCCGAGACGACTACTCGTTCCGTAATTCTGAGCGTGCGATCAAACGCTTTCCATTCCCGTTCGACAAAGACAGCTACATGTATGCGGTCAACATGGAGCAGCATCGTGGCGGCCCTGCGGACAGCATTTATGAAAAACGTTTCGACGTTGATGAGCATTACGTAGCTGAGTTGCGCGACCGCGCGTTGGTGCTGGCAGATGATCCGCTGCGCTGCCAAACCCTGCCGCACATGACGTTGGCCGGTTGGGACCTGCTCGAACTGATCATGGTCTCAAAATCCGAGGATTACCCGGATCTGTTTGAATTGCACCGTGACGGTGACAAATGGCGCTGGATCAATCGGCCACTTGGCATCGATCACAGCTTTACTTTTATGGATGAAACCACGCTGCCATACGGTCCGATGGAATACATCACACGACAGGCACAGGGTGATTTTTGCGTTTTGGATCAACGTGATGACATGTTGTGGATGGACGCGGGCATGGTCACAACACAGGCTGACTGGAGCCTTGATTTTGATATTGGGATGAACTTCTTTGAATGGCATGCGCCAGTCCCGCTGGCCCATGAAAAAGGGATTTTCGTGCGGGCGCTAAAGTTCCTTTTGAACATTCAACAGGGTGCCCCGGCGCGGCGGCTGAACTGGACTATGACAGTTAATCCGCTGTTGGATACCAGCCCCGAAAATTACCACAAGTGGGGCATCCAGAAGTTGACGATAACGCCCGAAAACCTTGGATCGAAACAACATCTGCGGGTTGAGTTGCAGACATTCTTCCGGCTGCCCCGGTCCAACGCGCTGGTCTTTCCAATCCGGTGTTATCTGTGCAGCTTTCAAGATCTGATGAGCGTGCCAAAATGGGGCCGCAGACTGCACCGCGTGGTGCGCGACTTGCCTGATGAGCTGGCGACCTACAAAGGTTTCATCGATAACCGCCCGATGATGCTGGACTATTTGTCAAAGTTCGATGACGGTTTGCCGACATCAAATGGCATCTGGCCTGAGTTAGAGACAGAGCCAGCATTGCAAAGCTAGGGGCACATATGCACGACTTTCTGGATCTTGAGGCATTCCCACTCAATCAGACGGACAGTGCCGCGTATGGTGCACTTGTCGCGCGCTGCAAGGCTGATCTGGCGCGTGATGGCATGTTCAATCTTGACGGGTTTCTTCGCCCAGAGGCAGCATTGGCAGAGGCGGCGGCGCATGCCCCGAAAATGGCCAGTGAATCGTTCAATCATGCACGTCATCACAATATCTATTTCAAGAAATCGGTGCCCGATCTGGACGAGGATCACCCGGCGCTAAAGCTGCACGAAACCTCCAACAATACGCTGTGTTCTGACCAGCTGACTGGTAGCCGGGTTTCCCAGATATATCAGTGGCCGCCGTTTGTGGCGTTTCTGGCTGAGGTGATGGAAAAGGACAAACTGCACCCGATGGCTGACCCACTGGCCGCGTTCAACGTCATGGCCTATGCGGAGGGACAGGCGTTGAATTGGCATTTCGACCGGTCCGAATTTACCGTTACTTTATTGCTGCAAGCCCCTGAAATTGGTGGAATATTTGAATATCGTACGGATCTGCGCACTGCTGACGATCCAAATTACGATGGCGTTGCGGATCTGTTAAACGGGCAAGATCCGCTGATGCGACAAATGAATGTGATGCCGGGTACGTTAAACGTTTTTAAGGGTGTAAACACACCCCACCGCGTCACGCAGGTCCAGGGGCCGCGCGCCAGAATGATCGCTGTTTTGACTTACTATGAGCGCCCCGGCGCGATGTTTACCGAGACCGAGCAATTGGGATTTTACGGTCGAACGACATCCTAGGCGTTGTGCAGACTGCAAACATGGACACGCACCACATTGGCAGGCCGTGGGCTTGAATACGGTGCACAAAATGGACGCATCGCGACCATGACGTTGGGCAGAGACGATGACTGCGCTTAGGATAAAGGTCTTCTTAGACCCGCGCGTTCAGGCTGGTATACCGAGCGATTTTCGTGGGCTTTGGGCACAGATGTCTCCAATGTACAGGTCCTTTGATAGACGCGCTTGTCGGATGCTCGGAATGGTGATCCTTGAGCAATAAGCGATCGAATTAAAGGCGATTAAACTGAACGAACTGCATAGCGGCGGCGCGGTCATGCTGTTCATGATTTGCGCCGCGCGAAGATGTCACCGGAATTAGCTGCCTCCGGGAAGGTCATTAGATCGTGGCGCATCATCTTTGCGTCAATCCAGGAACGGTACTTCAATGCGTGCTCCTCACCCAAGCTGACGTTGAACTCATAATCCCCCAAATCCATCAACCGCGCGAGGCAACGCAATGCGACGTCTCGCTGGATCGTCGTAAATTCGAAAGACAGGGCTGCCAAGGGCGTGGTCAGACCCATCAGAACATCCCATTCGTACCCTTCTACATCGATTTTCACGAAGTCGGGCACACCGTGGTCCTTGATTAGCTGGTCGAGGGTTGTCACAGGCACCCGGATTTGGCTGTCCCATATCTGACCATGCCATTGCGCCGAACTGCGGGCGGCGGAAATTAGGTCGGCTGAGGCTGTGGTGATTGTTGGATTGTTCGAATTGACGAAAAGATCAAGCGTTCCGGGTGTTGCTCCTACGGCTTCGCATCTCAAAATCGCATTAGATGTCTTCCCATAGAGCAACCGAAGCGCCCGAAACACGCGGGGTTGTGGTTCGAGAACCACGACCGAGGCCCCAAGACGCAGAAAACTACCAGTGCGATCCCCGACATGGGCACCGATGTCGAAGACGAGGCTGCCAGTGCGTACGAATTGGCGATTCAACCGGTCCATCCGCGCCGTACGCTCTACATCACGGTAATAAACGTCGAAGGACCGGCCGAGAGCAGTTATTTTAGCCCGAGGGCGGCACTGGGAGGACGGGCGCGGTTGTGTCATTTTCCAATCAGGTCCGTTTTTTCAAAGGTCTGTGTCAGCGCGCCGGCAACGCGACGTGCTGTATTGTCCCATCCAGGGCGCAATTTGCCCGCCAGCCGTGAAGTGGTCGCGCAGGCCTGTCTTTGATCTGGGTTAGTCAGCAGGCGGCGTAAAGCCGCGGCAAAGGCCTGTGGCTGATCAGGTGGTACCAGTTGCCCAGTCCCGATGGGAACGGTGTCCCGGACGGCGCCAGTATCGCAGGACACAATGGCAAGGCCATGCACAAGGGCTTCGTCAAACACGATACCATAGCCTTCGTAGCGCGTCGCGAGAGCGAAAAGGCTCGCCTTTTGATAAAGTTTATCCAGTGCACCTCGTTCAAGCTGACCTGCCAGTTGAACCCGGCCCTCAAGCCCAAGTGAGGCACATAAGCCCCGCAGCAAGTTGGCATATTCCTGATCTAAAGGGGCGCCTACAATCACGGCTTGCCAGTCAAGATCAGCGATCTCTGACAGCGCTTGAAGCAAAACATCATGTCCTTTGCGCGGCAACTGAATGCCAACCGACAAGATGAGCGGCGGTGTGATCGGCTGCGAGCGAGTGTTTGGTTGATCTATCCCTGGTGTAGCAATCGTGATCCTATCCAGTGGAATATCGTATTCTGACGACAAGATGTTGGCAGTGTGGGGGCTGGGAACAAGTACTCGCGACACCCGCGACAGGTTTTGACGTTCAGTTTCAAACAGGGTGTTGCGCTGTGCTGCACTTAGCCCACTTTCCTTTGCCAGCGGATGATGGACCAGCGCGACAATCGGGGCGGGCAGGTCTGCAACGCCGCGTATATCAAGGGCACCAAACGCCAGTCCGTCAATGATCACCGGACACTGGGGTGAGATACTTCGCAGCAAACGCAGGGCCTCGGCCATTTCCTGCTGTGAAGGGTCCGGAAATCCGGAGGGCAGTTCAATATGGTCGACAGTCCACCCCAGGGATCGCAGTTCGCGTATCAGACGCCGGTCATAGATGTACCCGCCAGTCACCGTTTCCAGATCGCCCGGAACGGCAAAGGCGATGTGGTGCAGGGTCATTTAGTCACCATGATGATAAAACTGGGGATAATGGCCAGAAGCATCGCAATACCAAAAAGGACGCTTGCGGCCACTGCCTCGGACACAGAGGCCCCGGCGAGGGGCAACAAGAGCGCGGCACTGCCCTCCCGGATGCCCCAGCCGCTAACCGTTAACGGGATCAGCATGGAAAAAAGGATAAGTGGGACAATCGCGAAAAGGGGGCCAATGGACAACGGCACGCCAACCGCCCAGGCGCAAAATCCGAACGCCGCGATGTTGCATAATGTGATGATAATCCCGAGAGTGATTTGCGCGGGCAGGACGCGGCGCGACGCAAGAACGCCCATGGCCATATCTAGCCACCGCAAAACCGTCTTGTTCAGCAGGCCCGTGCGCCTGCGCAGAATAGCGCCGCAAACAACCGCAAAGATGACCAGACCGATGGTCAGTCCAATCGCGGCCGCATAGCGCGGTGGCCAATCAAGGCCGCCCTCTAACAGGTAGGTCACCGCAAAAGCACAAGTAAAGGTGACAAACATTGCAATCTGTCCTGCTAGTCGTTCAAGCCCGACAGCAAAGCCCGACAGGGCCAAACCAACCTCAGAACGGGTCCGAACGGCCCTTGCCGCATCGCCTATGACGCCCCCGGGCAAGGCCTGATTGACGGCCTGACCGATGAAGTATTCCCGAACCGCGAGGCGCAGCGACAAAGCTTGCCCCAGCTCAGCCGCAGTGATTTTCCAACGCCAAGCAGACAGAACAGTCTGGCAGATCAGCGCGCCAACGGCTGCAAAAAGCCAAACCAGATTTGCACCGCTCAGGGTGCGGACAATCTCAGGCCCATCCGCCGCTGTCCAGAGTAGGACAATCAGCACAGCTGTGAAGGCAAGTTGTCCGATGCGCAAAAAAATCGGTGAGGCGGGGGCGATGGTAATGTTCACTGTCCTCCCTCCACAAGTCGGGCGGACGACAGCGACCGCAACAGATGGCCCCGCATATCCGCCATAGACCGAACGTCTGTCGTGCCATCCGGGATCAGGCCAGGTTGGAATTGATCGTCGGACAAGGCATCAACCAAGTGCGACGGCCCAATGATATGCATCGGCACATGGGGCCTATCGTCCAAGGCGACAAAACTCGCCGCCTGATGATCGCCGAGTACGATCATCAATGGCGGATCTGCCGCATGTAGGGCAGCGTAGGCAAAGACGACCTGCAGCGCATAATCGATCGCCAGCCGATATTGGTCGCGGACCCTATCGTTATCTTGCCAGACAAGGCTGGGTGGATCACTGGCTTCCACCACAGGATTAAAAATGGTGCCATCCCCAAGCTCATCCCAGTCCAGCAAATCCGGAACGGGTACCCATGGTGCATGGGACGAACCAAGAGCGACCTGAACAAAGAGCGGGGCATCGCGGCGGGGCGCGCTTAGCAAGAGCCTATCCATCGCGGCAAAAGTGAACTGGTCTGGCATCGTGATCCAGTTGAACGGCAATCCTTCATAGCCCAGATCTTTGGCTGCCAGAATGGTATCAAACCCCATGAATTGAGCCTCTGGCCACTCCATCGTGATTTGTGGCATCACGGCGGCCGTTTGAAACCCGGACTGTGCGGCGAGGTGGAACAGGGTCTGCCTGCCGCTCGACAAGGCGGCACCATAAGCTGTTTGGTAATCGATCCAAAGACCGTTGGAAAACGTCGAATGTGCAAGCCAGCTTTGCCCACCTTGGGTCGGCGATCGCAGCAGGGTCGACGACATAGACAAGCCCAGATCCTGCAACTGACGCTCTGCTGCGGTTAGGGTGGCACGGTGCAAGTCGGCATAGAACGGCGTGTCGAGGCTGGTGCGTCCATAACTTTCGACGAATATCACCAAAACATCGCGATCGACCAGATCGAACAGATTTGGCTGATCGGCAAATGGGTCCTGTTGGGCTGCGACGCGGAAGGCGCGCAAATCAATTATCGTATTTAGTGCCATCTCAAGGCGTTCGACGCCGACACGGGAGGTAAACGCGGTGCCGGACGTGGCGTAAGGTAGCGACCAGCGCCCCATTTTCTGGCCCACATCTGCGATAGACATAGCAACTGCGATTACTGCGCCTACGCACGCCAATCTGGCGATGAGTGTTGGCCGCTTGAACCTAGACCAGACACGGCATGCCCACCACAGCAACACAGTCAAACCAGCAACTGCAATAATGGATAAAACCACCGCCACACCCGCGGCGACCGATCCAAAGGCCCCAACGATCAAATCATAAAGCGATGCGACCAAAGGAAGATCCGCAACTGGGTTAAAGCCCCTGTTGAGACTTGTGAACATGATGAAATCAGCAGATTTCAGAGCTGCTATGACAGATAGAAACGCCACCAAAATGATACACAAACAGTGCCCAATCCGTCCTGATCCGGCGGCGATCAGGGTCAAAAGAATGGCCGGCAACTCAAGCGGAAAAAGCAGCAGGGCGTCCCACGCCACTGCAGATGGATGATTGGGCTGGATTAAGACCAGATGCAGAACCACTGCGGCAAGTATCGCCGCGACAATCACCCGAAAATCCAGATATTTATCCAAGCCCATCATTTGAATTTGCGCCATAACCAAATGATATCTCGGCCAAAAGACCAGATCAGCGCGACGGTCACAGCCGCGACAACGAGATCAAGCCGTCCGTCGGTGAAAAACGGCGCCTGAAGCGCGATGAGTGCAGCAATCTGAAAAACGCAGACAGCCTTGCGGCTGAACCGGTCAGGCAGGGGCTGATTGAGCCAAGGTAAGAAGGCTTTGGCTGCGCCAAACAGATAATAAGGCAGGCCCAGCAGGACGACATATGACCCGACTACGTCGTTCACGGCCGCAGAGATGGCAAGCACAAGGGCGAAGGCTGCATCAACTTCTACATCAAAGCGCGCACCAAATTTTGATGCCAATCCTTCCTTCCGGGCGAGCCAGCCATCAACGCCATCAAGGCTAAGCGCCAAGATTGCCAATCCAAAGGTGCTCCAGGTTGGGTGCAATCCTTCGAGCAGGGCAACAAACAGAATGCCGACAATCACCAACCTGCCAAGCGTTGCCAAGTTGCACAGGCCAAGCCTGGAGTGCGGAAAGTCGGTGATCAGGCGACGTCCGGCCCAAATGGTCGTCATAAAATAGGCCGTCAATCCGATTATGGTGGCATATTGCATGCCCGGCTTTGGTCCGATGAGCATGAAGCTCCCGACAAGCAGCAAAGCGCCACCAATAATTGCGGCCATAGCGAATGTGCCAAAAGGGGAAAAAATAAAGGGACTTCGAGCTGCCAATTTGACGTCCTTGAACCTATTTGAGTGTACTGATTTCATCAGATATACTATTATTGGGGCGCAGAAAATATTACGATTGGGCTCCGCGTAATATCTTTAAAGATTGTAACGATATAGGAGCTGCTGACATGACGTCGACAACCAAAAGATACAACGTGGCATCCCGTCTGATCCATTGGGTGATGGCGCTTTTGGTTCTTGGTATGATCCCAGTGGGGTTCGTCATGGTTCAAGACGGGATCAGCAGAGGCTTGCAGAACTTTCTGTTCATCGCCCACAAAAACGTCGGGGTACTGTTGCTGATCTTGATCTTCGTCCGCCTGTTTAACAGGTGGCGCAATCCGCCCAGTCTGCAACCGGTTAAGTTGGCACGAGTGCAGGAATTAGCGGCCCAACTAACCCATATCGCGCTTTATGGACTGCTCTTGATTATGCCGCTGGCGGGCTACATCCGCGTCAAAGCCGGTGGGTTTCCGATCGAAAGTTTGGACGCACTTGGGATACCCGCTTTGGTCTTGCGGTCGGACGCACTGGCAGAGGCGGCAAAGAACGTTCATTTCTACGGGGCTTATGCAGTCGCAGCTTTTGTGTTGATGCATATTGGGGCCGCGTGCTTTCACGGGCTTGTGCGTAAGGATGGCGTGTTTTCCCGCATGTGGCCACCTGTTGGAAAAGGGACGTAAGACCGTTCCAAATTTGGATTGGCCAGCTCGCTGGGGCCATTTGAAAAGGCGCTCAGCGCTGCGTCCAACACAGTTGTGGATTGGGTCAGAATGTTGAAGGAACGACATGTGTCCGTTGCAGAACATTTGTCGAATGAGCATAAGTTCATACTGCCTACCGAAGGGCATGCGTCTGTTCCGACGCTTGTCGTTTTTCTGACGTTTGTTGTGTCTGTGGGTCAATGGAACGTTGCAGCGGTGCTGATATTGGCACTTATTCTAGGCAATATAGTCTGGATTTCCAGGGGTGCTGCGACGGCGATCCGCGGGCCCTGTTCACTGGCCGACCGCACTTTGGCTCCGCCTGTCTCGTTGTAACCATGCACGATGACTGCAGTTTTGGTCACAATCTGCGGTGAAGCGCGCACACCACTTGCTGAAGATCAGTCCAGCATCACGAACATCGTGTCGCGGGCTGATCTTCACAGCAGCACATAAGTCATTGTGATTTCGAAAACATCGGGCAAGCTTGGCCTCAGTCGCGACCAAAAAGTGCTGCGCCGCCTGATCAATGCCGGACTGATCACCTATCGCCGCCGAGAGAAAAATACCGATAGAAAGCCCGGAAACATTGCCTTTTGGTTGAACGTCTATGGGGAACAGTTCGACAATACGGCTGTGAAGGATGACGACAGCAAGATGACTGCGACCAGCATCAAAAAGATGATCTGGCGGCTTTAGCGACGGGCCAAGCCCAGTTTAGGGCAGGACGGCATTGGACTGATCCAAGTACAGCGGCAGTCTGGCAAAAACCAACGCACCGCGCCGTTGACTTCAATGTATTTGAAGGGGCCGATGTTATCTGTCGTGTCTGACGATTTTCGACCGCGTGTCCATGACAGCACTGGTCTAGTGATACAAAATGGTGCGCGCGAACATCGATGGCGGCCCATCGCGAATCCGCAGCAGGTGGAGGTATAAGCTTTTTTAGACACATCGTTAAAACTTTTTAGTCTCTATCACACGACGCAGAATTTTGAAAGTTTTCAAGCCCCCAAAGCCCAATATAACGATCATCCATCGGCCAAGATCGAACCGCAAGGGACGTGGGGTGCTGTTGCTGTGATGTTGGTTGAGATCCCAAGCGGCGATGAATTTATGGACAACATCGTCGCGTTCTTGAAATCGCAAGAGGTGTCGGTCACCGGGCAGGAATATCCGTTCGCCTCTGCCTGACACGGACCTGCGACCAGCCGGATGTGGGTCACGTGCCTGCCTTTTTGCAGGAAAGCCGCGGTCGGGAACATGACCAGCACGGTTATCTCAGATATGTCGTCGAGGTGGCAACTCACGCCGAAGATGTGACTTTTAACCTGTCGGTTAGCAAAGGCTGAAAAACTACAGGCGCCAGCATATTTATGCTGCCGGATCAGGACCTCGCGCGACTTACAGGCCTGTTTTTTCACCCAGCACCCAGCAGACTTCTAAAATCCGTCTTAGTCTCAGGGCGGCAGATGGAGCTCCACTAAGCCCGGTCTGGTTGCGCAGATGGACCCCGCTCGTGACAAAGGTGAGTGATGGGCATATGGCGTCAGTAGACATCAATGCGTCAGGTCGACCTGCGCAAAGAGAGGTCGATGATCGGATGCGATGCGAATGCCCGGTCCATCAAGGACGCTCGTCGATCTGACCTGCGCAGGCTCGGTTGCCAGCACGCGGTCCAGCGGCAAAACGGGGCGCGAGATTGGGAAAGTCGCCCTAGCCGGTCCACTGAACTTAGTGCCAAGCAGGCGCGGCGACAGGGCCAGCCCGCCCCATGGGCGCCACTCGTTCAGATCACCTACCAGCACTGTCGGGCAGGGCTCCATGCGGAACATATGTTGACTGATCGTGCGCAACTGGGCCCATCTCAGACCCTGCCACAAGGAAAGATGGGTACCGATCAGACGAAAGCTCTGATTGCCCTGCGCAAGGTCAGCGATGACAGCACCACGATGACACCGCCCCGGCAGATCAAGAAGGTGCATCGCTTTGAGCGTGTAAGAGGGGTTCAGAAACATGACGACCCCTAAAAAACCATGACTAGACGCGGACCATCTTCGCTGCACCGGGCTGTGGGCATAGCGCAGGCCAGTCACACCTTCGATAGCAGCGACATCAAGAATGCCAGCATGCGGCGGACACTCTTCATCAGCTTCCTGAAGGATGAGCGCATCTATACCATCCGACCAGACCTCGTCGGCCAACACCTGCACGATGCGTGCAGGATCCACGCGTCCGTCATTGCCGCGGCATCGGTGGATGTTCCAAGTGATGCAGGAAAAGGTCGCGGCCTCATTTGTCATTTTATTTGCCATGATTGTTGGGCCTTTGGACCTATGATCAATCAAAGTACCACTTGGATTTCGTCAGGGTTCAAACAGTGCGTAGCAAGTATACTCTGCTATGGTGTATCGGGAAATACAGAAGGAAAAATATCGAGCAATGCTTAAATCAAATCAAACAATTGGAGACCCGCATGTTTGCTGTTGAAGTCCGCGATCATGTGATGATCGCCCATTCCTTGCCGTCACCGGTATTTGGACCTGCCCAAGGCATGCATGGCGCGACCTTTGTGGTCGATGCCGCATTTTTCACCGAGGATTTGGACGAAAACGGCCTTGTTGTGGATATTGGTTTGGCGACCGATGCCCTTGCACAGGCGCTTGGTCCCTTAAAATATGCCAATCTTGACGAGGTGCCTGCCTTCAAAGGCAAAATCACCACGACCGAATTCTTATGTCACTACATCTGGCAACAGTTGCGAGAGGCCGTTCAGACGACAGGGTTGGGCGGCGGCGGTCGTGTGCGCCGCATCAAGGTGTCACTTGAAGAAAGCCATCTAGCGCGCGGCTGGTATGAGGCGGATATCTAGCATGTCGTTCTCACAGGACTGGTTGGCACTAAGAGAACCAGCCGATCTGGCCGCACGCGATATCACCTTGCTGTGGCGGGTGATCGCGGCTGCTGGTGAGAATGCCGTCGTGCTTGATCTGGGCAGCGGGACCGGGTCTACCGCGCGGGCGTTTGTCGATGACGCCTGCGCGGCATGGACATGGCGGTTCATAGACGGCGATGCTGGTCTGCTCGACGTCGCACATACACGGCACCCAAGTTCGGAATGCACCGTTATGAACTTGCGCGATATCGACGATCTTCCACTCGACGGTGTGACGTTGGTCACCGCATCTGCCCTGCTTGATTTGATGCCGCATGATTGGATGTGCCGGCTGGCGGCGCGTCTGAGCGAAGCTGCGATCCCATTCTATGCTGCGTTGAATTATGATGGGGTCATGCAATGGTCGCCGACATTTGAGGCGGATGAGGCGATCACACGGTCCTTCAACGCGCACCAACAAACCGATAAAGGCATTGGAGCGGCGATGGGCCCACTTTCGGGACATCTCACGTCACAGATCTTGTCAGAAAACGGATTTGATGTGACCTTGTCGGACAGCCCATGGCAGCTTGGGTCCGAGCAGGCGGACCTACACAGGCAATTGATCATAGGCATTGGTGAGGCGGCACGGCAAATCGATAACCCCCTTGCCGTGGACTGGGCCCAGAAACGAAGCGCCAATGTTACGCACTCAAAAGCAATCATCGGGCATACGGACCTTTTGGCGGTCCCGCGAAGGCCGAATTAAAGGAACCAATTCCCGGTTCGCATGGCTTACAGTAAGCGATCGTGGGAACAGGCAGTTGCAGTGTGGTTTCGGAATGAGCAGTGGTGAGTAAGGAGAATAGAGTGCAGCAGGTCGACGTAACGGAGAGAGTATGGAAAAGGCTGCTGGCTGTAAAAGCTGGAAATGCGCAGCTGTCGCCGGTCGACTGGACCAAAGGTGAAGAGCAATCTCTTACCCTTTATGGTGACTTGGCAGCGCAGAGCGATGACATACTGGTCTTTGCACAAATCGGCCAATCTTTGGATGGTCGCATCGCGACCGAAACAGGCGATGCCCAAGATATTTCAGGCAAAGACGGGCTGGCTCATTTGCATCGGTTGCGCGCACTGGCCGACGTAGTCGTGATCGGGGTCAAGACTGCACTGCAAGATAATCCCCGGCTCACCGTTCGGTTGGCAGATGGCCAAAGCCCGGCACGGGTGGTTATTGACCCTGATGGCCGCTTGCCGAACACTGCACAACTTCTGCATGATGGCTCGGTACGCCGGATCGTCATCCAGACGGTAGAGCAAGAACGTCCAACTGGTGTCGAAACGATCACCTTGTCCCGGTCAGACTGGATCTGTCCCAAGGCGATCATCGCCGCACTTGTTGGGCACGGCTTCAAACGCATCTTGATTGAAGGAGGCGGAATCACAATTGCCCAATTCCTTCAGGCGGATCTTTTGAACCGGCTTCATATTGCTGTTGCACCTCTCTTGATCGGGTCGGGGCCCCAATCGCTGACGACATCACCGGTTGGGGAGCTTGCGGCAGCCCGACGCCCGGATACGAAGGTTTATGATCTTGGTTCAGATATTCTGTTTGATTGTTTGCTCACGACCAAAACGCCAGTACCGGAAATCGGTGACCTGAGCGCATTGGATGCTTAACCCCGGCTACATCCAAAATTCAAAAGGCCTATGCCCGTCGAGAAGGACAAAAAATTGAATAGGAAAGCTGGCGCGAATTGCCTTTCTTCGAAACCGCGTGAGCACATAGCGCGGGTTACTGGAGATCTACGTATTGCGGCGCAGTTTGACGCAATCAGGCTGCTAACGAATAAGGCCGCCAAGGTAGAGACATTCAAGGCCAACGGGATCATCATAACCGAACAAGTACCTGTGCGTGTGGCGCGAGATGTGCACAACCGAAATTATTTGGCGTTTAAAGTGCTGAAGTCAGGTCATTTTTTATGACCCAGGCGCATACGACACAGGCCTTTTGGATTACGGACCAAGAGCAGACGGGATACAAAGACGTCACCCTAGAGATGCAGCCCGGATCGCTTGAGGTTCGGACGCTTTTTACCGGTATAAGTCGCGGCACAGAACGGCTGGTGTTTCGTGGTCAGGTGCCAGTTGAACAACACGACACGATGCGCGCGCCCTTTCAGGAGGGATCGTTCACGTTCCCAGTCAAGTATGGGTATTCCGCCGTCGGACAAGTTGAGACACAGGGGCGGGCGGGCGAGATCGTCTTTGCACTCTTTCCCCATCAATCTAGGTTTTGCGTGCCAGACAGTGCGGTAATTCCCGTCCCTGCCGATGTTCCGCCCGGTCGTGCCGTGCTTGCGGCGAATATGGAAACTGCGCTGAACATAACGTGGGATGCACAGATAAATATTGGGGACCGCGTTGTTGTCGTCGGCAGTGGCGTCGTCGGCGCACTGGTTGGGTATCTGGCGGCAAAGGTTGCAGGTACCGAGGTTATCATGACTGATATTGACCCCGCAAAGCGCGCCTTGGCAGAGGTACTTGGCTGCGATTTCGCATTACCCAATGCCACCGCCAAGGATGCCGATGTTGTCATACACGCATCTGCCAGCGCTGCGGGCCTTGAGACTGCTATCTCTGTTGCCGGTATGGAAACCACAATTGTCGAGGCCAGCTGGTATGGCACGCACAACGTGGAGGTCCCTCTTGGGGGGCGGTTTCATCAACGACGGTTGCAGTTGGTCAGCTCTCAGGTCGGGCGGATCCCGGCGCGGCAGGCCGCCCGATGGACCTATCAGCGTCGGTTGACGAAGGCACTGTCACTGTTAGCCGATCCTTGCCTTGATGTTTTGATCTCAGGGGAAACAGCATTTGAGGCCCTTGCTTTCGAATATCGCGACATTCTGCTGAGCCCGTCCACCCTATGCCATAGGGTGACCTATGGAGATGGATAGGCGCATGGACCCAGTCAAATTCCTGCCCCCGGAAGCCTCAGATATTCTGCACATTATGGCACAGGCGGCTAGTCTTGCCGGGCAAGGGTTGTTGCAAGCGGCCGATCGGCTCAGCAGCTTGAAGATCACCGAAAAGACTACCGGTGATTTTGTGAGCGACGCTGACATGATGGCCGAGAAAACTATTTCGAACCACCTAATGCAAAGATATCCGGACTACGGATGGCTGGGGGAGGAAACAGGTACAGAACCTGGCAGATCATCCGGGTTGCGATGGATCGTTGACCCGCTGGATGGCACCGTCAACTTCCTCAAAGGTTTGCCGCACTGGGCTGTGTCGATCGCGTTGTGTGACGGCGAGACACCGCTTGCCGCCATCGTGTTCGACCCTGCAAAGCGCGAATTGTTTTCAGCAGAACGTGGCGGGGGCGCATATCTGAACGGCAATCCGATTGCGGTCAGTCGGGATGTCCCCTTGAGCAGCGCCCTAATGGCGACCGGTCTTCCTGCAGGTGGGCGCATCACATATCTGCCGCACAGTTTGCAGGATCTCAATGCGACCATGCCCCACACAGCTGGCCTTCGGCGTTGGGGTGCTGCGGCACTTGACCTGGCTTATGTCGCAGCGGGTCGGTTTGATTGTTATTGGGAGCGCAATCTGGGGCCGTGGGACATCGCAGCAGGGATCTTACTGGTGCAGGAGGCAGGCGGGCGCGTCACCCCTCTGTGGTCAGATCGCAGTATCCTTTCATCAGGCTCATTTCTTGCCAGCAACGGTGCGTTGCATAACGCGGTAGACGCGCATTTGAACTTGGACCAATGAGTGCCCAGATCAGGACTTGCGTTGTGGCAGCATCCGACGAACCAAGCTGTCTTTGACCACAAACTGGTGTCTTAAGACGACGAATAAATGGCCCAAAACTGCTGCCGCCAGAACAAAGCCAGAGACGATGTGCACCCACTTGGCGGCAAAGGCGAGGGTATCGATTTTGCCAATTGGGTCAGGCAGCATCCATTCTCCGAACAGCAAAACACCGAAACCGCCGGCCATAACGTAGATGTAGCCACTGATCGGCATGACGAACATCGCCAGATAAAGGACCTGTTCGGCGCGATGGATGAATTTCTTTTCAGGCGGCGTCAGCGTTGGCGCCCAATTTGGCAGTTGCCCGATGTAGCGGTTCAGCAATCGCAAAGAGGCAATCGCGAGCGCTACGAGGCCGATCGATTTATGCCAATTGTAGTAGTTGTTTTGCGTCAAACCACCGACGACCTGATCGTGCTCCATCCCGGTCATGATATTGCCACTAACGTATTGCCAAGCGAACAAGACGACGATCAACCAGTGGAAAAACTTTGTGAACGGCCCGTAACGCTCGCTGGTATTCTTCAGTATCACAAGCATGTTTCCTTATTTGAACAACTTACAAATCGCCAAGATGGGTTCATTTAGCCCTCAAACCGGGATTGGCTCCAAAAATGCCAGATGGCATGGCCCCCCCCGAACGCATCACCTCATTCTACGTTTTCTGTGTTGAGTATGCCAAGAGCGATATAAAAATAGGCAATTGGTTGTCGCAAACTGGCTGCCGACCTCCGTACTGTGAGCGACTGACCAAAGCTTTTCAAAGGGGCAATTCCATCACATTTGACACGATTAGGTGTGTTTGGATGGGAAGCGTTGCATGCGGACCCGGAAAAGTCGCTTAGGTAGCATTATAATAACAGATCGCTTCATCAGGCCGCAGCTCATACCGCGCCGCACCGACCAAGGGTCAGCGTCTTACGACACACATTCAAAAGACAATTGAAGCAGAACACGACTGTGCCCGATGGCTTAATCATCAGATACATACCGTTATGGTCAGCGATCTTGGCTAATTTTTCTTTTAGTTTCGGCTATCTAAAGGCGGCATGCTGTCGGCATGATAAAGTTCAACAACTGAGTTTTTCCAGCGCACACACGGACATGTATGATTATCTGAAATTTCACATCCGATTTGAAATTTTCAAATTATAAATCAAGGTGTTATGAAGATATTCATACTACCCGAGATACCGTAAAAATATTCGTTAGCTCACCAATAGGTGGTAAACTATGCGACAAGATTTATTGTAATAATAATGACTTAGTTTGCCCTATAGCGGAAAATTTGCCCCCCAAGCGCAGGCAAAGATCATTCCCATTCAATCGTGCCCGGTGGCTTCGATGTGATGTCGTAGGTCACACGATTAATGCCGGGAACTTCGTTGATGATCCGGGTTGCGGTTTCACCAAGAAACTCATGAGTGAACGGATAATAATCCGCGGTCATTCCATCAACTGAGGTGACGGCCCGCAATGCGCAGGCGAAATCATAGGTCCGGCTGTCGCCCATCACACCCACGGTACGAACGGGCAGGATGGCGACAAAGGCTTGCCAAATCTCATCGTAAAGGCCGTGCTTGCGGATCTGATCGATAAAGACCGCGTCAGCTTTGCGTAGGATTTCCAGTTTGGGCCGTGTAATCTCCCCAGGGCAGCGAATGGCAAGGCCCGGTCCGGGAAACGGATGGCGACCAATAAAGCTGGCGGGCAGGCCCAGTTCATGACCCAAGGCGCGGACTTCGTCTTTGAACAATTCACGCAGCGGCTCTACCAATTGCATGTTCATCCGCTCTGGCAGGCCGCCGACGTTGTGGTGCGACTTGATCGTGACAGACGGGCCGCCCGAAAAGCTGACGCTTTCGATGACGTCAGGGTAAAGCGTGCCTTGCGCCAGAAAATCCGCGCCGCCGATTTCCGCGGCATACCGCTCAAACACTTCGATAAACAGGCCGCCAATGATCTTGCGCTTGGTCTCTGGGTCAGAAACACCATCAAGCTTACCTAAAAATAACTCGCTCTCATCGGCATGGATCAGCGGGAGGTTGTAATGCTCTCGAAACATGGCAACAACTTCGGTCGCCTCATTCAGGCGCATCAGACCGTGATCAACAAAAACGCAGGTTAGCTGGTCACCAATCGCCTCATGCAGCAAGACCGCTGCGACCGAGCTGTCAACACCACCAGATAGCGCGCAGATTACTTTGCCGTCGCCGACCTGATCCCGGATTTTGCGGATTGCCTCATCACGGTAGGCATCCATCGTCCAATCGCCCTTGAATCCGGCCAGCCGCACGAAATTTTCATAGAGTTTGGCGCCTTTGGGCGTGTGGTGCACCTCAGGGTGAAACTGCACGGCATAAAACTGGCGGTCCACGTCGGCGGTGATCGCAAAGGGCGCGTTGGGAGATGTGCCATAAACCTCAAAACCGGGGGCGATCTTGGCGACGTGGTCGCCGTGGCTCATCCAAACCTGCTCCCGCTCGGCCAAAAACCACCCCTCCAGCAGGGCCAGTTTGTGGGCCTCAGGCGTGACATAGGCGCGACCAAACTCTGCCGTGCCATGGCCGCGTTCAACTTGGCCGCCCAATTCCTGCATCATGACCTGCTGGCCGTAACAAATCCCCAACAGCGGCACACCCAGATCGAACACCGCGACGGGTGGTCGAGGCGAGCCGGCGTCAATGACGCTGGCAGGACCACCAGATAAGATCACCGCTTTGGGCGCGAAATCTGTAAGGAACTCTGCGGTCACAACCTGAAAGGGGTGGATTTCGCAATAAACATTCAGCTCCCGCAAGCGGCGCGCAATAAGCTGCGTTACTTGGGACCCAAAGTCGATGATGAGAAGGCGGTCATGTGTTTTTTCGGCCATGTCAGCGCGTTACAGTGCGTTTGGCAGGTTTTCAAGATCAGAAAGACGGTCAGCACCGCAGTTTTGCATCGATTTCACTGATCGAACTGGTCCTGCCACAAAGCTTCGACGCGCTGCTCGCATAAAATTCAGGGACATGGCCCAACTGCTTTGGCATTTGCTGTATGTCGCTTTCTCTTCGCAACTGTCGCTATCTTAGCAAAACAATCAGTTGGTCTGGGCTAAACCCGCGTCAGGATTAATCTTCAGGGTAGGGGCACAACATGGCCGAAGCAGCAACAACGCGTCCGGTCCGTGGTGGCGGTGGCGCTGCGCGGCGCGCCGAACGGACTGCCGTCAAAATCGAGACGGCCAAATTTATTGAACGGAATATTCCAAACTTTGAGATCCTGACCCAAGAGGCATTGGAAATCATTGAGCACAATGCCGAGACTGTTCTGGAAGAGATCGGCGTTGTCTTCTCTGACAACCCAGAGGCGTTGAAGCGTTGGGCTGAGGCCGGTGCCGATGTGCAAGGCAACCGGGTTCATATTCCACGCGGCCTGGCCCGCAAGCTGTGTTCGACCGCACCGCCGCGATTTACCCAAGCCGCGCGCGATCCATCGAAATCCGTCGAAATTGGTGGTAAATCTCTGGTTCTGGCGCCAGTCTATGGCCCACCGTTCGTGCGCGATGCCGAAGGTGGCCGGCGCTATGCGACGATGGACGATTTCAAAAAATTCGTAAAACTCGCATATATGTCAAAGTGGCTACACCATTCTGGTGGTACAGTGTGTGAACCCACAGACGTGCCGGTCAACAAGCGCCATCTTGACATGCTGCTGGCCCACATGACGCTGAGCGATAAGCCGTTCATGGGATCGGTAACCGAACCGTCGCGCGCGGCGGACTCAGTCGCGATGTGCAAAGTCCTGTTTGGCGAAGAGTTTGTTGATAAAAACGCAGTCATGACGTCGCTGATCAACATCAACTCCCCACTAACATTTGACGGTATCATGATGGGCGCGTTGGAAGAGTATGCAACGGCCGGTCAAGCCTGCATCATTTCGCCATTCATTGTTGGCGGCGCAATGGCACCCGTGTCCGTGACAGGCACCCTGACCCAAGTTTTTGCCGAAGTTCTGGCCGGTGTCGCCTATAGCCAGTTGGTGCGCGAGGGTGCGCCAGTGATTTTTGGCACCTTTGTGACCTCGATCGATATGAATTCCGGGGCACCAACCTTTGGAACACCAGAGGCTAGCCTGATCCTTTACGGCGCCGGTCAACTGGCACGTCGCCTTAATCTGCCATTTAGGTCTGGTGGCGGGCTTTGCGGCTCAAAACTGCCCGATGCGCAGGCTGGGTATGAAACGGCCAATACACTGAACGCGGCCCTTTTGGGTGGTGTAAACTTTATGCTGCATGCCTGTGGTTGGCTTGAAGGTGGACTGGTCGCCAGCCCTGAGAAATTTGTAATGGACGCCGACCAGTTAGGTATTTTGCACAAATTAGCAGCAGGCGTGGCAATCGACGAAAATGCCCAAGCTATGGGTGCGCTGCGTGAAGTTGGACCGGGCGGACACTTCTTGGGGTGTGAACATACTCAGGCAAATTTCAAAGCCGCCTTCTGGCGCACCGAATTGTTGGACTACAAACCGTTTGAGACGTGGTCCGAAGAGGGTGCGCGCGATACCCAAGCCTTGGCCACCGCGCGGGTGGCCAAGCTTTTGGGCGACTACCAGCAACCAGCAATGGACCCTGCGATAAACGAGGCGCTGCACGCGTTTGTCGCAAAGCGCAAAGAAGAAATGCCAGACGCACTGTACTAAGCGTCTGCCGAGCGCATGCCGGTTTGAGCTGCCCACAATAGCGTGATCAAGATATGGACGTGACGGCTGGCAGAATAGCCAGCCGTCCGTTCGACGCGTGCGATGTTCAGGGCGTCTTCCTCATCCAGAAGACTTGGCAAGTTTGGCGGGCTGCGCCGGCGGCGCGCCGGTCCACGCCTTAGTAATTCTGCGGCCCCAAACCGCGCGGCGCGAACCAAGAGTTCCGGGCGTTTTCGGTCCCGAAGGCTATCATTCAAATTCATAACGGCAGGTCCTTTCATCGAATTCGGTCTGATCGATTTAAGGTCCACCCATTTTAGGGGGTGTTGCAAAATTTTCTTTTTGACGCACGCTGGATCCTGAATTGTTTACCAAATGGAAACAATTGCGTCAAAAAGATGGGATTTTAATAAATCAGTAATCAATAAGTCTAAGTGTTGGGCAACATTCCACTGCTGGTCAACACGGAGGGGGCCATGATGCCTGAACTGGACACAAACACAAAGATCATGCTGCCCCTTTGGCTGCCAGAGGCCACACGACTCTATTTAGATCATACACTTAATGGGGAAACGGTCCGCAAACTTGCGCGACAAACCAACGCGCATCCATCCACCGTCTCGCGGAAAATTCGCCGGGTAGAGGCGCGGCGAGACGACCCATTGGTGGATGAAGCGCTGTCGGCACTTGCCCAAACAACTGTTTCCAAAATGGAAACATTAAATCCAATCGAGGAGCATTCCAGAATGACCGCTACAATGCGACCAGCGCTTGTATCTGACGAAGTCGAAATTAACCGAGAGGCTCGCCGTATCTTGCGCCGCCTATGCGAAAAGGATGCGGTTCTTGTAGTTGCCAATGATATGGACAGGGCAGTTGTCCTGCGCACGACCCCTGAGGGTGAACAAACCCGAACAGCCGTCGTTGACCGCAAAGTTGCCCATGCCTTCGCGCTAAAGGACTGGATTTGCACTGAACGTAAGGGACGAATTTCCACATATGGGATCACCCAGATGGGTAAGTCCGCCCTTAAGCGTCTGATTGAGGAAGATCGCAAACGCCGCCACACCTCTATGGGAATGGCGGAGGCGTCGACCCCGTTTTTGGCCCAACATCAGGTTTGGGGTACACGTGATGTACCTGATGATGCGGGAAAAAATCAAAATACTAGGGTGAATTTAGCTGAATCGCCACTGTCTGGTCTGGCTCGGCGCAAGGGCAGTGACGGCAAACCGTTCTTATCAATGGACCTTGTTCAGGCGGGAGAGAAACTGCGTGAGGATTTTGAGCGCGCGCATATGGGCCCTCGCGTCGCGCAAAACTGGGATCGGTTCCTGACTGCAGGCAGCAATGGTGGGCATTCAGCAGACAGCGGTGTTGGTTCAGGCTCTGACGCGGCGCGAGACCGTGTGAACGGCGCAGTCCAAGATCTCGGTCCGGGCCTTGCTGATGTTGTAATGCGGATCTGTTGCTTTCTCGAAGGGTTGGAAACCGCAGAAAAACGTCTTGGTTGGTCGGCGCGGTCGGGCAAGATCGTCCTGAAAATCGGGCTTCAGCGGCTTATGCGGTACTATGAGCAGAAACATGGCTTTCAGCCTGGAATGATCGACTAAGGCCAATTTCAAAGTAATCGATCGTTTTATTTTCCAGGGCCTCTGATTTGATCAGGGGCCTTTGGTATTTGGCGGTTTCAGCGTTGCGTACAGCGCAACCCTGCCAGCACTATGCACGCAGGTATTGGACAGTTCCACCCAAAGTAGTTAGGTGTTGAACTAACCTTAGGAGGCTGGGCCAATGACGACCAGAGATCTGAAGATCCCCGAGCAGCGCCACCCCGAAAAAGCGCGCCGCCCAGATAATATCCAACCTAAAAAGCCAAGCTGGATCAGGGTAAAGGCACCGGTCGGCGAGGGGTATCGCAATACCCAAAAGATCATCCGAGAGCACAAACTGACAACAGTTTGTGAAGAGGCCGGATGCCCCAATGTGGGCGAATGCTGGTCTCAAGGCCACGCCACCATGATGATTATGGGCGAGGTCTGTACTCGCGCCTGCACGTTCTGCAATATCGCCACTGGCAAACCGCCAGAAGATTTGGATGTGTTTGAGCCGGGTCGCGTCGCCGATGCCGTCAAAAAGCTGGGTTTGAACCATGTAGTCATCACGTCTGTTGATCGCGATGACGTGGCCGATGGCGGGGCAGAGCATTTTGCCCAAACGATTCGTGCGATCCGTCGCCAGGCCCCGGGCACCACGATAGAAATCCTGACACCTGATTTTATCCGCTGCGCGCCCGAAGCGCTTGAAGTTGTCGTCGCGGCCAAACCCGACGTCTTCAACCACAATCTGGAAACGGTTCCCGGCCTCTATCCAGAGGTGCGCCCGGGGGCCCGTTATTTCCATTCATTGCGGCTGTTGCAGCGGATCAAAGAGCTTGATCCGACGATGTTTACCAAATCTGGGATCATGGTCGGATTGGGCGAAGGCAAGCAGGCTGTCATGCAAGTGATGGACGATATGCGCGCCGCTGACATCGATTTTCTGACGATCGGTCAGTATTTGCAGCCAACACCAAAACACCATCTGGTTGATCGATTTGTGACACCCGAGGAGTTCAAGACCTATGAAACGGCCGCTTATGGCAAAGGTTTCTTGATGGTTTCAGCCACGCCTCTGACGCGCTCTAGCTATCATGCTGGTGATGATTTTGCACGGCTGCGTGCGGCGCGCCTTGAACGGCTGTCGCGCGCCTAGGGTCAACCAGCCGCAGGAATTGCCTTCACATGGGCAGCAAGGGCGGCGCGATCTGCGATTTCTAGCTCTGCGAGATTGGCAGTAACGGCGACCATATGGCCGCCGGCACTGTCAAATTAAAGGGTAAACCCATATTTTGATAAACTGTGATCTCATCTGTTAACCAATCAACGCACAGAGCGTCAGCTTAGGGATAGCACCGCGGCCAAAGAAGTTCGGCGCGCCACCCCTCCAGCGCGCCCAATCAAGCCCAAAAAACGACCTGTCCCCGGTAAACGCCGTTTAGCGTTATCATGTTCAGACAAACAGGCGCGCTGAGTACCCAAAAATGATCGCCCCAAGGACACCAAGCACCAAGGCGCTGTAGATCACCCAATGTCGTATCTGTTGCTTTATGGATGGGGGGAGCCAGTGCCCCACACACATATTTGGCGCGCGGCTGCGTCGTGGCCCAAACGACAGGTGCCACCAACCGTGCGGCAGGCAACACTCATTGCATCCAGCCCGTCACCGGCCACGACTTGCAGCCCAGTACCGGCAATGCCGAATGCATCCCCTACCATCAAAAATTCAGACCTCTTTGGCCAAACTGCGGGCAGGGCGCGTGTCTGCTTTATCGAGGCGCATAAGACCTTTGCGGGCGCGCAGTTGGCCGTCAAAGTCCTAGGCGGCAGTCACCGAAGATCGTCCGCGGTCGAAACGTCAATCGCACCATCACGCAATCGTTTGACAGCGCAGCGCACCCGTTATCCAGAAAATTCTCGGTGTTTCAGGGGGGGGCTACCGCGACCGCATGGGATCAACGGTCAGAATTTCAGGCCAACCAAAAGCCTGTTCATACAAGAACAAAGCATAGGCAATAGCAGCGATCGCGAGCATGAATTTTACCCGTCCCATGGAAGGCGGGTTTCGAACCCATCGCGTGGCACGCAAAAGCCAACTCATCAGATCATCCTATGGCAAACGGCGTTGGTCTTATCCGCCTTTTTATCACAATCGGCACCGCTGTCCAAGCGGTGCCGAAGCAAGGCATCTTAGTACGCAAGATCCCAACCGATGGTCAGGTCCCAGATCTT
>JBLHOS010000048.1:0-24095 GCA_047623825.1 Paracoccaceae bacterium | reverse complement strand
ATCTCGTCATGCATCTTGTCGAGGCAAATTCCACTTCCGCAGCCCCTTAGTTTCGGGAGGGGATTACCCGAGGGGCTGTTGCAATTGAGTATTTTTCCAAAAGAAAAGGCGCCAAACAGACCTAGAGAGTCTCGTTCTCCTCGTATTCCACCAATGTGATATCTCCTTCGGAAACTAAGTTCTGGATTGAGGCAACCACAGCGCTCATGGCTATTTCACCAGCTTGTTGGGGGACATTACCGCGCGCCTCAACCTCTTCGCGCAAGCTGTCGGCCAGACGTTGAGACATGTTTTCCAGCAAGAACTCGACCGTTGCAGGAACCTCTTGTTTACCCGCGGCGAGTGCTAGAACGGTTTGAGTTGGATCAACATCGCGCATGATCTTGGGGACGTCGCGCGGTTGGACCCGGAGTGGGATATGGACAAAAGTAAAAATTGTACGCCTAACGTCCGATGCAAAACTTGCGTCGCGCAGATCAAGCCCCCCCAGAACCGCATCGCGTATAGCCCCTGAGGCTGAGTTGAGGATCGCACCAATGCGGTCGACAGGACTGTCCAGAAACGCACTTGCGGGGCGGGTTTGCAGTTGTATCGTTAAGGCGGCACCGATCCTGACCACCACGTCCGGTGTCACGTTGCCGGTTAAAGAGACTGCGTGCGCGATGGCCAAAGCGCGGTCGCTTGGCAACGTAGCAAGCAAAGTCGCAGCCTTGGCTACGGGTAATTTCGACAGCAATATTGCGCAGACTTCAGCACTTTCGCTGTCAAAGAGTGGACGTAGGTCTTCAGGCTCACGCTGGACCACCTTTGTCCAGGGATCCATTGGGGTCTTGGCTTCATTCTCTTGCTTGAGATTAGACAGGATCTCATCCGACAAGTGCTGCTCCAGCATTGCGACAGCATCGCCCAGATCGTGCGGAAAAGTTAGCGCGATCGCATCCAGGGCGGCCGCGAATTCTGTGACGATCTCATAAAGTGTTGTCCGGTCGATGTATTTCAGGCTGGTCATATGACGCGCAAGCTTGGCTTGCATTTCAGGATTGAGCTTGCCCAAAGACGGCGCTGCCCCCTCATTCAGGAGTAGCCGTACGATAACGGCCGCCTTTTGCGCGGACGACAATTCCGGGCTAGTCGCCCGAATGTGTTGATCCACGTCACGATCATGACCTATGACCCGCATAGATATCCCCAATTTCCCAAAACGCGACCCACTCGCACTGGAAGATATGCCAGAGCCGGGGTTAAGGCTTTGTTGCTGCAGGGCGGGCAAGAGTGCGTAATTCGTGGCAAAGTTTTAGGGAAATCGGCACCGCGTGACAGGCAGCGCAAACGCAAAACACGCGCCCAGTAAATTCGGGGCACGTGTTTTGGGGCATAACGGACCTAAGATCGCGATCGGCCAGGTCTACCAAAGAGACGTTCGTTGATGGACAATCTCTAGCACTTACGCGGGTCAGTCGCCAAAGACGCGGGCAAAAATCGTGTCGACATGTTTGGTGTGATAGCCGAGGTCAAATTTATCTTCCAATTCGGCAATGCTGAGGGCGGTTGTCACCTCAACGTCTGCCTTTAGTTCGGTCAGGAAGTCGGCGCCTTCTTCCCAGACCCGCATGGCGTTGCGCTGCACCAAACGGTAGGCATCTTCGCGGTTAACGCCAGCCTGTGTCAGGGCCAAAAGCACTCGTTGAGAATGCACTAGGCCCCGGAATTTATTCATATTCGCCAGCATGTTATCTGGATAAATAACCAGCTTATCGACAAGGCCGGTCAGGCGTGACAGCGCAAAATCCAACGTGATAGTGGTGTCGGGGCCGATGTTGCGCTCAACTGAACTGTGGGAGATGTCACGCTCGTGCCAAAGGGCAACATTTTCCATAGCCGGGATGACGGCCATGCGCACCAGACGGGCAAGCCCAGTCAGGTTCTCACTTAGTACGGGATTGCGTTTATGCGGCATCGCCGAGGAGCCTTTTTGACCTTTGGAGAAGAACTCCTCAGCCTCCAGCACTTCGGTACGTTGCATATGGCGGATTTCGATCGATAGGTTTTCGATGGAGGAACCGATGACACCCAAGGTCGCAAAGAATGCGGCGTGCCGGTCGCGCGGGATCACTTGGGTCGATATCGGTTCAGGCTCAAGGCCCAGTTGCGTGCAGACATATGCCTCAACCGCTGGGTCGATGTTGGCGAACGTACCAACAGCACCCGATATTGCACCAGTTGCGATCTCTTTGCGCGCGACCTGCAAGCGGGTCCGGTTGCGGTCCATCTCAGCGTAAAATCGTGCGAAGGTTAGGCCCATAGTTGTCGGTTCGGCGTGAATGCCGTGTGAGCGTCCTATGCGGATTGTATCCTTGTGCTCAAACGCGCGCCGCTTAAGTGCTACCAAAAGTGCATCCATATCAGCCAGCAAGATATCAGTGGCGCGGACCAGCTGGACATTGAAGGTCGTGTCCAGAACGTCTGATGATGTCATGCCCTGATGGACAAAACGCGCCTCATCCTGACCAATGATCTCGGCCAGATGGGTCAGAAAGGCGATGACGTCATGTTTGGTGACGGCCTCAATCTCATCAATGCGGTCGACGTCAAATTCGACATCGCGCGCGTTCCAGACCGCGGCGGCACTTTCGCGTGGGATCACACCCAGATCGGCCTGTGCGTCGCAGGCATGTGCCTCGATCTCATACCAGATGCGGAATTTGGTCTGCGGTGACCAGATGGCGACCATATCGGGGCGGGAGTAGCGAGGGATCATCAGCGCGCCTTTAACTTGTTTGAGTTTCAGCGCCTTCATAGGGTGCACGCACGGTAGTCACAAGGAAACGGGTGTCGCATGCGGTGGATGATTTTGGTTTTGGCCGTGGTACCTTGTCCAACAAAGGCTGATTGGGCCGGGCTGGACAGTGCCGGGATCCTCCTTACGCTCAGCGAGACACTTTGGACGTAGGGGAATAGTGCGACGCAGGATTTCGTTGCCTTTGGCCGCAGACTTTATACCGCAGCCGAGTTGTTGTGAGTTCCGCGCGACACGTTAGCTCCAGTGGGGCTGAAATTTGATGCAACGCGGCTAACCTCAGTTTCGATGCTGACCGCGCAGTTTCACCAACCCGTGCCTGAGATTGATGCGAACGCTAAGTTGGTTGCAGGAAGTGATCGTATTCTTGCCCAGCTATTGGCTAAGCTGTCACAGAAATGTTACGATTACCCGGCAGGACGACAGGCAATGTGGCGCAGTTTTGACGCGCTTTACCGCGGTGGGTTGCGACCCACCCAAGACGGAGCCGTGCAATGACCGCCCCAACTGACGCATCCCGGGTAGCACCTGATCTTACTGACCTGTTTCGGATCTTTGGGCGGATCGGGCTGATGTCGTTTGGAGGGCCCGCAGCCCAGATTGCCCTGATGCATCAAGAGCTGGTTGAGGATCGCCCCTGGCTAAGCGAAAAGCAGTTTTTGAACGCCCTGAGTTTTTGTATGTTGCTGCCCGGGCCTGAGGCGATGCAGTTGGCGACCTATGCCGGCTGGCGATTGGCGGGCACAATCGGTGGGCTGATCGCGGGGCTATTGTTTGTGCTGCCGGGGGCTGCATTGATCCTGGCTCTTGGCATGCTTTATGCCAGTTATGGACAGGTCGCGCTGGTGGAGGCACTTTTTTTGGGCATCAAAGCCGCGGTGATCATCATTGTGCTGCAGGCGCTTCTTAAGGTCAGTCGCAAGGCGCTGAAATCAAGGCTGGCCTACGGGTTGGCGGCGGTGGCGTTTGTTGGGATCTTTGTGTTTGAATTGCCATATCCGTTGATCATTGTCGCGGCCGCTGGGGTCGGTGCACTGTTCATGACGGGTGACGCGGTTCCGGCAGCAGCGCCCGTATCGGTGCGGCCCGCGGCAACGATACGCACTGCCGTCGTTTGGGCCACACTGTGGCTGGCTCCGCTGCTGGTACTTTATCTGGTGGCCCCAGACAGCGTGCTAACCCAAGTCGGCCTGTTCTTCGCCAAGCTCGCGGTTGTCACCTTTGGCGGGGCCTATGCGGTGCTGGCCTATATGGTTCAACAGGTGGTGGCAGATTACGGCTGGCTCACAACCGGGCAAATGATGGATGCGCTGGGTTTGGCCGAAACAACACCAGGGCCACTGATTTTGGTGACGGAGTTTGTAGGGTTTTTGGCGGGCGCGCAGCAGGGTGGTACGGCGTTGGGCGTCATGGCCGCGATTGTCACGCTTTGGGTCACGTTTGTACCGTCGTTCTTGTGGATCTTTGTTGGCGCCCCCTACATCGAATGGATCAGCGCGCAGCCCCGCCTGACTGGTGCATTAAATGCAATCACGGCGGCAGTGGTCGGCGTCATCTTGAACTTGTCACTGTGGTTCGCATTGAACGTTCTGTTTGGGGAGGTGGTGCGCGTACCTTTAGGCCCGGTTGCGGTCTGGACCCCAACGATCGGCAGTTTGGACCTGGGCTCGGTCGTGTTGGCCTGTCTGGCAGGTGCGTTGCTACTTTGGCGCAAAATGGACCTTTTTTTGGTTCTTCCGATCCTCGCAATCGCCGGACTGGCATGGCAGATGGGATTTTTGCCGCTTTTCGGTTGACACCTTGCCCGCGCGCGATAAAAGGCAGCACTCAGCAAATGAATGCGGATGCCCCTGCTTCCGCCCCGAAATTCGAGGAGCCCACCGATGGCGAAGCCGACCACAATCAAAATCCGCCTGAACTCAACGGCGGGCACCGGCCACTTTTACGTGACCAAGAAAAACGCGCGCACCATGACCGAGAAGATGGTCGTCCGAAAGTATGACCCTGTTGTGCGCAAGCATGTCGAGTACAAAGAAGGCAAGATCAAGTAAGCTTTCCACGACATCCGACTAAGCAGGGCCGCACAACACCAGCGCGGCCCTTTTTTGTTGTCCTGACCTCACCCGTTTGATCAATGGTCTATCCGACCGAGGCACCGCAATGACGGACCAGATCGCGATCCGCTCGACGCGCCCGGATGATCTTGCGGCAGTTGATGCGCTGCTGGCTGCCAGTTACCCTATCTTGCTAAAACCGGATTATCCGCCTTCGGTAATGGTAACGGCAATCCCGCTGATTTCACGCGCTCGCCCCGAATTGCTCCGCTGTGGCAGCTACTATCTGGTGCAAGACGCTCAGGGCCAGGTGTTGGCAGCGGGTGGTTGGACGCAAGGCGGGCCGCAAGGTGGGGAGAGGGCATACGATCTGGGTCATGTGCGCCATTTCGTAACCCATCCCAAGGCCACACGGCGGGGACTGGCCCGCACGCTCCTGAACCATTGTTTTGATCAGGCGCGGGCCGCCGGGATCACTCGGCTATCGTGTCAATCCACCCGCACGGCTGTCGCGTTCTACCAAGCCATGGGATTTGCCAGTGTTGGTGAGATTGATATCATGCTGCGTCCCGGCATCACATTTCCGGCGGTTCAGATGCATCGCGCGATCTAGTGCTCGGCATAGTTGCCTTTTTCTGGGGAGAAATACGCAAAACAAAAGGGCCGGTCAAAGACCGGCCCTTTGTCAGATGTCACCATAGGATCAGTTAGTTGCGGTTGCCCATGAACTGCAGCAAGAACATGAACATGTTGATGAAATCCAGATACAGGCGCAGCGCACCCATGATCGCGGATTTACCCAACCATTCCTGATCACCATGTTGGGCATGGGCCAGATACTCCGACTTGATTGACTGGGTGTCATAAGCCGTAAGACCTGCGAAGATCAAAACGCCTAATGCAGAGATCGCGAACATTATCGCGGGCGACTGCAAAAAGATGTTGACGATTGAGGCCACGATCAATCCGATCACGCCCATCATTAAGAAGGTGCCCCAACCGCTAAGATCTTTCTTCGTGGTATAGCCGTAAAGACTAAGCCCGGCGAAGGCGATTGAGGTTACTAAGAAGGTCTGCACGATGCTGACCCCGGTAAAAACCGAAAAGATCCAGCTGATCGATACGCCCATAACGGCGGCGAAAGCATAGAAAAATAATTGTGCAGCCGCCGCAGAGATCCGATTGATCACCGCGCCAAAGGCAAAAACCATCGCCAAAGGTGCAAACATGATGATCCAGCCACCGATGGTCGGCTGGAGTGTTGCGGGGTTCCGGAAGAAAGACAGCAAGAAGTCAGATGTGCCAATGGACCATGCGGCCCCGGCAGTGACGAGCATGCCAATAGACATGGTCGCGTAGACTTTGTTCATATGGGCCCGCAAGCCCTGATCAATCTCAGCTGTTCTGACGCCAGCGGCGCCCTGCCGGATCGTGCCGAGTTGTGCCATTAGATGCCTCCAAAAATAGCGATCTGGTGCGGACATCACAAAAACGCCCACGCTCGCCTTCTGATATTGGCGAAAGTGGGCGGAATTTCAAGATCATCTGGTACGAAGAACTGCGGATTTTTGATCGTTTTTATCGATTAACGTTGCCAATTATGCGGCACATCCCAAATCGGGCGGTTTGCTTCAATATAAACTTGGGCATCGGTCAGGCCAAGATCGCTGCGCGCGGTCGCGTCCAATGAGGCCAAATCTTTACGCTGTTTCCAGGTTGCCAGAGCTAGGGTGACAACAGAAACTAGGGCGCCGACGGTTGGCAACGAGGTGCGTGTTTTTGTAAGTGCGAGAGACATGGGAGTTCCTTTCCGAATCTTGAAGTGAGTCTGCCGTTTCATTCCGATGCTTGATATATGAAGGTCTTTCATCCATATTGAAAACGAATGTTATTGAAGTCTGATATCACGGAATTTGATATGCCAAGAAATCTTGATCTTACCTCTCTTCGGGCATTTGTCGCGGTTGCTGATGCCGGCGGTGTCACTAAGGCCAGCGGCTTTCTCAACTTGACGCAATCGGCGGTGTCGATGCAGCTGAAGCGGTTAGAGGAAGGCATTGGTGTGGACCTACTGAACCGGACCGCGCGCAAGCTATCACTGACGGGCGCAGGGGAGCAGATGCTGGGATATGCGCGCCGCATGCTGGAGTTGAATGATGAGGTTTTGGGGCGTCTGACCTCAACCGAATATGAGGGAGAGCTGGTCTTTGGTGTTCCCTCTGACATCGTCTACCCCGCGATCCCACAGGTTCTGCACCGCTTTAATGCGGCTTATCCGCGGATGAAGGTTCAACTGCTGTCGTCCTACACATCGCGGCTGAAACGCCTGTTAGAGCGGGGCGAGGTTGATATAATCCTGACGACTGAGGATATGCTGGAGGCCGGTGGTGAGACCCTAATGGAGCGTCCGCTGATCTGGGTCGGGGCCTTAGGTGGCACCGTCTGGAAACAACGACCGCTGCGTTTGGCGTTTGAGCATTCGTGTATCTTTCGCAAAGGTGTGCAGCGCGGGCTGGACGGTGCCGGGATCAGCTGGGAGATGGCCGTCGAAAGCGACAGTACACGCACCATTGAGGCCAGCGTCAGTGCCGATCTAGCCGTGCATGCATGTATCGATGGAACAGAGCCACCTTACGTTGAGCGGATCCACCACAATGGTGCGCTGCCAATCCTGCCAGAGATCAAGATAAACATGTACCGCTCTGAATTGGCGACGAATGAGCCGGCAGATGCTTTGGCCAGTTATATCAAACAGGCGTTCCGCGCGATTTAATCTGGCCAATCACGCCGATCAGGCGGCCAAAAGACACGCTTGTTGTCCGCGCACTGTCGGGCGCGCTGCTGCACCATAAAGGTTGGGGTCGGACCGTAACGCGGGAAACAAGGTAAACAACTCTTCACGCGCTTGCGGATCCAGACCGGGCAGGCTGTAGCTGCCGGGATGATAGCTTTCAGTGGCGACGCCCTCGGCAAACACAATCTGATGCGTATCAAACAGCAAATGAAAATAGCAAACGTTGCAGGGGGCGTCCTGTATGACAGTGGTTCCGTTGACCAGATGTTTGGCAGCTACCAATATTTCCTCCTCACCGTACAGCAGTTGGGTGCGGTAATCGCTTATCAGCATGCGGTGTTGCGGTGAGACGCGCAGTTTGCGCTGGTTCCCCAGACTGCCGGGTTGAAAGGTGATCGGTGCCAGCTTGGCATCTGCGAATAACTGGCGCTGACCGACCCACCGCACTGGCTGCGGTCCGTGATCGCGGGTTAGAACCAAATCACCAACCTTGATTTCTTGTACCCGGCGCGCGCCATGGGGCGTCATCAACCGTGTGCCTTGGGCAAAGCAGATCACACCGCCGGTATTGGCAAAGGTTTCGATGTTTTGAAAATTGACGACTGTGCCGTCGGTCAACGTGGCGTTGCCCGAAAACCCGCCCAAATTGTCCGGCGTGCTGTTGATTGCAAGCGATCCGTCGACCAGCTGATTGTTGAAATCTAACGTATCGCCCAGAGTTTCGCCAGTTTCGCCGCCCTCAACCGTGATCACGCCGCCATTCAGCACCGCTGCATCGATCAGAAAAAGATCGTCGCCATCGCCGCCAATCGCGGTATCGCCGGACCCCACATTCAGCGTGTCATCGCCATCGCCGCCATCCAACGTGTCGGCGCCTTGTCCACCTGTCAGAACGTCATTGCCGCCTTGACCGTAAACGATGTCGTCGCCATCACCTGAATTGACGATGTCATTGCCGTCACCGGCTAGAACCTCATCATTGTCCGAGCCGATCTCAACCGCATCAAAATGCAGGTCCGATATGTAGATCGCCTGCTGCGTCGTGCCGCCATTGGCGTATTCAATCGTGACCTGTGAGACCGGGCCTGCAATCTCAACCAGAATCGAGCCGTCCGCGCTGCCTTCGTTCACGTTTGTAAGCACACCCGTCGCGATGTTGCCTGAGACCTGAACATCGCCCGCAGATGTAATGGTGATGTTGGCCGGATCGATCGGCTGACCATTTTGATCCAGCGCCGTGATCGTCAGGATATCTTGAAAATTGGACCCGCTCTGAACCAGACCGTCAATATCCGAGATCCGGAATTGCAGGTTTTCAACTCCGTCTTGGTAGCCAGATCCAGCGACTGCGTCGAAATCGAAACTGACAAAGGAGGGATTGCTGCTGCCGTTGGCAAATAGATAGCCAGCGGAGTTGTTGTCAAAAGGCTCACCGGTTTCGGTATAGATTGTGTTACCCGTCTCGACTGAGAATTCCTCATCCGTGTCCGAATCGGAATAGCTGTAGGTAACTTCGATCCCACCGGTATCGACCACACCGCCGCCGCGCAGATCCGTTTCATCGCCCAGATCTGACCAGTTGAAAGACAGCGGATCTGCGCCTGCAGACAGGGCGTCATTTGCGTCAATCAGATCACCGTCGGGATCCCCGGTATAGGACGTGTCGATGACGTCATTACCGGACGTTCCATCGACAATACCGTCGGGTGCGTAGGCGCCATCGACATAGTCGGCATATGTAAATGTGCTGTCGCCGGCGCTTGCATCTGGCAGGCTGTCAAACTCAACCGTCTCATAGCTGCGCCCGGGGACCAGTGGTTGCTCGGATAGTGTGTAGTATCCCGCATTTGGACCAGACAGGATTTGCAGTGTCACGATCTGGAATTGCTGACCTGTGAAACTGTCGATCAGCGTCCAGGCCTCCTCACCACTGATTGAGGTGTTGTTGCCGATATCATTGACGCCACTGATTGAGGTGTCTGCGGTCGCGGCTTCTCCGGCGTCATTGTCATCTAGCGTCAGCCCGTCGATGCCGGTACCATTGTCGGTAATAGTTGCCGTGCCCTCAGGGGAGGCTGCGCCGTTGAAGACGGCTGAGCCACCTGCGGTTTGTGAGAAGACCGCAAACGGGTCAACATCATAAAATGATACCGTATACACCGGCATGACAACTGCGCCTCATCTGCTTCATTTTTTGCCCAACGACCAAGAAAACCGGGTCGGTAGGATGCGGTCATTTAGATGCCGCAGGTAGATTGTGACGGATTAGTGGGGCCAAACTCAGTAACTAGTTTGGTGGCGCCAAGGTATTACTAGGTGCAGATCAAGGCACAAATGCCCCAAAAAGGCGAAAATTAGGCGCCGTATTGGAAACAATCGGCCTGCATATCCCCTGAAAAGGTGGCGAAACGGTGTGATCAGCAGGTGCCGGTTGGGCCAAAATTAACCTTTGGGCATAATTTGGACGACGACCTTGCCGGTTGATTTGCGGGCCTTCAGGAAGGCCAGTGCCTCGCCGGTTTTTGCAAACGGAAAGACCGCGCCAATATGTGGGCTGATGCCGCCCTCACGATACCACGCAAACAAGGTATTGAGGCTGTTGATCAATACCTTAGGGGCAAAGCGGATATAGCCACCCCAATAAAGCCCGATGACGGAAATATTTTTTACTAACAATAAGTTCGCTGGAATTTGGGGAATGTCACCACTGGCGTACCCAATGGTCAGAATGCGGCCTTCGGGATTGGTTGCGCGCAAGGCCGCCAAGAACTGATCGCCCCCGACCGCATCATAGACCACATCCGCGCCACCAAGCGCCTTTACCTCAGTGCGCAGATCCGCCGACGTACTGTCGATCAGATGGGTGGCACCGGCGGCCTTGGCAACAGCCAACTTTTCGGGGCCACGCGCACATGCAATGACCTCTGCCCCCATGCGCGCGCCCAATTCGACCGCGGTCAGCCCGACGCCCCCCGCGGCGCCCAGAACCAAAAGGCGTTCACCAGATTGCAGGTGGGCCTTGTGATCCAGTGCCAGATGCGACGTGCCATAGGCAATGGAAAAGCCTGCAGCGTCGGTGAACGGCATCTCATCGGGAATGGGAAGACACATGGCGGCGGGAAAACAGCCAAATTCAGCCAACCCCCCGCTGCTGGAAAAGACAGAGACGCGGCTGCCGATCGCCGGATACGTGACACCTTGGCCAAGGCCGCGCACCGTTCCTGCGACCTCAATTCCTAAGGTGAACGGTGTGGCCGGGGTGTCTTGATAGGTCCCTTTGACCATCAGAAGATCAGCGAAATTCAAGCCGCAGGCCGCAATCTCGATCAGGCATTCGCCCGGGCCCGGGACCGGCGTTTCGATGTCTTCGATTTGCGGTTCTGCTTCAAACGAGACGATTCGATAGGCCTTCATCGGGCTCTCCTTCCGCGAATTTTTGCCAAGTTATCTGTCGGATGACAGATGCGCAAATATCCTGACAGGTGGATTTTTCAATAATTCACTGGCAACAGTCCCTGAATGCGCAAAATTACGTAAAACATGCTGAGCGTGTGCGTTTCTGCAAGTGTTTTCGCTTAAACCTATATAGTTTGGGTCATCAGCAGAGAAATTTGGTTGAGGCCACAGCGTTCGGATCTGACTATGCGAAACTGTCGTGAGGATTTTGATTTTCACGACACTGGTTCGCCGATTATGGGGATGAATGCGGGATGGTTGGTTTGGTAGTAAAAAAGGACGTTCTAGTGACACACCCTGTAGATGTGCATGTTGGAAAATGCGTCCGCCACCGTCGGTGGATGGTCGGTCTGACCCAACAGCAACTGGCCGAAAAGGTCGGGGTCAAATTTCAACAGATCCAAAAGT
Source organism: Paracoccaceae bacterium (assembly GCA_047623825.1). Taxonomy (GTDB): domain Bacteria; phylum Pseudomonadota; class Alphaproteobacteria; order Rhodobacterales; family Rhodobacteraceae; genus JBLHOS01. The sequence goes on along the minus strand of JBLHOS010000048.1, from coordinate 12,586 downwards.
ATGAAACTGGAGCGAACCGCGTTAGTGCGTCCCGTCTTTGGGATATCTCTGAAGCGTTGAGTGTGAAGGTCGCCTATTTCTTTCAAGGGCTGGATGAACAGGAAATCGCTGATATTGGGGCCAATGTGCCGCGCGATATCTTGGCGGATAAAGAGGCGTTGGAACTTATCCGTTCCTACTACAACATTCCCGAGAACCAGCGTCGCCGTCTGTTTGAACTGGCGCAGGTTCTGTCTGACGCCGCAGTATAGAAAGCCCAATAGTTGACCAAGGGCCATGCTCGTGCGACCTCGGTTTTGGGTCCAGACCCACAACTGCGCGAACACTATAGGGCTCAAATGGGGAACCATACTTTGACATTGTCCAACAAAGACAAACTTGATGTGATCGCAACGGCGCATGCGTTGGCTGATGCCGCGCGGGCTGTGACGTTGCCGCATTTTCGCAATCACGATCTGACCACCGACAATAAAGACCGCTTGGGCTTTGATCCGGTCACGGTGGCCGATCGGGGGGCTGAGGCCGCAATGCGCGATATTTTGGCCCAACGTCGGCCAGATGATGCGATCTTGGGCGAAGAGGCGGGTCATACCACTGGCACCTCTGGGCTGACATGGGTGCTGGATCCGATCGATGGCACGCGCGGGTTTATCGCGGGCACACCCACTTGGGGCGTTTTGATTGCGCTGCAAGATAGTACTGGCCCGATCTTTGGGCTGATCGACCAACCTTATATCGCAGAGCGGTTTGAGGGCGGATTTGGACGTAGCACGATGATCGGGCCGCAAGGCACGCGGCCGTTGATCACCCGAAACACGGTCGATCTGGATGCAGCGATCTTGTTCTCTACTTTTCCAGAAATAGGCACCAAATCGGAGCGGCTGGCATTTGATGCAGTGCGCGACCGGGTGAAATTGGTCCGCTATGGCATGGACTGTTATGCCTACGCCTTATTGGCGGCGGGCCATATCGATCTGGTGATTGAGGCAGGTTTGCACGCCTATGATATTGCCGCACCGATCGCAGTGATTGAGGCTGCGGGCGGCATCGTGACCAATTGGGAGGGTAGACCGGTGCATGAAGGTGGGCGTGTGTTAGCGGCTGCCAATGTTCAGATCCATAGGGCGGCCCTAGATGTCCTGCGTCTGAAGGCGGGCTGAGGATGGTTGAGACCCTTCTGAAAAATGCTGATCTGGTTTTGACGATGGACGACGCTGGATCTGAGCCTGCGCGTGCTGATATCTTGCTGCGCGACGGGGTGATTGCCGCTGTGGGCCACGGATTGGCCACGACGACAACCGATGTTCACGATCTGCGTGGGTGCGTGGTCACACCGGGTTTGGTGAACACGCATCACCACCTTTACCAAACTTTGACGCGCGCGGTGCCGCAGGCGCAAGACGCGCTGTTGTTTGGTTGGTTGCAAACGCTTTACCCGATCTGGGCGCGCTTTGGCCCCGACGAAATGCGCGTCTCGGCCCTGACCGGTTTGGCCGAATTGGCGTTGTCAGGCTGCACGCTTAGCTCTGACCATCTGTATCTTTACCCAAATGGTGCGCGGCTGGATGATACGATCCAAGCCGCCCATGAAATCGGTTTACGGTTTCATCCGACGCGGGGCGCGATGTCGATCGGGCAAAGTGACGGTGGTCTGCCGCCTGATGCGCTGGTGGAGCGTGAGGATGCAATATTGGAGGATTGCTTGCGGGTGATCGATGCGTACCATGATCCATCTGAAGGCTCGATGTGTCGGGTTGGCGTCGCCCCGTGTTCGCCGTTTTCGGTTAGTCTCGAACTGATGCGCGATGCGGCGATCCTTGCGCGCGACAAGGGTGTGATGTTGCACACTCATCTGGCCGAGAATGATGAGGATATTGCCTATAGCCTTGAGATGTTCGGCTGCCGACCCGGACAATACGCCGAAGATCTGGGCTGGACCGGACCTGATGTTTGGCACGCCCATTGCGTAAAGCTTAACGGGCAAGAGATCGATTTATTTGCGAAAAGCCAAACTGGCGTTGCGCATTGCCCATGTTCCAACTGCAGGCTTGGCTCTGGTATAGCGCCTGTCCGGGCGATGCGCGATGCGGGCGTGCGCGTCGGGCTGGGGGTTGATGGATCGGCCTCAAACGACGCAGGATCCCTGATGTCTGAGGCCCGCATGGCGATGTTGCTACAACGCGTCGAAAACGGTGCTGACGCCATGAGTGCGCGCGAGGCGCTGTGGATCGCGACACGCGGCGGCGCTGAGGTTTTGGGCCGATCAGATTGCGGCCAAATCGCGCCGGGCAAACGCGCCGATCTGGCGATTTGGGATGTCACGGGCGTTGAGACGGCCGGCAGTTGGGATGCGGGCGCGCTGTTGCTGGCAGGGCCTACGCGCGTTCGGCACTTGTTTGTCGAAGGCCGCCAGATAGTGGCTGATTACCGCCTGACCCAAATTAATTTACCACAAGTGCTGGAACATCAGCGTAAACTTGCCCAAGACTTGATGCAATAAAACCAAGATCAGGCAGAGCAGACATGATCAAACCAATTCTTCTTATTGCGGCCATGGTGTTGGCGGCAGGATGTTCATCGCGCACGGGCGTCCAAACGCTGTCATTGGCTACGCAAGGTACGTTGGCGCAAGCCGGCACGCTTATCGGGGTTTCGCGGGCGGGCTCAGGCCTGCAACCTGTGCTCCATAGCGCCAATTTGCAGGCTGCAGCGCAGTACCATGTGGACGATTTATCCAGATCTGGCACGTTCTCTCATACCGGATCAGACGGTTCTGATGTGTCAGACCGGGTACGGCGCAGTGGGTATAACGCGTGCTTCGTGGCTGAAAATATCGCACAGGGTCAGCCAAATACGTCAACGACAATTGATGGGTGGCTTAACTCACCAGAGCACCGCGCTAATGTTCTGAATGCCAATGCAACCCAGTTTGGATTTGCCCGAACAGGTGATGTTTGGGTTTTGGTGATGGCACGGCCTTGTTAGGGCTCGCTCAGCGGGCCTGACCCTTGATCCAGACACTGCGGACCGCGCGATCATCCCCCATCATGATGGTTGGGAAAAGCGCGTCCCAAATGTCGCGGGCCTCTGCGGTGCGTTGCGCGATTGCAGGGGTTGATGCCAGATCTAGCACCACCAGATCAGCCTCCATACCCTTGGCCAATCGCCCAACCTTATCATCGATCCGCAAGGCGTGCGCTGATCCCGCGGTTGCCAGCCAGATTAATTGTGCGGCGTGCAGGGCCTGACCGCGCAGCTGACCAACCTCATAGGCCGCGGCCATCGTACGCAGCATGCCAAACGAGGAACCGCCGCCCGTGTCAGTGGCCAATCCGATGCGGCAGGTTTGCGCCAATCCCATATCAAACAGGCCTGAGCCGATGAACGTGTTTGAGGTCGGGCAGTGGATCAGGGCTGCGTCAACCTCAGCCAGACGCGCGCGTTCACGCGGCTCCAGATAAATCGCATGGCCAAAGACAGCGTTTGGGCCCAGCAAGCCGTGCTGCTCATAGGTATCAAGGTAGTCGCGCGCATGCGGAAATAGGGATTTGACCCAAGCAACCTCATCGGTTTGCTCACTCAGATGGGTCTGCATCAAGCAATCAGGATACTCTGCCCATAGCGCGCCCAAGGCTGCCAGCTGATCAGGTGTTGAGGTCGGGGAAAAACGCGGCGTGATGACATACGACAGCCGGTCTTGGCCATGCCAGCGCTGCAGCAACGCCTTGCTGTCATCATAGGCCGATTGCGCCGTGTCACGCAGGCCCGCCGGTGCATTTCTGTCCATACAGGTTTTGCCCGCTAATGCGCGCAAGCCCCGGCTTTGGGCGGCTTGAAAATACGCATCAACACTGCCCGGATCAATTGTAGTGTAGCTGGCCACGGTTGTGGTGCCATGCGCCAACGTCAGATCAAAATACCGCTCTGCGATCTTGTGGGCATAGGCGGGATCGCTGAACCGCATTTCTTCGGGGAATGTGTAGTCGTTCAACCAGTCAATCAGGCGTTTTCCCCAGGACGCAATCATCGCGGTTTGGGGGTAATGCGCATGGGCATCTATAAAGCCGGGCATGATCAGATCATTACCATAATCGGTAATTTGCGCCTGTGGGTGGGCGACGCGCAGGTCTGATGCTTCACCCACCTCGGCGATCAATCCGTCATTGATCAAGACTGCGCCACGGGTCCGGTGACGCGCGGCGCCAGGCCCGTCAATCATCGGGTTGGCATCAAATTCCAACGTCTGTCCCAGCACTAAGGTGGCGGTCATTTTTCGGCTCCAAACCACAAACCAATACCTTCCAGTCATAGCCTCGACCGACGCGCTATGTTAGACCAAAACGCAAGCATAAGAAGTCGAGGAACAGATGGCAGACAGCATCGAGCAAACATCTGGCCAAGACCGGGGCAACTACGCGCTAGACAAGGCACTGGCGGGTCAGGTTCTGCTCGCACTTGATGCAGCCGACATCGCTGCAATCGACGCGCTAATGGAGCCGTTGCATCCGGCCGACATCGCCGACCTTCTGGAACAGATGTCTTATGGTGAGCGGGCGCGGTTCTTGTCGGTCTGGTCGTCGGGCATTGATGGCGACGTGCTGTCAGAGCTGGATGAAAGCCTGCGCGAAGACGTTATTACGCTGCTGCCGGTTCATCTGGTTGCGGCAGCCGTCCGTGGACTGGACAGCGACGATGTTGTCGACTTGCTGGAAGATCTGGAAGACGATCAGCAAGAGGCGATCCTGGATGCGCTGGACGCCGTTGACCGGGCCGCCGTTCAACAGGCACTTGGCTACCGTGAGGGCAGTGCCGGTCGCTTGATGCAGCGCGAAACAGTGCGCGCGCCTGAGCATTGGAGCGTCGGAGAGACCATTGATTACCTGCGCAGCACCAAAGACGATCTGCCGGAACAGTTCTACCATGTGATCTTGGTTGATCCGCGCATGAAACCGCTGGGGCATGTATCGCTGGGCCGACTGCTGTCAACACGGCGAGAAGCGATGTTGAGGGAAATCACCGAAGACAGCTTTCGAGTGATGAGCGTTGGCCAACCCGAGGGGGACGTGGCCTACGCGTTCAACCAGTACCACTTGATCTCGGCCCCCGTCGTGGATGATGTCGGGCGTTTGGTCGGCGTAATCACAATAGATGACGCGATGATTGTTCTCGATGAGCAGGCCGAAGAAGACCTGATGCGGTTGGCCGGTGTCGGTGACAGCAGTATCAGCGACCGGATTTTGGAAACCACCAAGCGCCGTTTGCCATGGTTGGCGGTCAATCTGGTTACGGCAATCCTTGCCTCACTTGTCATAGCGCAGTTTGAGGGCACGATCAGTCAATTTGTAGCGTTGGCCGTGTTGATGCCGATCGTGGCCTCTATGGGCGGCAATGCTGGGACGCAATCGCTGACTGTTGCTGTTCGCGCGTTGGCAACCAAGGATTTGACTGGATCAAACCTGATGCGGGTGGTCCGGCGTGAGGCGGGCGTTGGCCTGATCAACGGACTGATATTCGCCACTGTGATGGGTGTTGTTGGCGTGATCTGGTTTGGCTCATCGCTGCTGGGGATGGTGATTGCGGCAGCTATGGTGATCAATCTTGTGATCGCGGGACTGGCCGGAATTTTGATCCCTGTGGCACTGGATCGCCTGAAAATCGACCCGGCGCTGGCCTCAGGTGCGTTTGTGACAACTGTCACTGATGTCGTTGGTTTCTTTGCGTTTTTGGGACTGGCCGCTTGGGTGCTGTTCTAACGACAAGCGTTAGCCTGACGGTACTTCGAGTGTGATGCTGCGACCACTTTTGACGTATTGCAACGTACTTTCACCGATTGCGGCTACTTGCCCGCCATCGACCCGATCCCCAACGCCCAACCGCAAGATCTGCCCCGATGGCAGCCGGACAAGGGCCGTTCGGTCTGATGGTGCGCCTGAGACGCCGATCAGGCTGACCTCTCGCAGGTTTATGGCATTGTCGATCGTGGCCGCGCGGGTGACCGATGCACTGCTTGGAATATTGGGGGTCGTTATAACCGCGGCAGGCGCTGCGGCGGTTTGGGTCTGGGGGGCGCTTGCCGTGGCGCTGGCAACAATGCGGTCTATATCGGCGGGTCGTAGGGTTGGCATGCGTGAGGTTGCAATTGCCAGAGGGCTTGCCTGCAACAGGCTGGCAGCGGCGGTATCTTCGCCCGTAATCTCAGTTGCAATCGCGTTTTGTGCGGCAGTCAGGGCCACGGCCTCTTGTGCTAATTGCTGAACCGACAAAGGGCGCGCGGTCGGACGGAACCCTGCCAGTTCTCGTGACGTCAGTCCGCCCAGTTGCTGACGCTCCACTCGTTCACCCAGATCACTGGGACGCGCGGTCGGGCGGAATGTCCTCAGCACAGCATTCGCGATGTCGGTCAAGGCGGTTTCGGCGGCAACAGCTGCAACGTCAGCCTCGGTTGTGGGTCGTGGCACAGACGCGACGGATGGGGCGCCCGCAAAAATTAGAACACCATTGGCACTCAACGCGCCTTGCGGCGTTGGACGCACGCGACCCGACTCATCCAGCACAAATGTTGTGCCCGCGGGGGCAGGTGACGGGAAGGGGGCTACGACATCAAAGCTGGGCAAAAACTCTGGCATATAAAGCGCAAGGGCATCGAGATTGCGGACTGGTTCATCCAGACCAGAGATCGAGATTTCATCTAATTCCTCGCCCAGAGGCACGTCGTACAAAACAGGTGGACGCTGCCACACACCGCTTTGGGCGTAAAACGCACTGGTCTCCTCCTCCGTCGGCAAAAGTGTTTCAAGCATGACCGGATCGGGCCCCATATCAATATCTGCATCGATATCGGGCAGGGCAGCAGTTTCAAGGAAGCTTTCGGGCACCGCGCCGGTTGTGTCCGGCCCAATGGCGGCCAGATCTGAGCTTTCCTCTGGATCATCGGCCACAAAAGGGGCTTGAGGCAGATCGGCGACAACAACTTGCCCAGACTCACGGCTAAACAGCCGTGCCAATCTACTGTCGGGCAAGAAAACCACTGACCAGACAGCAACCAGTGCCAGCATGACCAGCAAGACCAATGTCAGGATTAGGCCGACCTTTGCGGTAGGCCCGCGCGATGAGGCCTCGGTTACTTTGCGAGCCAGCAGGCCATTTGTAATCGGCGCATCAGCGACTGGATCAACGACGCTGCCGGCCCCGACTGCAATTGCACTTGGGCGCGCGGTCCTCTGGCGAAAACGCTCAGACCAGGTCACGGGCGGTCGGTCTTGTCGTGGCGTCTGGGTGCTTGTTAGCGTGTCATTCGACCTCTGAAGGGGGGCGTGCGGGTCATCAACCTGCAAAACCGGGGCTATGGTTGGTCGTGCTGCAGGTCGCGATTCCGGACGATCGCCGGCGCTGAGACCTGTTGCAATACGTTCCGGTGCTGCGGTGGCGACGATCGGTATCGGGATTTGTCCACCCTTTGCCAGCCCAACTGCAAACCGGGTCTTGCGTTCACTGACCAGTTTGCCGGCTGTGATGGAGGGGGCGGCAGCGCCGCGACGGGCGCCAAACCCACTTGGCAGGGTCGCTGGAGCGTCGTCGGAGTTATCTTTTTCAGCGGCCTGCGACGCCGACCCAACCTCGGGTGCCGCCTCAAGCTCAGGTGCGGAATTAGGCGCAGGTGTCCCAATCGGTTTGGGCGCAATCAGGACAGTTTTAGGTTCAGGTTCAGGTGGCTGCCACAGGTCCGGACCATCGGTCAAACCTTGCGGTCCAAGATCCAAGGCGTCCGAACCATTTGTTCCAAAGACCGGGATCAATGGGTAATTTTCGGGTTTTGGATCGGCGGCAAAAGCAACAGCTATAAAGCCATGTTCGGTGGCAAACGCATTTGCCTCAGCCAGCGTTTCACGGGCGATCACGGCGATTTTTACGCGGTCATACTCCAGCTCAAGCCAATCAAAGACCAAATCATTTACTTTGTATGGGGTTAACCCATCCAGCTGTTCGCGGATCCGGGCCATTCGGGTCACGTCATTGGAGCCGGGGGCCGTGATCGTTGTATAGAGGATCTGCTCATTCGGCAGCACCAGCAATGTTTTGAACGCAGCGCCTGCGCGCACTACTGCGATCTTATGCATTGCAGCTAAGTTGTTAGCCAGATCATCGGTATCCAAGGTTGTATGCCCAACCCGCGCCCAGTTGCCGCCCGGCTGGCGATGGGCCAGTGCAATACCATCCGATGAAAGGAATAGGGCAATTTCAGGTGTCATGGATGATCTAAGCCATTTCGGGTCCCTTGCGGTCCCGCCTTCCCAGTCCGGTTTCTTGTTTGGCAGGAATTTGCCATTAATGAAGATACTCCCGCTTGCGGCTATCGCGATCCGCAATGTTTAACTTAAGTTGATCTGTCGACTTTCAAAAGGGAATAGAATCGATGAAACGACTTTTACTTGTTTTTGCATTGATTTTGGCCAGCCCAGCCTTGGCAGATGATGGGTCTGTTCTGACGCTATCGGGGCGTGGTGAGGTGGCAACCCCCCCTGATATGGCCACAATCCGTCTGGGTGTTGTAACTGAAAATGCAGTTGCCGCGACCGCGGTGGCGGAAAACAGCGCACAGGTCGCTGGTATCTTGGCGACGCTTGCGGCCGCGGGCATTGCTGAGCGTGATGTGCAAACCGCCGAGTTCAGCGTTAATCCGATCTGGAGTAGTCCACCGCGCAACGGCGTACCAGAAAATTGGCGCCCGGAGATCTTGGGATTTGCAGTGACCAATGATCTAAGCGTCCGGGTTCGCGATCTTGGGGGCTTGGGTGGCGTGCTCGACACAGTTGTGCGCGATGGTGCTAACCAGTTTCGCGGTCTGACGTTTGGTTTGAATGAACCCGGTCCCGCATTGGCCGACGCGCGCCGCGCTGCGGTCGCGGATGCCCAGGCCAAAGCTACGCTTTATTCGGAGGCCGCAGGATTTGATATTGTGGGGATCCGCAGCTTTTCCGAAGATAGCTTTGGGGGTGACCCACGGCCAGAGATGATGGCCATGTCGGCATTTCGGGATGCCTCAGTGCCCGTTGCGGGTGGCGAAGTGACGATCGGCGTCACCGTGACAATCGTCTATGAGATCATCGATTAGGCAACTGGGACTGGAAGGTTTGGCTTGGCCTTGGCACTAAATCCAGTGCAATAAGATGTGTGGGGACTGATTATATCGGTCCCCACACAGGGCCCAAAAGATCTGATCCAACATAGCCGCGTCTCTGCGGCGGTGGCCTGATCGATCCTCAGTGGTGCGGTGCAGATAGAATACCCTAGCGCGTGTCATCAAAACGCGCCCCTGGATGGGTGGTCATTTTTGTTGGTCTGGTCGTGATCTGGCGGTTGCCGCGCAACCACATTACGCAGCGCTACTCGGCTGGGCGCGGAACCAACGGCGGTTTCAGATCATCGGGCAGGGGACAAATATAGGGCGTTTGCGTCAACCTGCGGGCGTGCTCTGCCTTGGCCTCAGCCAAAAGCGGCGGATCCAGAAACAGCATCTCGGCACAGCGCGCCATTGCCTTGGCCGCATGGGTCATTCCCTTGTGGGCTGCAGGTGACTTGCCCTGTGCGGTGATCTGCCAGCTGTGGCCCGGTGTGCCAATCGCATGGGTAGCCACCAGAACCTCGGTTGTGGGGACGGTCCAAGTCACGTCCGCCACATCAGTTGAGCCGACCATCTTCTCTCCGCCGGGACGCAGGGGCACGATGTAGTCGCACAATGGTTCATCCATGCGCGGGGTCTGCGCCACGATCTTGTAGGGCGCTGCGATATCATCCGTTGATAGTGTTGCCTGAATTGCGCTGGCGTAGAGCCGGTCGGCCTCATCAAACGGAACGCCGCCCAATTCCTCAAGTGCGCGCTGCATCGTGTGGTCCATCGTTTCATTGACAAGATTATTGGAAACGGCCGAAAAAACCGCCATCTCGACCTGAGTTTCAGTCATTAATGCTGCGCCGCGCGCGACGTTCTTGACCCGCTCTACCAGCGCCAGCATGTCGGCCAGTTGTAGGGCACGGATCGCATACCGCACGGTTGCCTTGGCCTGAACCACGTTGGGCGCGATGCCCCCTGCATCAAGATAGGCATAGTGAATGCGCGCATCTTGAACCGAATGTTCCCGCATATAGTTGACGCCAACCGACATCAGCTCAACTGCATCAAGGGCGGAGCGTCCCAAGTGGGGGCTTCCAGCCGCGTGGGAGGCACGTCCGTGAAAAGTGAAATCCATCCGCGTGTTGGCCAGACTTTCGGGATCATCAACTCTTGTCATGCAATCTGGATGCCAGGTGATGGCGGCATCGACATCGCCAAAGACCCCTTCGCGCACCATAAATGTTTTGGCGGCCCCGCCTTCTTCAGCTGGACAGCCGTAATATCGAACGCGGCCGGGCGTGCCGGTTTCCTCTAGCCAGTCCTTTAGGGCGCAGGCTGCCAGCAGGGCCGCGGATCCCAGCAGATTATGCCCGCATCCGTGACCATGCCCGCCGGCCACAACGGGTTGCTGCGTGGCAATGCCTGCAACCTGACTTAACCCTGGAAGTGCATCATATTCGCCCAAAATCGCGATGATCGGCCCGCCACTACCGGCCTCGCCCATGATGGCGGTTGGGATCCCGGCCACTTCTTGTGTGAGACGAAATCCTTTGGCGCGCAACATCTCAGTATGCTCAGCACAGGACCGAAATTCGCCATATAGCGTTTCTGGCATGCCCCAGACACGATCCGCCAGATCGATTAGATCGGGGCGATGATCCTCAACCTTGTCCCAGATAAGTTGGGTATTGCGCATGGTCCTATCTCCGTTGACTGAGCATTATGCACATGAGCAGTCAGGCGTGCCAAACACAATGGGAATTGAGCAGATCCAGAGGACAAATTTGTGCTGCTCTGAGGGGGGCTTATTTAACGGCCCTGACGCGGATTATTCCGCCGCTTCGATGTCTTTCATCAAGCGATCTGCCTTCTTGCGCACTAGTACCGTGCGCAAATCATGCATCGCCAACAGCAACCGATCGGTCACATCTTCCAGTTCCGTGCCGGTCGCGCGGGACTGAGCCCACTGCGTCGTCAGGTTTAGATGATCTACAGCTCGGTGAATATCGTCGATGTCGCGCTCTGCCAAAACTGCGCGCCGCTCTTGCATCCAGGTGGCAATAACCTCCTGCTCTTCGGCATCCAGTGAATGATCACCATGCGGTTTCACATTGCCATTACGGATATTCACAACGGCAATCTCGTTCATCTCGATGCGACGCTGCCGGTTTTCAGTATCAATTCGAAAGACGACGGCACCGTTTTCGCGAATACGGAAGTAAAACTCAGGAAGATCTGACATGCCGCTGCCTTTATATGTCTTTAATCACTTTTAGCAGGCCTGTGGCGGCTGTCAAAGGTCACGGGTGGCTGATGTGTTCATCTCCCCGTACCGAATGCTGTGGCGGCCATCAAAAGTCAGGTGTGGTCTTGTTTTGCAGATCCAATCAATGGTCAGACAGTACAATGCTACCTCAATTGTCTCGTCCGACGGGAAGAACATTCCTATTTTCAGGTCATTGGGGGTTAAATCCTGAGGTATCCCGAATCGTGTGATTCTTGCAAAACGGGACGGGCGCATGTCACTATATTGTAAGATTGAGGCGACGACGGGGCCAAGTGTCTGTGCCAAACCTTTGGGCACTGGCCAACCTTTCGGCGACCGTGTCAAGCGATGGGATCCCGCCTTGTGAAACACTTTTTGGGACGCAGTCGTTGGGCAGAATGATGTGCCACTTCGGCCCAATTTTTGATCACCTGACGGAAAAGACCTGAGACAATATGCGCCAACAAATTTTGGCAAACTTTAATATCCAAAAGACCAAACAGTTGCAAGTCGGGTGGGTCATCTGAACGACTATCCATAGCCTGTCGACCGCAAATGTGGGGTAGGGGCTGTGGCTGGTAAAAGTGTGCAACAAGGCGGCGCGGATCGATGCCATGTCCTCCGCCTGCCAACCGCGGCCGGATTAGTGTGCGGCAAATCCTGCGTGGGGCAGCATTTGATAGCGCGCAATCATGTCTCGACTGGGGCGCGCACGACCAGTTTCGAGATAGGACATCTAAAGTCATGAGACCGTGGACTAAACCGCAGATCAAGCTGACTGAGGCGTCGGGCTTTATGCCATGTGCGCACGGTGCCCTTGAACTGTGTCATGGCCCCGGCTTAACGGGGGAACAAAACGCCCGTCATTTATCTACCACGCAATTTTTTGCGTCATGCGTCATGCCTCGGGCCTAGGTGACGGTGAACAGAACAAGGTGGGCCGATATGACCCATAATTTTTATAAATTTTGGTTGAAGATTACGGCTATCGTTGTTGGGTCACTTTGCCTGGTCTTCTGCTTGGGCGCGATGGTGCACACGTCTGAGTCTGCTGGATTTACTCTTGATCTGCTTGGCCTATCGCCGGACGGCTTGCAAAGCTATGCCGCGCTGGAGTGTATTGATCTGGTACCTGTTGGATCCGGTCTATGACGCGGTACCCGAGGCCGTGCGCCGGGCTGTTCTGATACGATTGCTAGCGTGGTTAG
>JBLHOS010000047.1:0-24226 GCA_047623825.1 Paracoccaceae bacterium | reverse complement strand
GCCGGCCCCCGTGACACGCAAATCCAGCTCACCAGCACTGCGGGCCGCCTGCAGCGCGCGATGAACAACCATTTCGAGGGGCTGATCCTGTTCACGATCGCCGCATTGGTCATCACGATCTCGGGTCAATCCACCCCCTTCACCGCCGCATGCGCCTACACGTACCTCGCCGCTCGCATCCTGTATGTGCCAGCCTACGCACTAGGCCTTGCACCGTGGCGCTCTGCTATCTGGGCCATTGGCATGATCGCCACTGTAGCGCTTTATCTGGCGGCCCTCCTATGAGGCTCTTCTTGCCAAAAAATATCTCGGCGGCCCGCGCCCGGCGCGCATCTGGCGAGGCAGGCAAAGGCGCAAACAGCCGCCTCAAAACCGCATCGCACGTCTGCACGAAGTGTGCATCACTTGTGCATCGGGTGTGCATCCCCCATTCTTGCCTTAACAGCACCGTATTCCACTAGGAGACCCCAATGGCTAACTATGACGTGATCATCATCGGCAGCGGCCCCGGCGGCTATGTCTGCGCCATTCGCTGTGCCCAGCTTGGTCTTAAGACCGCCTGCGTCGAAGGTCGCGACACGTTGGGTGGCACCTGCCTGAACATCGGTTGCATCCCGTCCAAGGCGCTGCTGTATGCCACGCATATGTTGCATGAGGCAGAGCATAACTTTGCCACTATGGGCTTGAAGGGCAAATCGCCATCCGTCGACTGGCCACAGATGCTGACCTACAAAGATGACACGATCGCGCAAAATACCAAAGGCATCGAGTTTCTGTTCAAAAAGAACAAGATAGACTGGATTAAAGGTTGGGGTTCAATCCCCGCTGTGGGTCAGGTCAAGGTCGGAGATGAGGTTCACACCGCCAAGAATATCGTCGTTGCCAGTGGGTCTGAACCATCGTCGCTGCCCGGCGTTACAATCGATGAGAAAGTCGTCGTGACATCCGAAGGCGCGCTGACCTTGGGCAAAATTCCCCGCAAAATGGTGGTCATCGGTGCCGGTGTCATCGGGCTGGAACTGGGCTCAGTCTATGCGCGCTTGGGCTCTGAGGTCACAGTGGTTGAGTATCTGGATCACATCACCCCCGGCATGGATGCCGAAGTGTCCAAAACATTCCAACGCATACTTAAAAAACAAGGTCTTACCTTCATTCTGGGTGCGGCGGTTTCAGGCGTCGAAGGCATGAAAACCAAGGCCAAAGTCAGCTATAAGCTGCGCAAAGACGACAGTGAGCATATCTTGGATGCAGATACTGTGCTGGTGGCAACAGGTCGCAAACCTTATACAGATGGACTTGGGCTTGAGGCGCTTGGCGTAGAGATGACGCCGCGCGGACAAATCCAGACGGACGCGCATTGGCAGACCAATATTGCCGGCATCTACGCCATTGGTGATGCAATAGAAGGTCCGATGTTGGCCCACAAAGCCGAAGATGAAGGCATGGCCGCCGCCGAGCAGGTTGCAGGCAATCAGGGCCATGTGAATTATGGCGTGATCCCCGGCGTGATTTATACCCATCCCGAGGTCGCCAATGTCGGTGAAACCGAGGAAACCCTGAAAGAGCAGGGCCGCGCCTATAAGGTTGGCAAATTTTCCTTCATGGGGAACGCGCGCGCCAAAGCTAACTTCTCGGGCGATGGCTTTGTAAAAATTCTTGTTGATAAAGAGACCGACCGGATCCTAGGGGCGCATATCATCGGCCCGATGGCGGGCGATCTGTTGCATGAGATCTGTGTCGCGATGGAGTTCGGGGCCTCAGCTCAAGATCTGGCGATGACCTGTCATGCGCATCCTACTTATTCTGAGGCCGTCCGAGAGGCCGCTATGGCTTGTGGCGACGGTGCAATTCATGCCTGACACCAGTCCATGACCCTGTTACGCGCCCTCAAAGACTGGCGCGCAACTTACGACCCGGCCCTGTCGGTTCGCGCCAAAGATCCTGTGCAGATCGGTCACGAAGATCCTGATTATCCCGGATGGGTCTGGTGCGTTGATCAATCCGGGCTGGGTGGTTGGCTGCCCAAGGAGATCTTGGGAAAAACTGGCCCGACCCGCGATTTCGACACCCGTGAGCTTTCGGTTCAGGCAGGTGAGATCGTGACCGAGCAGGTACGTTACGCCGGTTGGTCTTGGTGCGTTTCAGCGTCGGGGCAGCAAGGTTGGGTGCCGCGTAGCCACCTGATCAGCCCCACAGCAGATTAAATTGGGGCGTGCGCTGCCCCCCGCAGGTCTAGCTGACCAGCAGCTTTAGCCCTTGGGTCACGTCGGCGCGCACCGCAAGACGCAGGCCAGGCTCATCCCCGGCCTTTAGTGCAGCGATAATCAGGCGGTGGTGATGTGGTGGCTCAGTGCGCCGCAACCGGCCATAAAGCGCCCGCATCGTCGGGCCCAACTGCAACCAGACAGTCTCATTTAGCGCCAGCATCGCGGGCGCTTGGGCGCGCAGATAAAGCGTTCGGTGAAATTCCAGATTGGTCCGAATGTAGCCGACTGCATCGCGGCGGGCCACAGCCTCAGCAATCGTCGCGTTGATCGCCTCCATCCGCTCAATCAGTGCCATGTGCGCCCGAGGCAGGGCGCGTGCGCTCAACTCAGGCTCCAGCAGGGCGCGAAGCGCTGCAAGCTCTTCAATACGCTCACTGCTCAGCTCAGGGGTTGAGACCCGGCCAGACGCAGTCATGAACAGCGCGCCTTCGCTGACCAGCCGCCGAATGGCTTCACGGGCTGGTGTCATTGAGACCCCAAACTCTTTGCCTAGGCCGCGCAGGGTCAGCGCATGACCCGGCTCAATCTCACCGTGCATGATACGGATACGCATGGCGCGGTAGACGCGATCATGGGCGACGGTTCTTCCAGTCTCTGCGGGGCGTTGGTTCAATTGCATTCTTAAAGGGATCACATCACATAGGTTGGGGCAAGGTTTCAAACTGCCAAGTCAGCAGGCTTGGACCATCTGTCCGCAGCCAAGATCGCTCAACCTGGTAGTTCGGGTATAATTCAGCGCACAGGGCCCAGAACTGCGGCGAATGGTTCATCTGTCTCAGGTGGGCTACCTCATGTGCGGCGACATAATTCAACACTGACGCCGGTGCCATGACCAGACGCCAAGAATACATCAACGCCCCAGCAGAGGTGCAGCTACCCCAACGCGAACGGGTATCGCGCAAACTTAGCCCGGTATAGCGAGCACCCAAAGCTGCGGCGTACCGATCAGAGGCTGCAGCCAGTCTGTCCCGCGCAAGGGTTTTTAGCAGAGCTGCGATCTTTGGGGCAATCCGGGTGCCATCCGGCACATGGATCTGGCCATTTTCAAACCGGGCTGCACGCCCACCGCCTTCGACGATCGGTCGCTCAATTCCTTCGATCGGGATCGTGCCCCCCAAACGCGGCACCTGTCGTTGGCCAGAGCGCGCCATATGACCGCGAACCCAGTCCTGTCGCTCAATCAGAAAGTCCATCGCGGCCTGTTCTTGCGCCCATTTTGGCATGCTTAAACTGACCTGTCCGTCACTGCGCGACACCCTCAACGAAAACCGCCGCGCCTGGGTAGAGCGCCGCAATGTGACCTCGACGTAAGGCCAGCCGGGTAAAATGAGAGTTTTCACGGGCATTAGTGGACGGATCTCCGGTATTGCGCCAACAGGACTTGAAAGGCTTTGACACCCCTTCAACATTGTGGCATCGGGACGCAATTCTCTCGATAGCGATGAAAAAAGGGGCTGTCATGCCGAAAGCGGAATGGGGCGTTAAGCGTCTTTGTCCCAATACGGGAAAACGGTTTTACGACCTAAACAAGAATCCAGTGATCAGCCCATATACGGGTGAGATTGTGGTCATTGATACGGGCAAAGGATCACGTACGTTGTTTGCGGACAAACCTGATGCTGCATCCAAGGTGAAAGCCACCGAAGCTGAAGACAGTGCCGCGGTCGATGACGACGTTGTTGTTCTGGATGACGATGACGACGATGATGATGATGTCGATCTGGGCGATGATGTTCTGGAAGACGACGACGACGACACCGTTGCGCTGGATGATTTGGCAGATGTTGCCATTGAAAACGACGACGACTAGGTCGATCCAATACAGGCGCGTGGGCAGCTCATAAAAACCGGATTTTCCGCTTGAACTGCCCCGCACCATTCCCTAAACCCGCTCTCGTCGACGCGACGTGTGCGAGACAGATGGGGCCTTAGCTCAGCTGGGAGAGCGCTTGCATGGCATGCAAGAGGTCAGGGGTTCGATCCCCCTAGGCTCCACCAATTTACCCTATCTATATTAACTCTGCGGCACTGATCCGCGATGACGCTATTTCGTGGTCGGGCATCGCGATAACCACGCTGCCTGTCTTGTGGCGACTTTCGACACGCCGGTGCGCCGGTACGATGTCACCCAGCGGATAGACAGTATCGATAACTGGCCGAATCTCTGCACGGCTTAGAAGATCGGCAAGGTATCTCAGATCCTCCATCCGATCTTGGGAGATCCCGACCACCACCTTCTTTCCGCCGATGATCTTGGTGATCAGCAATTGTATGATCTCACGCATCTTAAACTCGATGGGCACAAAAACCCCACCGGGTGCCAATGACGCTTTGCAGTTTCGAAAAGACACTTTGCCAACAGTGTCGATGATCACGTCATAGGTCTTGGCATTTTGGCTGAAATCCTCAGCTGAATAGTCAATCACCTGATCAGCGCCAAGCGATTTGACCAAATCCATGTTGGCGGTGCTGCAAACGCCTGTGACGTCTGCACCGAAATGCTTGGCCAACTGCACCGCGAACACACCCAACCCGCCGGATGCGCCGTAGATCAAGACGCTTTTGCCCGGCTCAACCTTCGCAAAATCACGCAGGAACACCAATGACGAAAGGGCGCCAAAGGGGACAGCGGCGGCCTCCAGATAGCTGAGATTGCTCGGCATCGGCTCAATAGCTGCCGCTTGCGAGATTTTCAGATACTCGGCATGGGCACCGCGTCCGGCAAACCCAAACACCGCATCGCCGCCTTTGAACCGGGTGACCGCAGATCCCTTTGCAACGACGCGGCCTGCGAAATCAGCGCCCAAAACCTTGGATTTAGGCGCGAATAGCCCAAACATCAGCCGCCCCGGCAGCCATGCATAAAGCGGAAACGCCGAGGCACGGATCCGCCAGTCAGCCGTGTTGACCGAAGTGGCATAGACCTTCACCAAGATCTCATCTCCGTTCAGTTCCGGGCGGGGAATGTCCTTGATCTTAACAACATCCGCCGCTCCGTATTGCGTGTAATATGCAGCCTTCATGGTCTTCATCCCGTTCTATTTACTGATCTGAAGGCTATCTACAGCCACATTAGCCCAAAGATAATTGACTGAATTTCTACATCTGATATGCATTTCTGCATGGAATGGCGCTCTATCAAATTTGACTGGAACCGTGCACGGGCGTTTTTAGTAACGGCTGACGAAGGCTCGTTGTCGGCCGCCGCGCGTGCCCTTGGGATGGCTCAGCCAACATTGGGCCGGCAGGTAACGGCACTAGAGGAAGAACTAGGCGTTTTGCTGTTCGAACGGACAGCGCGCGGATTGACCCTGACCGCCACCGGATTGGAGTTGTTGGACCATGTTCGCGCAATGGGTGACGCTGCAACGCGTGTTTCGCTGTCTGCAACGGGCCAATCTGAACAAATCGCAGGAACCATCAGCATTTCAGCCAGTGAGGTTTACGCAGCTTATCTGTTGCCACCGCTCCTGACCAAACTGCGCCAGCTGCACCCTGATATTGAGATTGAGGTTGTAGCGTCAAATACCGCCAGCGACCTGCGCCGCCGTGAGGCCGATATCGCAATTCGCAATTTTCGCCCAACAGACCCAGACTTGATCGCCAAAAAAATCCGTGACGTCCCGGCCCGGCTGTATGCCACCCCGGGCTATCTAGATAAGATCGGCCATCCAACTGACCCTGCAGATCTTTCGCGGGCAGATTTTATTAGCATCGATCGCTCTGGCAGCTTTCTCAAAGGGCTAAACGCAATGGGGCTATCTTTGACGGAACAGAACTTTCCGATCTTGGTCGAGAACTATCTGGTGATGTGGGAATTTGTCAGGGCCGGGCTGGGGATCGGCGTTTTGGACGGCCATATCGGTGATGCAGATGCAGCGGTCAGGCGGGTCCTGCCTGATTTGCCACCCTTGATGTTTCCAATTTGGCTGGTCGCGCACCGCGAATTGACGACAAGCCGTCGCATCCGCGTTGTGTTCGATTTATTAATCAAGGAATTAGCGCACCGGGCCTGATAACCCGCAACATTTGCCCGCCAGACCGGTGCGAACACCGGGATCCAGCGGGCAGCCGTAACATTTTAGCGTTGTCAGTTAGCGGATCTCATTACGGCCAATAACGCGCTGACGTATCTTTTTAGACAGATAGTCAATTATCGCGATCAGAATCAGGATATTCAGGATCACGAACGCGACCTGATCATAAAGTGTGGCTCGGAACCGCTCAATAATGATCATCCCGACACCACCTGCTCCAACGATCCCAAGGATCGTCGCGGAGCGAGTGTTGCTTTCCAGAAAATATAGCGACTGTGAGATGAAAACAGGCAGCACCTGTGGGATGTAGCCAAAGCGAACCAACGCAAATGGCCCAGCACCTGTCGCCTTGATCCCCTCAACCTGCTTGCGGTCGATATTCTCAATCGCCTCGGAATACAGCTTGGACAGTGTGCCCAGATCCGAGATGAAAATCGCGAGAACCCCGGCAAGAGGCCCCAATCCAACGGCCCGTACAAAGACCAACCCCCAGATCAGTTGATCGACGCCGCGCAGCACATCCAGGATACGCCGCACCAGTTGCCGCAGCGGTGTGAATGTTATGATATTGCGCGCTGCGAAAAAGCCAATGACCAACGCCCCTAGTGAACCCAAAAGCGTGCCCAGAAACGCCATCGCAAGGGTTTGCGCAATGCCGACATAGATATTGGCGTATTGCCAGTTAGCCATATCTTCCCAGATGAAAAATGCACGCAGCAGTGACCAAACACGATCAGACCCGTCAAGAAGCCGGACGAACTCAAAAAACCACATCGACCAGATTAGATACCCAAGTGCCAACGCCCAGGGGCCCCATTTACGGATCATTTTTCGCGGAGAATTAAACACTTCGGGCTGGCTGACGCGAAGTGATTCAACTTCGGTTGCTGTCACGGCAGATAGGGTGGACATCATTGGAAGTTCTCCTTGCCGATAAATCCAAGGCGCAACCGCTCAGAGATCAGATCGATCACTGTCACGGTGGCTACGACCAAGATCAACACAGCCAAAACACGGTCATCTGAATAAAAGCTGATCACGCGGTTCAATTCCTGCCCGATCCCACCCGCACCGACAAACCCGATGATTGACGAGGCTCGGACATTGATCTCAAACCGCAACAGCAAATAGGAAACAAAGTTTGGAGTGACCTGTGGGACAACGCCGTAGGCCATACGCTCAAACCAGTTTCCACCAACCGCCGCGATGCCCTCAACCGGCTTATCGCTGGCGTTCTCATTCACCTCAGCAAACAGCTTGCCCAAAGCGCCAGTGGTGTGGATCGCAACCGCCAGAATACCAGCCAACGGGCCAATTCCGATCATAAAGACAAAGACCAACGCCAACAGGATCTCTGGGATGCCTCGGCAGATTTCCATGAACCGACGCGCAAGGAAGTAGATCGTCTGGTTGGGCGCAAGGTTATCTGAAGCCGCGAAAGACAACAGAAATGCCAATGTTCCGCCGATGATTGTGCCGGTAATAGCCATCAATATTGTCTCAAAGATCAGCTCTAAATACGTCCAGAAATCTGTGTACCAATAGGCGAATGAGCCGGGCACAGCGCGCCCCGCCTCATTCTTTGCCTCAAACAAAACTGACCAATTCAGATCAGGTGTGATGGTGACGAAATACTCAAGGATCCGCGGCACGCCTTCGGCCAGACGACTAGGGTAAAAGCGCGACACCCAAATCGAAAGGCCAAGGCAAACAAGGAAGGCGGCGATGCCAAAAATGGTCATCGCACGGCGTTGCCGGATCAGATCGCTTCGGTGTTGTTCAAATAGGGTTACAGCGTTGCGTTCACGCGAGGAGGACGCTGGAGAATTCACAGATATATCGACCATTCCAGTTACCCCTTACACGTTCACTGCGGCTTGCTTGATCGCAGCGACCTGGGCTTCGGTGGCGGACGCACCACTTAGCTTGGTGGACGTTGCATTCTCATTGAAAGCCTCATCAGCCTCAGCGCCGTAGATGTCACGAGCCGCCCCAATGGTCAGCTGATCAGGTGTGCCGTCAAACACAATGCGGCCAGCCTGCATCCCGATGATGCGGTCGCAGTATTGTCGGGCAGTATCCAGCGTATGCAGGTTGCACACGACCGTAATGCCATCTTGTTGGTTGATCTGGCGCAGCGCATCCATGACGATCTTGGCGTTCAATGGATCAAGCGAGGCGATCGGCTCATCTGCAAGCAGGATCTTTGGCTCTTGCACCAATGCGCGCGCAATCGCGACGCGCTGTTGCTGGCCACCCGATAGGGTTTCGGCGCGTTGCAACGCGGTGTGGGCCATGGTCAGCCGGTCCAATGCCTGCACAGCAAACGCACGCTCTTGTGGCGTGTAGATCTGGGTCAGCGATCGCCACGCTGGTAGGTCGTAAAGACGTCCAGTAAGGACATTCGTGACAACGTCCAGCCGCCCAACCAAATTAAACTGTTGAAAGATCATCGCGCAATCGCTGCGCCATTTGCGCAGGGCATCGCCCTTTAGCTTAGCCACATCGGTGTCACCGAATAGGATCTCGCCCTCGGTTGGATCGCTTAGTCGGTTAAGCAGGCGCAGCAGAGTAGACTTTCCAGCACCGGACCGGCCAATAATCCCGACCATCTGGCCATCTGGAATTTGCAGGCTGACGGCGTCAACCGCCGCCGTGTCCTTGAAACGCTTGGTCAGTGCATTCAATGTTAGCATCATATAGCTCCTGGAAAGGTCCCAGACGTGATGGGACCGGCAAAACGTCTCAGTTCCGTGACGCCGTGCGCAAAAACAGAAAAGAGGCCGCGAAAACTCGCGACCTCTTAAAATTCGGGCAGTTTAGCGATCGTTCGTCATCTCACGACGCATGTTGATGATTGGCAGATAGAAATCGTGGCTGATCGGCCAGTAGCCCATCGATTCACCATCATTGATCGCGTCATAGCAGTCGCGATCTGCAACCTGCAGCTGCATCATCGCACCCATGACCAGGTCTTTCAGTTCCTGTGGAAGGTCGGAGCGGATAACCCGTGGACCGTTCGTGATCAGGCTGGACTGCCAAATGATCTGGATCTCGTTCATGTCGAGCATGTCTTTGTCGACCATCGAACGAAGATTGCCACGTGAAAAGCCGTCTTCGATTGCGCCAACGCCGGATGTCCAAGTAACGCCCGCGTCATACTGACCGTTCAAAACGGCAACAACTGCTTGCTCATGCCCACCACCAAATCCGGTCTGGGAGAAATAAGTTTCCAGATCCAGACCTTCTTCATTGGCCAGCTCAAAAGATGGAACCAGATAGCCAGAGGTCGAATTCGGGTCGGCAAATGCCAGGCTGCGGCCTTCCATGTCGGCCAAGTTCTCAATGCCACTATCTGCCATCGAGTACATGACCGAATAATAACCAAGCGACCCGTCAGACTGCATCACCGTATAAAGTGGCTCAACCGCAGTTTCATCCTGCAGAACAATGCCCGCATAACCCGCGGATCCCAAACCAGCAAATTCCAATTGGCCCGCCAAGAGGCCCTGCAGAACGCCCGCATAGTCAGACGCAGGATACAGCTCAACCGGAACTCCAAGACGCTCTTCCAGATAAGCCTTTTGGCAATCATGCTCACGCAGACGGTCGGCTTCGTTCTCACCGCCAAGCAGACCGATCCGGAAAACCGGAACTTCTGTGCGCCAATCGGCGTCTTGGGCAAACGAAACTGTGGAGGAAAGTGTGACAGCAGCAATCGCCGCGCAGCTCAGTGCAGATTTGAACATAGGAAGCTCCCGAACGTTCAGTTAATATATTGCATCGGCGGCGAGAATTCGCCGCGATCAACCGCCGTTTAGGCCACGAGCGTGACGGGTTTCTTACAGAATTGTTAAGGTTTCTTGTCAAACCCCAGCTATCCACAGGAAAAGCGTCGACAGGTTGTCACAAAAGGTCCGTCAGCACGCTTATGTTCATAAGAGCACAGAAGTCGCGCGCAGAAGGCAGTTGTCTGCGGCGATGTAGTCCTACAAGTTATAAGCGCATATAATGATATTGTTATTGCACCAAATTCTCGGAGGTTCCGATGACCAAATCTATTCCCGGACTGCACCACGTGACCGCCATCTCTGGCCCGCCGCAGGCGAACGTCGATTTCTTTACCAAGGTGCTGGGTCAGCGCCTTGTCAAAAAGACCGTCAATTTTGATGATCCCGGCACCTATCACCTTTACTATGGCGATCAGGACGGCAGTCCTGGCACGATAATGACGTTTTTTCCGTTTGTGAATGCGGGTCCTGGTCGATCGGGATCGGGCATGGCGTCGGCGTATGCCTATTCGGTCCCGGGGGGGCAGTTTGATACGTGGATGGCACGTTTGACCAAAGACGCTATTGATTTCGACGGTCCGGTTGAGCGGTTTGGGGCGCGGGTCATTACCCTGCATGACCCAGACGGCGCACCGGTTGAATTGGTTGAGACAAACCGCGTGTCGGACACCGGTCTTGATGGTTTTCACTCCGTCACATTGTGGGAACAGGATCTTGCCCCAACGCAACGCCTGCTGACAGACGTCTTTGGATATGAAGAGATCGGTCATGAAACCAGCATTGGGACAGAGCGTCTGCGTCTCAAGGCACCGGGCGATGCGCGCGGTGGCGTTATCGATTTGGTGCGCGCGGATGCTGCCCCGACTGGGCGGCAAGGGGCGGGCAGTATCCACCACGTTGCGTTCCGCGCGGAATCTGATGCGGTCCAACTTGATTGGCGTGAAAAACTGGCGACCGCCGGGTTTAACGTGACCCCGGTTATCGACCGGCAGTATTTCAACGCCATCTATTTTCGCGAACCGGGCGGCGTATTGTTTGAGATAGCCACCGATCCACCTGGTTTTACCGCTGATGAGGATCTGGCGCATCTGGGTGAAAAGCTAATGTTGCCCGCACAGCATGAACATATGCGCACCGAGATTGAGCAGGTTTTGCCGCCAATCGCTGTCAGCGCATGACCGAAACTACTCCGCTTGTTCCCATAAAGATGGCGGGACCACGTCTGGATCGCGCCACACATGGTCTGGTCTTGGTCCATGGGCGCGGCGCATCTGGCGCCGACATTTTGGGGCTGGGTCAGGCGCTTGACTTGCCAAATTTGGCATTGGCCGCACCAGAGGCACCGGGTGGAACATGGTGGCCGACATCGTTTTTGGCGCCATCCGCACAGATTGAGCCTTGGGTCCAATCAGGTCTGGCCGCAATCGATGCTGCTATTGCGGCACTGACCGCAGGCGGGCTTGCACGAACCCAAATCTCAGTTGCGGGGTTCAGTCAGGGGGCTTGCCTGGCATTGGAATATGCTGCGCGCCGCGGTGACCTTCATTCAGCCTTTGGCCTATCGGGGGGATTGCTCGGGACCAGTGACGCTGCCGGACCGCCTGATCCCGCACTCTATGGCTACCGTCCTAAACGCTTTGACGGCTACACAAATCTGCAAGGCATGCCGGTTTTGATTTCGGTTCACCAACAGGACCCCCACATACCGTTAAAGCGAGCCGAGGACAGCCGAGAGGTCTTTGGTGAACTTGGCGCTATTGTAGAAACGCAAACGTATCCTGGCGCGGGCCATGGCGTGCTTAGTGATGGCGTTGCGTCGATTAGGCGAGTTTTGAAATCTGCCGATTGAGTAGACCGACCCTGAGCGCGCGTGGTGCTGCGCTCAAGGTCGGTCCACTCTGCTTTATTTCCCCAAGACCTCAGTCACAGCATCCAGCGTCGCTTGGACAACCTGATCGGCCTCGGCGATGGTCAGGCATAGCGGCGGCGCATACCCCAAAATATCACCATCAGGCATCGCGCGCGCGATCACGCCACGGCGGGCAATCGCGGCGACAACCTTGGCTGAGGTTTTGTCTGCCGTATCGAAAAAGCGGCGTTGCGTGCGATCTGCCACCAGCTCCACGGCCGTCAGCATGCCCTCACCCCGCACTTCACCAACGTTCTGATGATCGCCCAATGCGGCCGACATCTGTGCGGTCAAGTAGGCCCCAACGGTTCCAG
Source organism: Paracoccaceae bacterium (assembly GCA_047623825.1). GTDB lineage: Bacteria > Pseudomonadota > Alphaproteobacteria > Rhodobacterales > Rhodobacteraceae > JBLHOS01. Next base: position 11,908 of record JBLHOS010000047.1, on the reverse strand, counting down.
CATTCTCAAGCAGCCCCAAACTATCGACAAGTTTCAAATTGGCAACGCCCGCCGCCGCCCCGATCGGATGCGCCGAATAGGTCCAGCCATGCGCCAATGGGCCAAATGCATCAGTGCCTTCTTCCAATACCTTCCAAATTTTGTCCGACACTATTGAGCCTGACAGCGGCGCATAGGCGGATGTCAGCCCCTTGGCGATGGTCATGATATCCGGCTTCATCCCGTAATGCGGACTGGCGAACATATGACCCAATCGCCCAAAACCGGTCACGACCTCATCGGCGATCAGCAAGATGTCATGGCGTTCCAGTATCGGCATGATCGCAGCCCAATAGCCAGCAGGCGGAGGCACAATACCACCAGTTCCAAGCAGCGGCTCAGCGATAAAGGCAGCGATTGTATCGGCCCCTTCGCGCGCAATCAGATCTTCCAGATCACCCGCACATTTCGCGGCAAAGCCGGCTTCCGATAGGCCCAGATCTTCGCGCCGATAATAATACGGCGCGGTTGTGTGCAGCACCCCCGCCAACGGAAGATCAAATTTTTTGTGGAACATTGGCAGGCCGGTCAATGAGCCGCTGACCAACCCCGAACCGTGATATCCACGCCAACGTGCGATGATCTTTTTCTTCTCGGGTAGCCCACGGATGTTGTTGTAGTACCAGACCAGTTTAATGTTGGTTTCATTCGCATCAGACCCACCCAGACCAAAATAAACCCGGCTCATATGGGCAGGCGCACGGTCCATGACCATTTGCGCCAGTGTGATCGAGACTTCGGTGCCGTGACCCACATAGGCGTGGTAATATGCCAGCTCCTTTGCTTGGGCGGCGATGGCGTCAGCAATCTCTGGGCGGCCATATCCCACATTCACACAATAAAGTCCGGCAAACGCGTCCAGCATCTTGTTGCCATCACGGTCCTCGATGACACATCCAGAGCCGGTTTTCATGATCCGCCCTGACGTCTCACCACGGGCATGCTGGGCCAGATGTGTTGAGGGATGCATAAAGCTATCTCGGTCCCACTTTGCGAGTTGGTCATTGGTGAGCATCAGTCAAACTCCTTTGGTTTTTTACACCCTAACCGAACCCATCGCCCGGTGCGATTGTTAACCTTAGCATGCCTTGAGCCGGCACCTCAAACGCTGTTCAGCAAAAGGATCTACCGGAATACCCTGTGTCACCCGGAGTCGGACTTCAGTCGAAAATAGCCAGAAATGGCCCTGATTGGGATTGATCCAATGCGGCGGCTATATCGCGGTCCAAGAACAGATCATCAACGATCACGGCCTCGATATTCCCTGCGGCAACCTAAGTGCGGCAGAGATAACGATACACGGCGGCTAAACCGCAGCCCGGATCGCACGCATATTTGCGCCATAAGGCGCAGGATCGGAGACGGATCCACCCTTGAACACGGCAGAGCCTGCGACCAGAACATCGGCGCCAGCGGCAATCACCAACGGGGCGGTGTCCGGCGTCACACCGCCATCGATTTCAATATGTATCGGTCGATCCCCGATCATCGCACGTAATTGGCGAACCTTTTCGATCTGCGAATGGATGAACTTTTGACCACCAAAACCGGGGTTCACCGTCATCACACAAATCAGATCGACCATATCCAATAAATACTCTACCGCATCCGCCGGGGTTCCGGGGTTCAGCGCAACGCCCGCTTTGGCACCTGCGCCGCGGATCGCCTGAACGGTCCGGTGAATATGCGGGCCTGCCTCAACGTGGGCAGTGATTATATCAGCGCCTGCCTGCGCAAACGCCTCTATATAGGGATCCACCGGGGCGATCATCAGGTGCACGTCCATGACCGTTTTCACATGTGGACGGATCGCTGCACAGGTCGCAGGACCAAAGGTAATGTTGGGGACGAAATGGCCATCCATCACGTCTACATGGACCCAATCGGCGCCTTGCGCCTCGATCGCGGCGCATTCAGCACCAAAATTCGCAAAATCCGCTGACAGGATTGAAGGTGCAATTTTTATGGATCGGTCGAACTTAGAATAGGGCATGGAAGCCTTCCGTTGCTTTGATTTGGATGTATCCTTTGATGAGCGATTGCGCCAGTGGTGTGTTGCATCCGATAGGTGCAGAGCGCATCCGCTTGCGTCCATGCCGCGCCCATGCAACTTTTAATCGTATATGATGGAGGATGATCTGTTGGCTACGGCATCAAGTGAAACCAAGGTTGCATCAGCAATGCACAATCAGCTGCCGCAGGTGCTTAGCCCGCGCAATCCCGGTATGCCGCTGGATCTGGATTGGGTCGCACGCGTTCAGGCCAACACCTCCGCGATTGAGCGGCGCGCGGCGACCTTGCCCGGTCGTCGCACGGTCAAAAAGGCGTATCAGGCCGCGTGGCTGGCCAAAGCCGTCAGTTTGATCGATCTGACCACCCTTTCAGGCGACGACACTGTCGGCCGCGTTCAACGGATTTGCGCCAAAGCGCGCAATCCGGTTCGCGCCGAGCTGTTGGACCAATTGGGCCTGCCAAACCTGACCGTTGGCGCCGTTTGCGTCTACCACGATATGGTCGCTCCCGCGGTTGCGGCTCTGGACGGATCCGGTATTTCGGTTGCCGCAGTTTCAACCGGGTTTCCCGCTGGCCTGTCGCCGTTTCATCTGCGCGTCGCTGAGATCGGTGAAAGCGTAAAGGCGGGGGCCGCGGAAATTGATATCGTCATCTCTCGCCGCCACGTTCTGTCGGGCAATTGGCATGAGCTCTACGATGAGATGAAGACCTTCCGTGAGGCCTGCGGCGACGCCCATGTAAAGGCGATCTTGGCAACCGGAGAGCTGGGCACGCTGCGCAATGTCGCCCGCGCATCGCTGATCTGCATGATGGCGGGTGCTGATTTCATCAAGACCTCAACCGGCAAGGAAAGCGTCAATGCGACCCTACCCGTTAGTCTGGTGATGATCCGTGCCATTCGCGCCTATCAGGCCGCCACTGGCATTCGGGTAGGCTACAAACCTGCAGGTGGGATTTCCAAGGCCAAGGACGCTCTGGTCTACCTTGCCTTGATCAAGGAGGAGTTGGGCGATCGATGGCTTCAGCCCGATCTCTTCCGCTTTGGGGCATCATCTTTGCTGGGCGACATCGAACGCCAGCTAGAACATCACTTAACCGGCGATTACTCCGCCAGCTACCGCCACGCGATCGGATAAGTCATGACTGTTGCAGAGATCTTTGAGACCATGGATTACGGCCCAGCGCCTGAAGGCGACACCGAGGCGCGTGCATGGATTACCAAACATGACGGCGCGTTCGGTCATTTCATCAACGGCAAGTTTACGGCACCCAGCGATGGGTTTGAAACTCGCAATCCTGCAACCGGTGAGCCGCTGGCGTCTGTGACGCAAGGGACGCAATCGGATGTCGACGCCGCCGTTTCTGCCGCGCGCAAGGCCTTTGGCGGCTGGTCAAAGCTTAGCGGCCATCAGCGCGCCAGACATCTTTATGCGCTAGCCCGATTGCTGCAAAAACACAGCCGGCTTTTTGCGGTTTTAGAAACGCTGGATAATGGTAAGCCGATCCGCGAAAGCCGCGATATCGACATCCCACTGGCGCAGCGTCATTTCTATTATCACGCCGGCTTGGCGCAACTTCTTACAGAAGAGCTTCCCGGGCATTCACCTTTAGGTGTCTGCGGCCAAGTGATCCCATGGAACTTTCCGCTGCTAATGCTTTCGTGGAAAATCGCGCCGGCTTTGGCGGCTGGCAATACGGTTGTGCTAAAGCCTGCGGAATACACATCGCTGACCGCCCTGCTATTTGCCGATATCTGCCGCGAGGCGGGATTACCCAAAGGCGTCGTGAACATCGTTACCGGTGACGGCCGGACCGGTGAGGCGATTACGACCCATCCGGATATCAACAAGGTCGCCTTTACTGGATCTACCGAAGTGGGGCGCCGTATAAGACAAGCCACCGCAGGCTCTGGCAAGGCACTGACGTTGGAGTTGGGCGGAAAATCCCCCTACATCGTCTTTGATGACGCCGATATCGACAGCGCTATTGAAGGCTTGGTTGATGCGATCTGGTTCAATCAGGGGCAGGTTTGCTGCGCAGGCTCCCGTCTGCTGATCCAAGAAAATATCGCAGACGATTTCTATAGCCGACTTAAGGCACGGATGAACAAGCTACGAATCGGTGATCCGTTGGACAAATGCATCGACATTGGTGCGGTGGTAGATCCGGTCCAGCACCAAGCCATCTCACAGATGGTCAACGAGAATACTGAGGGTCAGACGTTTGTGGCCGACATCCCGGTGCCTGAAGTAGGATGCTTTTATCCCCCAACCCTGATCACCGGCCTGACACCCGCCGCGAAGCTGATGCAGGAGGAGATTTTTGGCCCTGTCCTCGTCTCAACCACCTTCCGCACCCCGGCTGAGGCTGTGCAGGTTGCCAACAACACCCGTTATGGCTTGGCCGCGACCGTCTGGACCGAAAATCTGAACCTGGCACTGGACGTCGCCCCTAAACTGGCCGCCGGTGTTGTCTGGATCAATGCGACCAACCTTTTTGATGCGGCTGCCGGGTTCGGCGGCGTCCGTGAAAGTGGCTTTGGCCGCGAAGGCGGGTGGGAGGGGTTATTGTCCTACCTAAAGCCCGATTTTGCCGACAAACCGGTTAAACCAGTCGCCCCCACGCAGGCCCCCAATGAGGTGATGTCAGGTGGGCTGGACCGCACCGCAAAGATGTATGTCGGCGGCAAACAGGTGCGCGCCGATAGTGGATATTCGCAGGCGATCTGGTCATCCAAGGGCAAACTTCTGGGCCATGTCGGCCTTGGCAATCGTAAGGACGTGCGCAATGCGGTCGAGGCTGCGCGCGGTGCGTCCAGCTGGTCCAAGACAACCGGACACCTGCGTGCACAGATCCTTTACTACATTGCCGAAAATCTGTCGGCGCGCGCAGATGAGTTTGCGCAACGCCTGCAAGACGGAACCACGCGTCCCGCCAAACAGTGCATGGCCGAGGTTGAGGTCAGTATCTCACGCCTGTTCACCTATGCGGCCTACGCCGACAAATTTGATGGCGCGGCCAAATCTGTGCCAATCCGCGGCATCGCGTTGGCGATGAACGAACCAGTCGGTGTCATTGGGGCACTGTGCCCCGATGAGGCCCCATTGCTTGGATTTGTGTCCCTGATGGCGCCCGCCATCGCGATGGGCAACCGCGTGGTCTTGGTGGCGTCAGGGGCCGCACCGCTGTCTGCGACCGACCTTTATCAGGTACTCGACACCTCTGACGTACCAGGCGGCGTAGTGAATATCCTAACTGGATCACATGCTGAGTTGGCCAAACCATTGGCCGGGCACATGGATGTCGATGCGATCTGGTCATTCTCAGCCACAGATCTATCAGCGTTGATTGAGGGGGCCTCAGCCTCTAATCTCAAGCGAACTTGGGTTAACAACGGTCGCAATGTCGATTGGACAAGCTCGGATGGCCAAGGCAAACGTTTTTTGCAGGCGGCAACTGCGGTCAAGACAATCTGGGTGCCTTACGGGGAATAGTGGGGTCGCGGCCTATCTGCGGCCGCGCACCCAATCCTTTAGTTTGGCAAATCGAACAACGGTCCCGTCAACGGCTGGATCAACGACCTTATCCTGAAACCGTTCCCACAACCGCCAAAGCCCAAAGAGTGCAGCGGCAATCAGCGCCAGAATGATCAGATTGAACCATGGGAAAAAGCTGACGTCTGGTCCCGATACTGCGCGGATCGAGACGGCATTCGGATATGTGGTCAGCAACCGCGACCGCCAGCCGTAATGCGTAACAGCAACCCATTGCGGCGCTGCACTGGTCGATTGCAGACTGCTGGCCTCAGCATGCAAATCGCTGCTGTCGAGCTTGAAGTACGGCGGCCAACCAAACCCGGTATCCTCATTACGAAACACCAGAACACTTCCATCGGGATGGACAGTGTTGATCAGGCGCAGATCGCGGTTTATGTTTTCGACATTGCCGCTGTCGCCTTGCGCATAGAAGATCCGGTTCCAGCCAGAAAAATCCTGCCGAATAATCTCAATCCCGGTGACGCGCACAACTTCGCGCCCCGGTAGGGTGTATTGAAAGAACGCACCAATGAAGAGGGCGATCAGCAGAATAATTGTTAGGCGAGCCCATCTCATAATATCGTCTATTCCTTAGGAGTTAATAAGATAGACGAACGCTGAGACCCCAACAAGCGGCACAACGTAGACGCACAGGATCAACCAGCGGCGCACTTTGGCCTCACGCGGCGCAACTTCGCGCTTAACCCACTCATCGCTATCACCCGGACGACCTTGCATGACCCAGTCTTCTAGCGCGCGATCTTTTGCGCCTGCCCGCCAGTAAAACAGCAGGCAAACATAGACGACGGTCAGAACGGCCAACATGATTAACGACGCACGGCCCAAATTCAACATAGTCACACCTCACATTAATTATTTTGTCATAGTCTCTTATTTAGGGTGCGCAAAGCCGTTTGGCAGGGCTTGCGATCTCAATCACCTGATTGCATGATGATTTGATGTCTGAACACCTCATTTCTGAAATCAATGCCCGTCAAGATGATCTAATCTCTTTGACGCAAGAATTGATCCGAATTCCGACGCTCAACCCGCCGGGTTTGAATTATCGCGAGATCTGTAATTTTTTAGCGGAACGGTTGGCCAAAAGTGGCTTTGCCGTTGAATTGATCCGGGCCGAAGGCGCGCCCGCCGACAGCACACGCCACCCGCGATGGAACCTAGTTGCGCGCCACGAAGGGCCACGTCCGGGCGAATGTGTGCATTTCAATTCGCATCATGACGTGGTGGAGGTCGGCCATGGCTGGACCGTTGATCCCTTTGGGGGAGTGATTAAGAACGGTCGCATTTATGGCCGTGGCTCCTGTGATATGAAGGGTGGGCTTGCAACCTCGATCATCGCCGCTGAGGCATTCATTGCGGCACACCCAGACTATTGCGGCGCGATTGAGATCAGTGCGACGGCGGATGAAGAGTCTGGTGGGTATGGCGGCGTCGCCTATCTGGCTGAAAAAGGCTATTTCAGCCCCACCAGGGTCCAGCACGTCATCATCCCAGAGCCGCTGAACAAGGATCGGATTTGTTTGGGTCATCGTGGCGTCTGGTGGGCCGAGGTTGAAACCAAGGGCCGCATCGCGCACGGCTCCATGCCGTTTCTGGGCGACAGTGCGATCCGCCACATGGGCGCAGTACTGGAAGAGATTGAGACTTATCTCTACCCACTGCTAGCGACCAAACACACCGCCATGCCCGTGGTGCCCGAAGGTGCGCGGCAATCAACACTGAACATCAACTCGATCCATGGCGGTGAGGCTGAGCAAGATGCCGATTACACCGGTCTACCCACTCCCTGCGTCGCTGATCGTTGCCGCATCATCCTCGACCGGCGGTTCTTGATCGAAGAGGATCTGGCGGACGTAAAAGCCGAGGTCGCCAATATGTTGGAGAAGATCAAAGCTGAGCGGCCCAATTTTGAATACGAAATTCGCGATCTGTTTGAAGTGCATCCCAATATGACGGACCGCGACGCCCCGATTGTGCGCACGGTCCAGCAGGCGATTGAGACTGTCCTGAAAACCGAGGCGCAGTTTGTGGTGTCACCCGGCACCTACGATCAGAAACATATTGACCGGATCGGCAAGCTGAAGAACTGTATTGCTTATGGCCCTGGCATTCTGGATTTAGCGCACCAACCGGACGAATGGATCGGCATTCAGGATATGATCGACAGTGCGAAGGTCATGGGGCTGACGTTGGAGCAACTGTTGCTTCCAGAGCGGTGACCCGGCTCCCTCTTGCCACAGAACGGTTTTGGACCCTAACATCGCTGATCAAATAAATGGAGACGACCCATGTTTCACCGCCTCAAGATGACCGCTGCCATTCTCGCAATCAGCGCGACGGGCGCTTTGGCGCAGCAAACCAACATCACCATCGGCATGCAGTTGGAGCCACCCAATCTCGATCCGACCGGTGGGGCCGCCGCCGCAATTGACGAAGTGGTCTATGCTAATGTCTTTGAGGGGCTGACGCGGTTCGCCTCTGACGGGGCCGTCATTCCAGGCCTCGCGGCCAGCTGGGACATCTCGGACGACGGGCTTATCTACACCTTTGATCTGCACAGTGGTGTCACGTTCCACGACGGCACCAGCTTTACCGCAGCCGATGCCGTCTTCAGCCTTGATCGCGCCCGCGCCGAAGACAGCACCAATGCGCAAAAGGCCCTCTTTACCGGGATCGCCAGCGCCGAGGCCGTCGACGATACCACCCTTGTGGTCACACTTTCGGCCCCAAATGGCGGCTTCTTGTTCAACTTGGCTTGGGGTGATGCGGTCATAGTTGCACCTGAAAGTGCCGATAATTTGGCAACCAACCCTGTTGGCACTGGCCCGTTTCTGTTTTCTGACTGGGTGCAGGGCGACCGGGTAGAGCTGACACGCAACCCTGATTATTGGGGTGAGATGCCAGCGCTTGAGGCTGCGACCTTCAAGTTTATCTCTGACCCGAACGCCGCTTTTGCTGCAATGATGGCAGGTGATCTGGATGCCTTTCCAAACTTCCCCGCGCCAGAAACGTTGTCCCAATTTGATGCCGATCCACGCTTTACTGTGATTGTCGGCTCAACCGAGGGCGAAACGATCCTGTCGATCAACAATCAAGCTGAGAACCTGTCCGATATCCGGGTCCGCCAGGCGATTGCCCATGCGATCAACCGCCAAGATATTATTGACGGTGCGATGTTTGGCTTTGGCACCCCGATTGGCACGCATTTTGCACCCCACAACCCCGACTACGTTGATCTGACCGGCCAGTCCGCGTTTGATCCCGACCTTGCGCGTCAGCTGTTGGCCGAAGCCGGAGTTGAGGATCTGACGCTGCGCCTGATGCTGCCACCACCGACATATGCGCGCAGGGGTGGTGAGATCATTGCAAGCCAGCTGCGTGATGTCGGCATCCAAACCGAGATCAGCAATCTGGAATGGGCTCAGTGGCTAGAGCAGGTGTTCCGCGGCAAGGACTTCGACCTTACCATCGTCAGCCACACCGAGCCTATGGATATCACGATCTATGCCCGACCTGATTATTACTTCCAATATGATAATCCCGACTTCCAGCAGATGATGGAAGACCTGAATTTGCTGACCGACCCCGCAGAACGTTCCTCCATGCTACAGGCCGCACAACGGGTGATCGCCGACGATTACGTCAATGGCTATCTCTTCCAGTTGGCCAAAACTGGCGTTGCCAATGCCAACATCGTCGGACTGTGGGAAAACTCTCCTACGCAAGCCAATGACCTGACCGGCGTCAGCTGGACGCAATAGACCCAAGCCGCTAACGCAATGGATAGGGGCCGGCATTTGTCTGGCCCCTATCCATTTAACGATCTGGCCAAATGCTTGATCTGTAGCAGACTTTACCATCTTCCGGTTTCGTTAACTTTTACGACTTTTAAGGAATAGATGAATGCTAATGTCTTTGCAGGTCATGTAGCCAATCACGGCCGATACAAACTTTGATTATGATTACTATTCAGCAACACATATGCCCTTGGTTGATAAGCATATGGGCGCACATATCGGCGACGTTCTGATCGCAAAAGATATTGCCGGCGGCCCAGATGTACCGCCCGGAATGTATGCTGTCGCGACGATGATTTTTTCTGATCATGCAGCACTTGGGGCGGCACTGGATGCTGCAGGGCCAGTCATCAGTGACATCCCCAAACTTTACGAATTCCACGCCACAAATGCTGATAGGTGAAGTCATTTCCTAAGCCGGTTCCATCAGTGCATATTTCGCGCTGACTGACCTGAGATCATTCAAAATCGGGGGCCGCCATTTGTGGCCCCTGCATACCGGCTGTAATCTTGGCAAAGCCGATCAGCGACCGCACCGTCGCGCGTGGTTGACCGTTCGCTGGTTAGGCCCGCAAGATCTGCCCGACCAAATCGTTCAGGCGGTCCAGCCCCTCACGCAGGTGTGGCTCTGGCAGCGCTGAGCTCAAGCGAAAATACCCCTCCCAGCCAAATTTTGTGCCTGGAATGACCAGCACGTCTTTGTCTTCGCGCAACTGCTGCGACAACGCATCTGCTCCGATCGGCAGGTTGAATTTTACAAACGACATGGCGGACGCGGCAGGCGGGACAACCGTAAAGACACCCGGATGCACCCCCAACTCATCTGTGAGCGTGTCAAACCCACGACGGATCAATCCACGCGCGCGCGCCACTAATTTCGGTCTTGTCGCAGGCGCCAACGCCGCCTCAGCCAGTTTCATCGACATCATACTGGCAGAGATCGAGGCATATTCATGCCGCCGCCACAGTGCCTCCATCATGTTGGATGGTGCGATCAGCCACCCCAAACGCAGACCCGGCAGGCCGTAGGCTTTGCTCATGGAATTGACGATGATCACACGCTCAGTACTACCCCAAAAACTCTCGGTCGGCACATCGGTATTCCGCTCAGTTCCGATATAGACCTCATCGGCCACGATCCATGCGCCGACCCGTTCAGCCTGCGCCACAAGCGCCGCACGGTCCTGTTGGCTGAGCACACAGCCGGTCGGGTTATTAGGGTTCACAACGTGGATCAGCGCAGTCTTGTCATTGACCGCCAATTGCAACGCATCTTGATCGACGGCCCAGTCCGCCTCTGGCATCAGGGGTACGGTCCGAACCTCAATCCCACGGTTCAGGGCGTTGCCGGATAATTGCTCATAAGTTGGTGACAGCCGAACCATGTTTTGACCCGGCTGTAACAGCGTATTTGCGATCAGCGTGTTGGCCTCAGTTGCGCCAACGGTGACCATCACCTGTTCAGGATCGGCATCCGCATAAAGCGCTGCGATCCGCGCGCGCAAACTGGCGAACCCGTTGACCTGCGGATAATCCACCAAGGTGCCAAACAGCGCGTCTGTATCGATCTGCGCCATGGCAAACAGATCTCTATAAGACATGGGATGCACGCCACTTTCTGAGAAGTTAAAGCGCACACCGTGTTCGGTTTCAGACAAAAACTGCTCAACAGCAAAGGGATGGAACGGCATCGTCATGTGGCAAGACTTGCGATCAGGTCGTTGGGAACCCGCTGCGGCAACCACCACAGCGCCCGCCGCACCAAGGTGCGGTTGCGCGGCAGACAAAAGGGATCCAGGACCGTGCGGAGCAATGTGCCTGCGGTCTTTGGAATGGGAACGAATAGAAACTTACGCTTGAGAAAGATCAGCATAAACGCACGCGCCCTTACTGATCGAGGAACGACCTCAACTTACGCGACCGGCTAGGATGTTTCAGCTTACGAAGCGCCTTGGCTTCGATCTGCCGGATCCGCTCACGTGTTACGCTGAATTGCTGGCCAACTTCTTCCAACGTGTGGTCGGTGTTCATACCGATGCCAAAGCGCATCCGCAGAACCCGCTCCTCACGCGGTGTCAGGCTTGCCAGAACTCGCGTCGTAGTTTCTTTGAGGTTTTCCTGAATGGCGCTCTCAAGTGGCAGAACGGCGTTCTTGTCCTCGATGAAATCACCAAGCTGGCTGTCTTCCTCATCGCCAATTGGCGTTTCCAGCGAAATCGGCTCTTTGGCGATCTTCATCACCTTGCGAACCTTCTCCAGCGGCATCTGCAGTTTTTCGGCCAATTCTTCTGGCGTCGGTTCACGACCGATTTCGTGCAGCATCTGGCGACCAGTTCGCACCAGCTTGTTGATGGTCTCTATCATATGCACCGGAATACGGATTGTACGAGCCTGGTCCGCGATGGACCGGGTGATCGCCTGACGGATCCACCAAGTTGCATATGTCGAGAATTTGTAACCGCGGCGATATTCAAATTTATCGACGGCCTTCATCAGGCCTAT
>JBLHOS010000046.1:0-24550 GCA_047623825.1 Paracoccaceae bacterium | reverse complement strand
GGCCTTTTCTAACCGCTCCAACTCTTGAGACGCCGGTTCTCGTCTTCGAGTGCCTTGGTCTGGGCAATCATGGACGCATCTGTTACCCGGCAGGGCTTTGCAAAGCAAAAGCCCGAGAGGGCATGCCGCCATATTGTGCCCGCCATTTATAGAAGCTGGCATTCCTCATCCCATGCTCACGACAAAGCTCGGCCACCGGCACGCTACCCTCAGCTTGGCGCAGGATCGCAAGGATTTGGGGTTCGCTGTATCTCGTCATCTTCATCTCAATCTCCTCAGGTATCTTGCCGAGGAAAATTCTACTTCCGCATCCCCTTAGTTTTGGGGAGGATTACCCACGCGCAGCCTGCAATCCAAGAGCCTTGTGGAAATCATCTCCAACCGTGGTGTGTTCGTCAAGTTGGTGTCTCCAGAGGAAGCCCTGGAAATCTTTGACGTGCGTGCCGCCATCTTTGGGTTGGCGGGTTTGCTTTTGATCAATCTTGTCAATGATGAGATGTTGGCGACGATGCATGAGTTTCTGGACGGCATGGATGTCGCTGCAGCACAGAACGATTTTGAGGAATACTACCGTCTCAATCTGGCATTCCACGACTTCCTGATCATCGGCGCAGGCAATAAGACCTTGGCCGAAGCGTATAAAACGCTGGTCAATAAGCGACACCTGTGTCGTGCGCACAGCTTTGTGAACGCGGGTGGCTTATCCGTCTCAAACCATGAACATCGCGAAATGGTAGATGCCGTCGCATCGGGAAATCGGGAACGAGCCCAAGGGGCGTTCTTCCGACACGTCGAACGATAAAAAACGGTTCAGGTCAATAATTGGTGAGAGCAGCTGACGAACGCACCACAGTTTTCGATGGAACGCGTGGATCTGCGAGCACCAATATATCTGCAAGAAAACAAATCTCATTCTAGGTTCGGCTCGATATGACGCTCAACTCGCGACACATCATTTCGGGACCGAAACTGATCGAGAGACAGCTTTGCGTCCAACCAGCCCAGGCCTTGCCTAGATTGGCCGGTTTAGCCGCAGTGATTATTTATGCCGCGCGATGCAGCGCTAGCTCACTGGTTTTGCCATTGTCTTCAATCAACGCGCGGTGCATCGCGATAACAGCACCATCATGGTCAGCATCTTCGATCACAACCTGAATATCGACTTTGCGCATCGGATCATGGATCCCCAGTGGTAAAATGCCCGCCTCATCGAGTACCCGCACAATCCGCGGCAAAAGCGAGGGATCACCCAAATTGCGTCCAATCGCCGAGATCAGTGCCACCTTGCGCAAGGAGACTTCGGCATTCGGAAACGCACCACATAGATCCGCTTCGGCCTTCCGGATTTTCTTCATCGAGCCTTTGACAAAATGAGTGATCGTATTGGCATTGGAGATCTTGGAGACAATCCAGACGTTGTGGCGGGTCAATGTTTCCAAGACCTGCGCGTCAAAACCCTTGACCCCAACCATATCCTGATCGTGAAATTCAAAGGCAAAGACACCGCGCAGCCCTGTGACCATTTCGACGCCAGCAGTAGGCTGTTCGTTACTGGTATCAGTCCAGACCACCGTGCCGTCATGTGAGGGGTCAAAGGCGTTCTTGACCCGCAACGGAATACCCGCCTGACGCAGTGATTTGGCGGCGCGCGGGTGGATCGCTTCCATCCCCAAATTGGACAGCTGATCGGCCACATCCCAATTGGTACGGCCCACAATGCGAACATTTTCGACCCCGACAATGCGCGGATCGGCAGAGGATAGATGGAATTCCTTGTGAATAATCGCCTCACCTGCGCCAGTCACAGCGGCAATACGCGACAGCGTAACCTCGCTGTAGCCACGGTCATACGTGCCCATCAGCACCTCACGGCATTGGGCATAGCCGGTTACGATTGGCAATTCACGGGTGATATCAACGGTCGCAAACGCCGCATTGATACAGGCGTTTAAGTCTTCGGTGCCTTCTTGCCGCCAGCCGGTCAGATCGACCAACCGTGCGTTGACCCCGTGATGCGCCAACAATATCACCGTATTAAATGCTGATTGTGCTTCGCCAAGCGAGGCCAACATTTCGCGCACGGTCAACAGATGTTGGTCCAGCTGGAAATGGCCAAACGAGCAGATCCGTCCCAAATCAACCAGACAAGAGCGCACCCCTTCGATCCGTTCGCGAATAAAGGTGTCCGCAGAGTGGCGCGCACCTTCATCGTCAAAGATGTCAGCATTCAGCGCCAACATCATATCGCCAACTTCCGACAATGCGTCATTCCAACCCCAGCCACCTTTGGCATTCGCGAACTGCGCGTAAACACCCTGCTTTCCTGTCTTTTTATGCTCCAACAGGGCATCCGTGATCCCGGCATAAGCCGAGACAACGATGATCCGGTTGTAAAGCGCGTCACCGCTTCGGTCACCAATCAGGACGGTTTCGAGCAGTTCTGCCGTGCGTGACATCGAACTGCCGCCAATTTTTTCAACGGTATGGTTAGGGATCTCTTGGATCGTAGTCATGTTAACTCCGCGCGCCGCGCGGGTTTTACCGGGGGCGCCTTGGTCAAGGTACAGTTGGGTGGTCACAAAAGCGAGCCGATCTCAATTTTGATCGGCGCGGTCGGGGCCCGTTCGCTTAGGAATTCGGGGCGCGGTGCCTTGGCGGCAAACGGCGCCTGCAGGCGGTTCGACCACGCATTATAGACAAAGAATGCGTTGGACCGCGCAAAAGGCGTGATATTGCCGTTCGACCCGTGCAGCGTATTGCTGTCAAACAAGATGACCGTGCCCGCCGCACCTGCCGCATAGTCAATACCGTGTGTATCAGCCATTTCGGTCAGGCTATCGTGGGACGGAACCCCGATTTCCTGTTTTTTCAATGAGCTTTCGTGGTTCTTTTCGGGCGTCCCACCGGCGCAGGCCACAAAGGTCTTATGCGATCCCGGGATCAGCATCAGTGGCCCATTCAACGCGTCATTGTCTGATAACAAAATCGATGCCGAGATGGCGCGCATCCGGGGCATGCCATCTTCGGCGTGCCATGTCTCAAAATCTGAGTGCCAATAGAATTCCTTACCAGTGTAACCCGGTTTGTAATTTAGCCGCGACTGGTGCAGGTACAGATCATCGCCCAGCAAATGCTGCACGATCCCTGCGATGCGGCTGTCACGCGCAAGCCGGTCAAACAGCGCATTGTGGCTACCAAGCCGGAATACCGTGCGGATCGCGTTCGAACTGGGTTCGGTGATCTTGTCTTGCTCATCAACCTTGGTCCGTCCCGATCGCAGGGCTGCAGACACGGCCTGCAAGGCGGTAACCTCAGCCTTGCTGAACAGGTTTTTCAGGACCAGATAGCCATCGTCAGCATAGGATTGCGCCTGCATCTGGGTCAGGGGGGCTTCGGGGCTCCACTTGGTCCAAACGACTGGATCTTTGCGGGCTGAACATTCTTCTTCGATCAGCCGCGTCGGATAATCATCGATTTGATGGCTTTGTTTTGCAAGCATTTTCATCGCTTTGGTATCCTTCGGGTCAATGGGTGGGACGCCGTTTCAGGCGTCTTCTGTGACCAGCGCATATGACCCGTCCGCCCTATGAACCTCCTGCCCGGTGACGGGCGGGTTAAAGCAGCACGCCATAACCAGTTCGGTTGTGGCTAACAGGCGGTGCCGGTCATGCTTGTCTAACGCATAGATCACGCCGGCCTTGATCGGATGAGCCTCGCGGGTTGCTAGATCCTCGATGCTACCCTCGCCCGAAACGCAATAGACGCTTTCGAAATGGTTTTTGTATTCAAATACATGCGAGGTGCCGGCATAGATCCGGGTGATGTGAAAACTAAAGCCCATTCCATCGTCTGCCAACAACAGGCGGGTGCTATCCCAGCCTTGGTCAGCGACCAACCGTTCAGATTTGCGTGCATCGTTCAAATTTCTAATAATCATGGTATTATCCTTATTCTGCTGCAATGCGCTGACGGCCAAGGATCGCATCGAACGCGGCCTCGAGCGTGTCAAGCCCAGCGCTAAACTGCGCAGGTTTAATGGTCAGGGGGGCCAGTACCTTGACGACCTCGTCATGGCTGCCGGACGTCTCAATGATCAGACCCTGTTCGAAACAGGTGGCGCAGACGGCAGCGGCAGCATCACCACTGCCCGCATCGACACCCAGCATCATGCCACGGCCGCGCAGGCTAAGACCATGCGCAGCTACGATCCGACCCAGCCGTTCTGCCAGCAGATCGGCATTCGCTGCGACCTCCTTGGCAAAAATATCCGTAGACCAAAATTTCTCTAGGGCTGCGCGGGCAGTGACAAAGGCGTGGCTGTTGCCCCGGAAAGTCCCGTTATGTTCCGCCGGCGCCCAGATATCGTGCTCAGGTTTCATCAGGGTCAACGCCATGGGCAGACCCATGCCAGAGATCGATTTGGCCAGCGTCACGATGTCGGGCGAAATGCCCATGCCTTCAAACGAAAAGAAACCACCGGTGCGACCACACCCTGCCTGAATGTCATCCACGATAAACAGTGCGCCATGGGCCTTTGCGATTGCCTGGATCTGGCGCAACCATGCGGGGGACGCGGCGTTCAGCCCACCCTCACCCTGCACTGTTTCTACAACGATGGCCGCAGGGGCGTCGATACCACTGGAGGGATCAAGGAGTTGTTGTTCCAACAGATCAGCGGTGTTGATTTCAGCCCCAAAGTAACCGTCGAACGCAGTACGGGTCACTCCGGACAATGGTGTGCCACCGCCACCTCGATGCTTAGCGTTCCCAGTGGCGGCTAAAGCCCCCAAAGTGACGCCATGAAACCCGTTGGTAAAGGCGATGATATTGGTTCGACCCGTAACCTTACGCGCCAGCTTCATCGCAGCCTCGACCGCGTTGGCCCCGGTTGGCCCGGTAAATTGCACACGGTAATCCATGTCGCGCGGCTTCAGGATTAGCGTCTCAAAGCTGGACAAAAACTGCGCTTTGGCGTCTGTGAACATATCCAGACCCTGCGCAATCCCGTCTTGCCCTATGTAGTCAATCAAAGCCTGTTTTAAATCTGGGTCGTTATGACCGTAATTCAACGACGAACAACCGGCCAGAAAATCGGTGTACGACCCGCCGTGCGCATCATAAATTGTCGCACCCACGGCCTTGTTGAAAAGCTTGGGGAAGCTGCGGGAATAGGATCGGATGCAGCTTTCAACCCGGTCGAATACCGAGGCGTCGTTGTTTGTTGATAGGGTGTTCATTGTCTGGTTCTCCGAATATCGGTTCTGGTGATAGGACGCAAAGCGCCGATTAGGCAGCTTTGGCCGAACGCGGGCTGTTTGCTTCAAACGGCCCGATCGTCACGCGGAATTCGCTTTCATGCAGTCCACCCAGATGCGTATCGCGCAGAAAATGCGGCTGTGATTTCAGATCCGCATTTAACGTACGCGCTACCTTATGAAACAGCGCCCATGAGGCGGCGTTCTGTTTGGTGATGGTGCATTCGACATTGCGCACCTGTTCACATACTGGCCGCTCCAGCACTGAGTTGATCAAGCGCTGACCCAACCCAAGCCCGCGCGCGGCGTCGGTCACGCAAACCTGCCAAACAAACAATGTGTCGGGTTGGTCGGGCGGCATGTGGCCGGACATCCAGCCGATAACCTCGCCGTCCAACTCAGCCAAGGCGCAGGTCGCTGCAAAATGGCTGCATTGCAGCAGATTGCAGTACAAAGAATTGGCATCAAGCGCGCCGGCGGCATCGATCAGGCGCCACACGTTTGGCCCATCACTGGGCTTCGGCGCCCGGATATGCGGGGCGTCGCCCTGCTTTCGAATGTCGAAATGATCACTCTTACTCATCCGCATCTACCTCTAAGTTCCTTTGCTGTTATTTCGACACATATTAGTTAGTACGTACTAAATGTCAAGACAAGTCTGCCTAAGGTAAAACTAGGTGAATTGCGGATAATATGCAATTATTACGAAAACCTCTTGCTGATTTGACTATAGATCAGCAGAAACGATGCCAAATAATTCAATTACATTGCACTATATATTTTGTATTTACTTACCTTTCAACTAGACAAAGAAGTTCTGATAATGTGATGCTACTAAGGTAGCAGCTTGCTTGACGAATGATCAAAAGCTATCAGAAAATCAGTGATTAATTCAGGATTCTGCCTTTGGAACATCGCACCAAACAAGCGCTAACCGCGATGCGGAAAATCCTGCGTACAACTGAGCGCAACAGCAAGACACTGCTGCATGCGAGCGGACTTACGCCATCACAACTTATCTTGCTGCATGTGCTTGAGGAAAGCGGTGAACAGACCGCAGGCTACGTCGCGGCACGCATGGGGATCACGCAGGCGACAACCACGGTTCTGATCCAGAAACTGGAAAGCCTCGGGATGGTTGTGCGGCGCAAGGGCGATGTGGACCGGCGGCAATCCTGGCTTTCCCTGACGCCCAAGGGAGTTCACACTCTGACGATCACGCCAGACGGGACTCATAGCCAATTTCATCAAGAATTTAGCGCCCTACAAGACTGGGAACAGACGATGATCATAGCAACCCTTGAACGCGTCGCTACGATGCTTGGCGATACCGAACAAGACGCAGTGCCGATCGTAGACTCAAGAGCCAATCTAGCCGAAGACAGCTGAGATACGCATCTTCCCAAGGCAGCCTGAACTCGAACGCAGTTGCATCATAGCAGGGCGGCAACACCGCCCAAGTTCTCCCGAACGCTTCAAGCCAGACCATAAACCGAATGTGTGGGGCCAGTTAGACCATCATCCGGCGCGGATCTGCCAGAATGTCGGTGAGGTATTTCATGAACCGCGCCGCATCGGCACCGTTAACAACCCGGTGGTCATAACTTAGATCAAGTGGCACCATGGGCAC
Source organism: Paracoccaceae bacterium (assembly GCA_047623825.1). GTDB lineage: Bacteria > Pseudomonadota > Alphaproteobacteria > Rhodobacterales > Rhodobacteraceae > JBLHOS01. Next base: position 17,665 of record JBLHOS010000046.1, on the reverse strand, counting down.
GGGCTGGAATGCTTCGCCGTCCCAGACCGGACGTATCTCAGTCTTGGTAATCCCCAGAATTGCGATTTCGGGTGGGTTGACGATTGGGGTAAACGCCGTGCCACCGATACCGCCCAAATTGGTGATCGTCATAGACGCGCCGCCCATTTCATCCATGCTGACTTTGCGGGCCTGCGCACGGGTGGCCAGATCGGTGATCTCGGCCGCAATCTGCCACAGACCCTTGCTGTCAACATCACGGATCACCGGCACCATCAACCCGTGCACGGTGTCAACAGCAACTCCGATGTGAACATACCCCTTCAGGATCAATGTTTTGCCGTCCGGCGTCAGCGAGGCGTTGACGCGCGGAAACTCTCGCAGCGCGCACGCCAATGCTTTGACGTGAAAGGCCAGCGCCGTCAGCTTGACGCCGCGCGCTTGCGCCTCGGGTTTTAACTCATGGCGCAACGCCTCAATCATCGAGACGTCAGCGCGGTCATGGTGGGTGACCTGCGGTATAAGTGAGTTGGCGGCTGCCAGATTGGCCGCAGACACCTGCGCAAAGCGGCTGACAGGCTCTTGGGTCACAGTACCATAAAGGCTGTGATCCACGTCCCAATAGGCGCTGCCGTCGGTTGGTGCCGGGCGTGACTGGCCGTCAAGATCTTCGCGCGCGATGGTGGTTCGGCCAAGCGTGCGTCCCAACTTGTTCAGGTCAATCCCTTTTTGCAGGGCAAGCGAACGGACTGAGGGCGAGGCGATGACATCTGACATATGGGACCTCACCAGCTGGCTGAAATATATTGGGTTTCCATGAATTCCAGCATGCCCTCATGACCACCCTCGCGGCCCAGACCCGATTGTTTGACACCGCCAAAAGGCGCAGCAGGGTCGCTGACCAGCCCGCGATTAAGGCCAACCATACCATATTCCAAACGCTCACAAACCTGGAGTGCGCGCTTCATGTCACCTGAGAAAACATAGGCCACCAGCCCGTACTCTGTGTCATTGGCGCGGCGGATCACGTCATCTTGGTCGCTAAAGGTTTGAAGCGCCGCCACAGGGCCGAAAATCTCATCATGAACGCAGTCAGAGGTCTCTGACACGTTAGACAGAACCGTGGGTGGATAGTAAAATCCTTTGCCCTTTGGGGTCTGGCCACCGCATTCCACCTTGGCGCCTTTTTTGACGGCATCGGCGACAAAGGCTGCCACCTTGTCGCGGGTTTCCGCATTGACCAATGGGCCCACATCGACGTTTGGATCAGTGCCATCCCCAAGCCTAAGCGCCGACATGGCGCGGGTCAGACGGGCGGTGAAGTCATCAGCGACTGCCTCATGGACATAGATACGATTGGCGGCAGTGCACGCCTCACCCAGATTGCGCATCTTGGCCAGCATCGTGCCTTCGACCGCGAGATCCAGATCAGCATCTTCAAAGACGATCAGCGGCGCATTGCCGCCAAGTTCCATCGCCGGTTTCAACACCTGATCGGCAGCAGAATGGAGCAGTTTGCGACCAACCCCAGTTGAGCCGGTGAATGAGACCACGCGCACCCGCGGATCATGCAGCATATGATCGACCAGCGCGCCGGTCCGCTTGGATGGCAGCACATTAACCAACCCTTTTGGCACGCCCGCCTCTTCCAATAGCGGCATCAATGCCAGCATGGTCAGCGGTGTTTCCGAGGCGGGTTTTATGATCACAGCACAGCCTGCGGCCAGCGCGGGGGCGATTTTGCGGGTTCCCATTGCGGCAGGGTAATTCCACGGCGTCACCAGCACCGCCAGACCTGCGGGTTTATGTTGCACCATGATCCGCGCACCTGAGGCTGGCGCATGGGTTAGCAACCCGTCTGCGCGCACGGCCTCTTCGGAGAACCAGCGAAAGAACTCAGCAGCATAAGTGGCCTCACCCATCGCGTCTGTGCGGGCCTTGCCATTTTCCAACGTGATCAAATGCGCGAAATCCTCAAGCCGGGCTGTCATTAGCTCCCAGGCTTTGCGCAAAACCTCGGACCGCGCACGCGGAGTGCGGGCCGCCCATTCTGCCATTGCGGCCTCGGCGGCATCCATGGCCGCATCTGCATCGGCGATCTCGGCCGAGGCAACCGAGGTGATAATCTCTTCGGTCGCCGGGTTCATAACGTCAAAGCGGGCTTTCTCAGCCCCCTCGCGCCATTGCCCGTTGATATACAGGTCCGTGGGGCACAGGTCGAATTTGGATGGCATAGCTGTCATGGCTGTTGTCTCCGGGTCAAAGCAGATGGCGGAGCGGTTGCTCCAGCCGGGCTGCAAAATTGGAAAGAAGAGTGATGGCCGCAGGGGCCGACATCTGATCGGCCGCGCATTCCAGTGTGATGCTCAGCCCCCCCCCTGCACGCGTTAAGGTCAGGACCGGCAGATCTTCGGCGCCCATACGAACCGCACTGATGGCTGAGAACCGCACATCACGCAGGCGAAACTCTGGGTTGGCGTCTGTCGGCCCGGTCGTGCCCAACGATCCGTCAGAGGTATAGTTTTGGCATTGGCCGAAGCGCTCAACAGCAACAACCGCAAGCCGCCCCAGACTTGCGGCAACGAACCCAGCCAACAGCGCACTTTGGTCATGCAAGTCAGCAGTGTCCGCAGCCCAGACAGCGAAATCAGCAAAGCCGTCTTTCTGTGTATCCGCCGTCAGGTGGCGCGCGGCCATGATGCCGCCCATGGGCGCAGCTTTCGGCAACGCCTTAAGCACATCAAGGTCTTTGGCGTGGAACGGTTGCGTATGTCCAGCCGCGACTAATTTAGATAGGTCTAATCCCTGTTCCAGCGCCAACCGCCGGGCCTTAGGTGACGCGAGGATGCGGCCACCATCGTAGACTGCGGTGGCGACGGGCTGCGGGGAAGACAGTGCCGCCGCCACAGGCGGATGGTTCGCCACGGCCACTTGGTCCGTTGGCGGCGTTGACGCAGGTGCGGCACCTGCGCTGCGACTTATGGTTTCATTGGGCTTGCTGAGTGTGATGATTGCAATGGTCTGGCCAACCGGGATCTCCTCACCGGCAACAGCCAACAGGGCGGCGACAAAGCCGTCAGAACCGGCACTCACCTCCATCGTACTTTTGTCGGTTTCAACCTCAAAAAGAACGTCATCCGCGCGCACTTCATCGCCCGGTTGTTTGGTCCAGCCAACCAGCAACCCAGTGTCTTGCGCCATGCCAAGGACCGGCATGATAACAACGTGGCCCTCAGGCAACGCCGCATCGGCGGTTGTGACTGTGGTTGCAGTTATGGTTGCGGTTGTCGGGGCCGGGCCCGTGGCGTCCGCGGTTTCCGATATCATGGCGATGACGTTGCCCACTGGGACGTCAGTCCCGGCTTGCGCCGTTACATGGGTCAAAAAACCAGCACCCTGCGCCTCGACCTCCATTGTGGCCTTGTCGGTTTCCACCTCAAACAACACATCACCTTGGGCCACCGCGTCGCCGGGCGACTTTTGCCAGCTGACGATAAGACCAGTTTCCTGTGCCATACCAAGTGCCGGCATGATCACCTCAAGCGGCATGGATCATCTCCCCGGCGCAAAGCTTACGGGCCATAGCGGCGACACCTTCAGGTGTGGGAACCGTGACATCCTCAAGCGCGGGCGAAAACGGGATCGGCACATCCATTGCCCCCATTCGCAAGACCGGAGCATCAAGGTGATAAAATGCCTTTTCGTTGATCCGTGAGGCGATTTCAGCAGTCACACCATAGCTTTGATGACCTTCATCCACGACGATCACACGGCTGGTTTTACGCGCAGAGGCCAGCAACGTGACCTCATCCAGCGGCACAATCGTGCGCGGATCGACAACCTCTGCCGAGATCCCCTCAAGGGCCAATATATCGGCGGCGGCCTCGCAGACCTGCACCATTGATGACGTGCCGATCAAAGTGATGTCCGTACCTTCGCGTTTGACGTTTGCAACACCGAACGGGATCAGAAATTCACCCTCAGGGACGGGGGCCTTTTCTTGATACATCAGCTTGTCTTCGAAAATGACCACCGGGTTGTTATCGCGGATGGCGGTTTTCATCAGGCCCTTGGCCTCATACGCGGATGACGGTAGCGCCACTTTCAGGCCCGGAATGTGGGCTACAAGCGCGTGCAAAGATTGGGAGTGTTGGGCCGCCGACCGCCGGGTTGCCCCAAGGTTGGTGCGCAAAACCAGCGGAACACTTAACTTACCGCCGGACATATAATGGGTTTTGGCCGCCTGATTGCAAAGCTGATCCATTACCAAAAACAGAAAATCACCAAACATCAGGTCCACAATCGGGCGGGTGCCAGTCATGGCAGCGCCCACGGCGATCCCCATAAAGCCGGGCTCAGAAATAGGGGTATCGACAACGCGGGTAGTCCCGAATTCCTCGACCAGACCGCTCAGAACCTTAAACGGTGTGCCCGCCTCGGCCACGTCCTCTCCGATAACGAATACGGTTGGGTCACGACGCATTTCTTCGGCGATTGCTTCGTTGACGGCTTGGGAAAGTGTGATTTCGCGCATTTTCGTTCTCCTTAGGCCGTTGCGTGTTCGATGTCTTTGAAGACGTGCATGTCAACTTCGTCCACGTCGGGATATTTGGCATTCAGGGCGTATTCTACGGCCTCTGAGGCATCTTTTGAGATCTCGGCCTGTATCGCGTTTAACTCTTCGGTGGTCGCCAGACCCTCTTTGGTCAGATAGGCAGAGAACAACGTGATCGGATCTTTTTCCTGCTTCCAACCCTGCTCTTCGTCTTTGGTGCGGTAGTACTCTCTGTTGATGTCGCCAACATGGTGGCCGTGATAGCGGTAAGTCTTCAGTTCGATAAAGAACGGCCCCTCACCCTTGCGACAACGCGCAACCAGTTTGACGGTCAAATCGTTGACCGCCAGCACGTCTTGTCCGTCGACCTGATGCGCCTCGATACCGAACGCCTCAGCCCGTGCCGTGATCGACCCAGCGGCAATTTCATCCGTCTTTGTGTATTCTGAATAGCCATTGTTTTCGCAGGCATAAATGACCGGAAGATGCCAGAGGGCTGCCATGTTCATAACTTCGTACCACAGCCCTTGCGCCGTCGCACCGTCACCAAAAAAGCAGACCGTCACGTCATCTTTGCCCAGCAGTTTCGCGGTAAAGGCAGCGCCGGTTGCGATACCCATCGAGCCGCCGACAATGGCATTTGCGCCTAGATTTCCATTCGACTGATCGGCGATATGCATAGAGCCGCCCTTGCCCCGGCAATAGCCCTCCTCCTTACCCAAAAGTTCACAGAACATCTCTTGGAAGTTCGCGCCTTTGGCGACGCAATGCCCGTGACCGCGGTGGGTTGAGGTGATCTTGTCAGTGACCTCCAGCGCCTCACAGATCCCGACGGCGACAGCCTCTTGGCCCGAATACATGTGGGTAAGGCCAGGCATTTTGGCGGATAAATACAGCTGATTTGCGTTATCCTCAAACGTCCGGATACGAACCATCTGACGATACATGCGCAGATAGTCCTCAGCATTGGATTTGGGTTTTGCAACGGGGCTCATGGGCACAATGTCCTTTGGGCGGCGGGCCCGGCGGAAACCCCGCCGGGCAGTTTTGGTTCAATAGCGGTTTGCAATCGGCAGTTCCTCGGCCGGGAACAGCGAGATAACTTCGCAGCCAGTGTCGGTGACCACGACTTCTTCCTCGATCCGAGCTGCCGAATATCCATCAGTGGCGGGGCAATAAGTTTCGAGCGCAAATACCATACCGGTCTTGATCTCCATCGGATGATCCAACGAGACCGCACGCGAAATGATCGGCCGCTCATGCAGCGCCAATCCCAACCCGTGCCCAAACTGCAGACCGAAGGCGGAGTCTTCGTCCGGGAAACCAAACTCCTCTGCTTTGGGCCAAACTTCGGCAACCTTATCGGTGGACACGCCTGGCTTAATCATCGCAATCGAGGCATCGATCCATTCGCGGGCTTTCACATAGGCGTCGTTTTGCGACGGCGTTGAGCGGCCAATGTTGAAGGTCCGGTAATAGCAGGTTCGGTAGCCTTGATAGCTTTGCAGGATGTCAAAGAACGCCTGATCGCCGGGACGGAAATATCGATCAGTAAAGTTGTGCGGATGCGGATTGCAGCGCTCACCAGAAATTGCGTTGATCGCCTCGACGTCGTCTGAACCCATTTCATAGAGCATTTTATTGGACATCGCGACGATATCGCATTCTCGGATGCCGGGTTTCAGCTCTTCGTAGATCATATGATAGACGCCATCGACCATCGCGGCCGCCTGCGTCAACAGCTGGATCTCATCCCAGTTTTTGATCTCACGCGCTGCCAGCATGATTTGCTGGCCGTCGACCACATTTAGCCCTTCGGCTTGCAAGGCGTGGAACATTGACGTTTCCGCATAATCAACGCCAACTGGCATGTCGCCCATACCTGCATCGCGGATCAGGCCTGCGATCTCCTTGGCATATTTCTGCATCAGGCCGAATTCCGGTGGGATCGTCCCGCGCATGCCAACCACGCCGGCGCGGCAATGCTCAGGCACCAACCAGTCAGAGAATTTCTTGTGGTGCATGGCCGCAGACCCGAAATCCCAGACATAGGGGGCATCGTCGCCGGTCAGCAGGCAGAAACGGCACATCTTGTCGCGTTCCCATTCGCCGATCTTGGTCGATGAGACGTAGCGGATGTTGTTGATGTCAAATAGCAGCAAGGTCCCCGCATCGGACGCCTGCAAGGATTGGCGCGTCCGGGCCAACCGGTATCGGCGCAGCCGGTCATGATCGATCCGACGCTCAAAATCGACCGAAGTGTGCCCCCATGCGGGAATGCGACCTTCCCATTTCCAATTGGTTTCAAGATCCTGCGGGGTCAACAGGTTGGGCATCAATGCGCGTGACATATCGAACTCCTTCGGGTGGCACCGTTGCCGTCCCATTCGTGTTTAAATCAGGCAGGTGGGTGCTATTGGATGCACCAACCGCCATCGATGTGGATCATCTGACCAGTCATGTAATCGCTGTCGTTGCTGGCGAGGAACGCGGCAGTTCCCTTGATATCGTCAGGGTAGGACACGCGTTTGATCTGTAGGGCGTCGCGCACGATGTCCTCGTAGGCCTGTCCTTCGTGGTCCTTGAACCCGATTTCGACGAGGTCTTTGTCGAGCTGGTCCCAAAGCGGCGTCACCACCACGCCCGGCGCATATCCATTCACGGTGATGTTGTGCTCGGCTAAGCCGATGGCACCGCAATGTGTCAGCGCAAGGCAGCCATATTTCGACGTGCAATAAACCGTAACATCGACCAGCGGCTTACGTGAGGCGATCGAGCCCACATTGATGATCTTATACGGTTTTTCCTGCGGACCCTGGGCAATCATCTGGCGCGCAGTCTCTTGCATGCCCAGCCACATTGCTTTGGTGTTCACGTTCATGATCATGTCCCAATTGTCTTCGTCGATATCCATGAAGAACCGGGGTTTGTTCAGGCCAGCGTTAAACAGGCCGATATTGATCATGCCAAATGCATCAACGGTCGCGGCCACAGCGGCGGCATTGTCTTCGCGCTTAGTCACATCCATTTTGACTGCAATCGCCTTGCCGTTGCCAGCAGCATTGATCGTGTTGGCTATATCTTGGGCTGCATCCAGATCGATGTCACCCAGACACACATTGGCACCCTGCTCAGCGAAATGCACAGCGTTAGCAGCACCCATGCCGCGTCCCGCACCGGTGATCAGAATATTTTTTCCCGTCAAGCGATTGGGATCCATCGTTTCCTCCTCTAAGTCGTATAATTTTGCATTGCTCGTTCAGCGCGGGCTTGGGCCCGCTTAAGTGCATCGCGAGGCGTCACAACACCCCGCAACATGTCGTGAATTTCCTGCCCACAGATCGAAATGATTTCAGAGATTTCAGGGATCGGTGGGCGCGGCCAGAATTGTAGTTCGTCGCGCCAGGACATGGCGTCAACCGCCTCAAAGATCGGCGAAAGTCGGCGCACATCAGGGTCTGCCCCAACCGAATACCGCGGTGAAGTGCGGCTGCCGTTCTGAATGTATAGCTTTTGAGCTTCGGGTGAGGTGAACGCGATCAGCGCCTCACCGGCTTGCTTGCGCCGCTCAACTGGAAGGTTGGCAGGAATACACAGAACATACCCACCAACCGGCGCGATCGCGCGCCCCGACGGACCCGGTGGGTGCGGCAAATATCCGGTCTGATTGTGCGCCGGAGAGCTTGTGTCCAACTCAAAATATGGCGCCAACAAAGTGTACCCATATGCCATTGCAATCTTGCCAGCCGCATAGGGTCGCACACGCTCATACCAAGACATCGACAGGATATCGGGTGGCGAAAATTCCAAAAGCGCCATCAGATACTCTGCCGCCTCAAGGGCACGTGGCGTATCAATTGTTGGAGCCAGGTCATCACGATCAAGGCTATCAGCGTCATAGCCGCCAGCGATCCGTGGCAAGTTGAGGACGGGCTGCCCAAAATCGGCACAAGTCGTCAAAAATGTATGGCCCAGTGCCGTACCGCGTGCTGCATTCCACGCAATGCCAAAACGCCCGTGCCTAGGGTCGTGCAGCGTCTTTGCCGCCTCAAGCACCGCATTGGTTGTCGCAGGCGGTTCAAGCCCGGCCTCGGCAAACCAGTCCTTACGGTAGAACAACAATTCAGGCGTGGTCTGGCTTGGCACACCGTAGGGACGGCCACCCCAATGGGCCGCGCGCCATCCCGCCGTATGAAAGTCACTGGGATCAAGCCGGCTGATATCCAACGTTTCGTCCAGCGGTGTTAACAAACCTTTGGTGGCAAACTCACCCACCCACGGCAAATCCACGGCCACGATGTCATATCGGCTGACCGTGCGTTCCGAATTTCGCAGCACCTCTTCATGCAGACGGTCGATCGAGAAAGCACGCTGGTTGATCTTAGTGCCGATCACCTGCTCGAACTGACGCTTCAGGTTTTCCATGACCATAAAGGTCGGATCACCGTGAACCAGAATCCGCAGCCCGCCCGGCAGGGTCAGCGGTTGTGGCAGGACCTGCGGTGGCTGGATCGATTGCCCGCCCATATAAGAGCCGCCGAAATAGTAGTCGGCGCCGTTCGTTTGGCCCACCTCTATATCCAAATGTGCACGCGTCAGGCGGCAAACACGGTCCGCAACCCGGCTCCAGCGCGCCATCAGTTCAGCGGTCGGATGGAGCGAAAAGCTCTTGCCAGTCTTAGTGCGGGACCGTTGCTCAATCAGTCCGGCGTCTTGAAGTTCAACCAGCTTGCGTCGCGCAGTTGCGTAAGGCGCGCCAGAAATAGCGATTAAAGCCGAGGCCGTTACAGTGCGTCCCTCCAGATGGCTGCGCACCAGCTGACTGGTCATAACTAGGTGCGGGTTGGGATGCGAAATTTCGAGTGTGCCATCAACCTCGCTTACGATATCTTCAATCATCGCAAGGGTTTGAAGAAAATCCACATGACCATCGGGGGCGCTATTAGCCACGGCCGGCTTGCTCCCTAAGAGATGATCATTTTGAACGTTTTTCATTCTTGCGTCGTCTCGCTGTGCGGATCGGACCACCGCATCGAAAGGATTCTTTTGATCTGACATGCTCACCCTTGCTAAATAACCATATTGAACGTCGCCAAGAACAACACAGAAATCCAAAATGAACAAAGAAATGTTCATTTTGACTTAAATCAATAATGCGGGACGGCGGCATTCCGCAAATGATCTTGTCATTAGGCAGCCTGCGAAGTGATTCCTCAGTTTTGGAACCGGCGGGGGTAACTATATAAGAGACTCAAAGGGAGGAAATTCGATGAACAAATCCATGAAGATGGCACTGGCTGGTACAACTGCACTGATCGCACTTAGCGGTGCTGCTTTGGCCGATGGGCATGCCATGACAATCGGCATCACTCAGAACAATGTCGGCGTCGACAGCTACCAAACGACTTACGAACAGGCCTTTATCGAAGCGGCCGAAGCAAACGACGCCGTTAACGTCGTGGTTCTGGATGCAGGCGGCGACGTCGCACGGCAGATCGCCCAGATGCAGGATCTTATCCAGCAGGAAGTCGACGCCATCATCATCTGGCCAACCAACGGCCAAGCGGTGATCCCAGCGGTTCGCGCAGCCTTCCAAGCTGGCATTCCGGTCGTCGTCACTAACTCGAACATTGCAGAAGACGGTTTCGAATTCGTGACCTCATTCTCGGGTCCCGACAACGTCACACAAGGCAGCCGTTCGGCTGAGATTATGTGCGAGCGCTTCACCGCCTTGGGCATTCAGGACGAGGCACGGATCGTACAGATCTCTGGTCAACCGGGATACACAACAGCGATTGAACGTGCCTCAGGCTTTGAGGATCGCCTTCCCGAGGTTTGCCCGAACGTGACGCTGGTGGAAACGCAGCCAGGAAACTGGAACCGCGAAGACTCCCAAACAGTCATGGAAGCATTCTTGGTGCAATATGACGACATCGACGGCGTCTACGCAGGCGACGACAACATGGGTGTCGGCGCAATGAACGCCGCAATCGCCGCAGGGCGCGTTGATGGTATCACTTTTGTGGGCGCCACAAACTTTGCCGTCGGATATGACGCGATGGGTCGTGGCGAATACTGGGGTTCGATCTATCAGTCCCCAGTTGACGATGCGCGGGCCGCACTGCTGACAGCACTTAGCGTGCTTGCCGGTGACGACGTCCCGTTCCTGAACTACTTTGATACGCCGAAGATCACTCAGGACAACATGGACCAATTCGACCGTCCGGTCTTTTGATCTAACATCACACGGGCAGCAAACGCTGCCCGTGTGATCAATACGACAATCCTACTGACATTGACGATCGAGGAGAATGGCATGGGACGCGTCTCAGGTCGCACCTGCATTGTGACAGGTGCAGCACAAGGTATTGGACGCGCCATTGGCGAAGCCTTGTTGGATGAAGGTGCCGATGTTTGTTTTGCAGATATCAACGCCGAAAAAGTAGCCAAGGTCGCGGCAGATAACCATGGCAGGGCCAAGGCCAACGGCGGCCGGGTGACGTCATCGTCGGTGAATGTGACCGACCGCGCTCAAGTGAACGCGATGGTAAAATGGACGGTCGAGAGTTTTGGCAAACTTGACGTTATTTTCAACAATGCTGGCGTTAATGCTCCGATGGGCCTGCTGGATGTTACCGAAGAAAACTGGCGCTTTATTATGGACATAAACGGACTTGGGGTTCTTATTGGCATGCAAGAGGCAGCCAAACAGATGATCGCGCAGGGCACCGGTGGAAAGATTATCAACACCGCGTCGATCGCCAGTCGGCAAGGCTTTGAGAATGTCGCACCCTATTGCGCGTCGAAATGGGCGGCGGTGTCACTGACGCAATCGGGCGCGCGAGAATTGGCGAAACACAACATTACAGTCACAGGGTTCGCACCCGGTGTCGTGGATACCGAAATGTGGGATGGGGTCGACCGCGACCTGATGGCAATCGGGGCGTCAGAGCGCCCAGGACAAGCAATGGAAGAGTTTTCGACCAGCATTTTGCGCGGTCGCGTCGCAAAGCCTGAAGACATCACCGGAACAACGACATTTCTGGCCTCGAAAGAGAGCGACTACATGACCGGCCAAATCGTAATGATCGACGGCGGGATGACATTGGTCTGAGTTGAACAAAGGGGCTGGCAAGCCACAAAGGAAGCCAGCACCAACGAGATCGGGCGTCTCATCGCCTGACTGGGGAGGAAAGAAAATGGCGGACAGCACACCGAAACAAATCGGGAATTTTCTGGCGCGTCAGGGGATCCTTGTAGCCTTCGTCCTTTTCATGGTCGGATTTGCGCTCTGGAACCCTCGTTTCATCGACATAGACAACATCTTTGGTGTGTTCCGGTCGTCAGCAATCTTAGGCGTCATGGCACTTGGGGTTACCTTTGTCGTAATCGGCGGCAATCTGGATCTGTCAGTCGGGTCATTAATGTCTTTTTCGGCGATTGTGGTGCTGGATCTACACGAGAACCCGGCATTTGGGCCTGCGCTGGCGATCCCTGTCATGTTTGCCATGACCATGTCGATCGGGGCGCTTATTGGGTTCCTCGTCGGGTATCTAAAACTTAATTCGCTGATCGTCACACTTGGAATGCTGTCGGCCATACACGGCCTGACCCTGACCTATAGCGGTGGCCAGAACATGGATATCGCCAATCAGCAGGCCACTTGGTTCGATGTCTTTGGGCGCGGTACGGCGTTGGGAATACCCATACCGGTTCTGATGTTCGTGCTGCTGGCGACGGTTCTGGCCTTTGTGCTGGCCAAAACCCCGCTTGGCCGCAAGATTTATGCCGTGGGCGGCAACGGTACGGCAGCGACGTTTTCAGGTATTCCGCGGGCACGTGTCGTATTCGCCACCTACTTGATCTCATCTTTTTGCGTAGCGACCGCTGGTCTGATCCAGGCCAGCCGGACCATGGGGGCGCAAAATACGGTTGGCCAAGGCATGGAGCTTGAGGTGCTGGCCGCAGTCATCCTTGGCGGTGCGTCGCTGCTTGGTGGGTCCGGTACGATTTTCAAAACCGTTATCGGCGTTCTAATCTTGGGCTTTATCCAGAACGGGCTGCTGTTGGCCGGGCTGCAATTCTACGTCCAGTTCGTCGTGACCTGGGTCATCATTATTCTGGCTGTCTGGCTGGATATCGCCGCCAAACGGGGCCGTCTATGGTCTCCGATCGCCTGAAGGAGGGGAACATGTCCCGTGAAACTGTGCTCAATCTGCTAAAGAACGGCGCCATTTGGGGCTTCATCGTTCTGGAGTTGATCTTCTTCACGGTGGCCGGTCAGTTCCTGTCGCTGTCCGAAAACGCCTTTATGGATCTCGACAATATGCTGTTGCTGCTAAAGCAATCTGCGCCCATCGGGATCATTGCGATCGGCATGACGATCATCATGATCAACGGTAATATCGACCTGAGCGTCGGGGCCATTTTCGCGCTGTGTGCTGTTGTGATGCTGGATTCGATGAATTGGCCGATCTTTGAAAGTCTCGGCGATTGGGTGATCCCGGTGGCTTGGGTTCTGGGGCTGCTGACCGGCGTAGTGCTTGGCGTGATCAATGGGTTGATCGTGTGGAAGACCGGGGTTGATGCATTTATCGTCACCTTAGGGGCGATGCTGGGCTACCGCGGGCTAGTCTTCATGTATAATGGCGAGCATCCGACCTATCATCTAAACTGGACGCTGGTCGATTTCACCGAGTCCGACATTCTTGGGGTCGAAACGCCAGCGATTGTCTTGATTGTCGTGACCCTGATTATCTGGTTGGTGATGACACGCACGATCCATGGGCGCAACGCATATGCCATCGGCAACAACCGGGAGGCTGCGGTAAATGCAGGCATCCGGGTCGGGCCCCATATTGTCATCAATTTCGCGATCATCGGGTTTCTCTCAGCCCTCAGTGCCGTGGTGTTCTATTCCGCCAGCGGGTCGGTCAATCCAAATGACGGGATGCTGTTTGAGCTTTGGGCGATCACCGCGGTTGTGCTTGGTGGCACCAAGTTGACCGGTGGCAAGGGATCTATCATCGGGACATTCGGTGGGGTGATCGCGATCCAGCTTTTGCGCAAAGGGCTGGGCCATATCGGCGCAGACTCTGAAACCGTGAACCTGGTCATCGGCAGCATTTTGATTGCTGTCTTGCTACTCGACCGGCAACTGAACCGCCGCACCAAACAGGAGTTGAAGGTATGACTCAACATGTCCCCGCCCTGCGACTTGAGAATATCGTCAAAACCTTTCCGGGCGTGCGCGCGCTGGACAATGTAAGTTTTGAGGTCTTTCCCGGTGAAGTCCACGCGCTAATGGGTGAAAACGGTGCCGGGAAATCGACACTCATGAAGGTTCTGGGCGGTCTCTACCAACCCGAAGAAGGGGCGATTTACGTTCAGGAGCGGCGGACAGTGATGAACACTCCGTTAGAGGCCAAGGCTAATGGTGTGATGTTCATCCACCAAGAACTGAGCCTTGCTGAGGAACTCTCGGTCGCTGAGAACGTGTATTTAGGTGAGCTGCCCCAAAAATCGTTTGGCCGTGTCGACTGGGACACGCTTTATGCGAAAACAAACGAAATCCTGAGAAAGCTGAACGTCAAATTCGATGCAAAAACTCGGGTTGGGGATTTGTCGATTGCCAACCGCCAGATGGTTGAGATTGCGCGCGCGCTGACCGTTGACGCCAAGGCTGTCATCTTTGATGAGCCGACGGCCTCGCTGACGGATGCCGAAAAGGTTGTGCTGTTTGAGGTGATCGCCGATCTGACCTCGAATGGTGTTGGCGTCATCTATATCTCACACCGGATGGAAGAGATTTTTCGCATGACCGATCGCATTTCGGTACTGCGCGACGGCGAATATCGCGGAACACTGGTGACGTCGGACACCAACGAAGACGAGGTCACCCAAATGATGATCGGGCGCAGTCTCGATCTGTCTCGCAACATCCAACCCAAAGAGCTGGGGCCGATCGCGCTGGAGGTGCAGGGGCTGTCCTGCGGCAAGCTGTTTCAGGACGTGAGTTTTGATGTTCGAGAGGGCGAAGTCGTCGGCTTTTATGGGCTGGTCGGCGCAGGCCGGACCGAGATTGCCGAGACACTGTTTGGGTTACGCAATCCATCAGATGGCAAGATCTTCTTAAAAGGGCAAGAGATACGTATCAACTCACCAATTGAGGCCATCGCGAACGGCATTTCGTTGGTCCCTGAAAGCCGTAAGGAACAGGGTCTAATTTTAGGCATGAACTGCCGCGACAACATCACCCTTCCGCAGGTTGATGATATGACTGCAGGACCTTTTGTGTCTGACGGGGCCGAGATTGCGATCTTTGAGATGTACCGCGACCGTCTGGAGATCAAGACACCAAGCTGGCGGACCCCTGTCGGCAATCTGTCGGGCGGGAATCAGCAAAAGATCGTGATCGGTAAGTGGCTTGCGATGCAGCCCAGTGTGTTGATCGTGGATGAGCCGACCCGTGGCATCGATGTCGGATCAAAATCCGAGATCCACAACCTGCTGCGTGAGTTAGCCGCCCAAGGTTATGCGGTTATTGTGATCTCGTCAGAAATGCCCGAAGTGCTGCACGTCTCTGACCGGATCGTTGCGATGTACTCCGGTCGGATCATGCGGACCTTCACCTCCGAAGAAGTGACCGAGGACAACCTGATTCAGGCCATTTCCGGTCTTACCGACGACAAGGTCGCCTGATGCGGATCGGTTTTGTAGGTCTTGGTCGGATGGGGATCCATATGGCTCGCAATCTGGCTAACGCGGGATATGATCTTACGGTTTGGAACCGATCATCCGATAAAGCGTATGATCTGGCAAAGCACACCGGTTGCACCGTTGCGGCCACCCCACGAGAGCTGGCGCAAAAGGCTGATGTTGTGTTGACCATGTTGGCAGATGATGCGTCCTCGCGACACGTATATCTAGGGCGCGACGGGCTATTCGCAGCCCCATTGGCAACCATTTTTGTCGAGATGGGTACGATGAGCCCGGTACATATCGCCGAGTTGACAACTGAGGCACCAGACGGCGTGCACGTTATCGATGCCCCAGTTTCGGGTGCGACCCAGGCGGCAAAGGCCGGTATGCTGATGATCATGGCGGGTTGCACTGAGACCCAAGCGGCAAAATTAGTCACAGTTTTCAATGCCATCGGTAACAAGACGATTTATCTGGGCCAGTCCGGCGCCGGGTCGGTCATGAAACTTGCGGTCAATTCGCTGATCCACGGGCTCAATCAAAGCCTCGCCGAGGCGATGACACTGGCCGAAACCGCGGGCATCGCCTCAGACCTCGCCTATGACGTGATCGAAAACAGCGCCGCTGCTGCCCCGATGCTGAAATATCGCCGGGCCCTGTACCTTGATGAGGCAGCCCAAGACGTGGCATTCACCGTGGCCCTGGCGCGCAAGGACATGGAGGTGACCACCGCGCTGGCCCGAAACCTTGGCGTGGCGATGCCACTGGGCGATGTCACGCTCGACAGGCTCAAAATGGCTGAAGCCAATGGCTACGCCAACCGGGATATGGCGGCAATCTTGAACTTCATGCGTAAGGAAAACCAATGAAAGCTGCCTTGTTCGTGGGCGGGTGGGAAGGTCACGACCCGACCGCCTTTGCCGATTGGTACGCCGCACTCCTGACCCAAAACGGGTTCAAAGTTGATGTCTATGACACATTGGAGCCACTAGAACGGCCTGAGGCACTGGCGGATCTTGATCTGATCACACCGATCTGGTCCTCAGCCCGGTCCGGTCACCGTGAAGAATTCGGCAACATGACCAAAGCCCAAGAAGACGGCTTGTTGCAGCTGGTCGCAAACGGCTGCGGTCTGGCAGGTTGGCATGGGCATATGGGTGACGCATTTCGCGACCGGCCCACCTATCACTTTTTGATTGGCGGCCAGTTCGTGGCGCATCCACCGGGTTGGCCGGACAACCTGCAACCAGCCGAGGACTACATCGATTACGATATCACGATCTGCAAACCCGATGATCCGATCGTTCAGGGGATCCGCAGCTTTCGTATCCGATCAGAGCAATACTACATGCTGGTCGATCCATCGAATGACGTTCTGGCCACCACCACCTTCTCAGGCGATCATCTGTGGTGGATCGAGGGCACGGTCATTCCTGTTGTATGGACGCGCCGTTGGGACCAAGGCCGGGTCTTTTACTGTTCCATCGGGCATGAGTTGGACGACCTGAAGGTTCCACAAGTCACCGAGATCATACGGCGCGGTGCGCTATGGGCAGCAAAAGGACAAGCGTGGGCAACGTAATCAACCTTGATTGCGGTCCGTCTAAAATAGCCTAAATCTAAATCCCACCACGGAGCTGCAATACGGATTTTTACAGTCCCGCATCACCTGTCCGCTTAGCTTCATTGATCAAACCGTAGTTTTAATCGGCTTTATGGCGGCACCGCTCAATCGACATAATCGGGGACGACCGAAATACCGTCCGGCGCCGATTGTGAACAGGGCAATGCAATTACGAGTGCTGCGCGGCCATCGGTTTGTGTCGCCGATGGCGGCCGATCAGACGTCACAGCCGCATGGAACTCGTCCAAAGCGTTGTAAAATAACTGATCGTAGCGTTCGAGAATGAAGTATTTCAGGGGCTGTCGGGCCTCAGTCTGCGCATCGCTCCGTCGCACCAGATTGTCGTCCCAGTGGTTCACCTCCGCACGGCTTTGTTGCCCAAATCGGGTTGAGTTCGGACTTCCCCTTACCCCGGACTGATTTAGCCTACGGCGTCTGTCTTGGGGATACCAAGTGCAGTGAAGCCGTTGAGGATTGCGGCTCGGATGTGGATCTCAGCGACCTGACGATCGAAGTCACGTGCAGAGAGGCGCTGACCGAGTAGCTTCACACAATGCATCCACTGACCGGCAGTCGTTTGCTTGCAAACGATGAGAGGATTGTTTCGACGCGGCTTCGGCGGTGGAATCGGGTGACTTGCCGCCACAATGCGCGACCAAGGCACTTTGAGGATCGAACAGCTTCGTTTTGCGCTCTGGCCCCGGGCGTGTCAGGCTTCCACAGTTTGGCGTTCTTGCGCGGCGGGATGACAGCATCGGCATTACGGGCCGCGATCGCATCGTGGCATTTGCGCGTGTCGTAAGCTC
>JBLHOS010000045.1:0-24774 GCA_047623825.1 Paracoccaceae bacterium | reverse complement strand
GCGTTGTCGGCAACTGCGACACAACATTGCTTATCAACACAGCAAACTCTGCCTGGCGCTTTGACGACGACAGCAACGGCGACCTGCAGCCACGCATCTACCTGCCCAATGCACAGCCCGGCACATATGATATTTGGGTCGGCACATATGGCAGCCAGTTGTGCAACGCTGAGTTGGTTGTAGAAACCTTCTGATCCGGTCTCATTGTCCTCCCTCTTGTGAGATCGTATAGGCCGACCCCAACCTGGGGGTCGGCCTATTTCTGTTGACCCCCCTTTAAAAACAGGGCCGTGTTGAGTAAATGAAATATCAACACGAACTAGCCGACCCGAAAACCGAAAAATTGCAGCATCCTAGGACCCAAATGAATTATACTTACGAGTATCCAAGGCCTTCCGTCACGACGGACATCGTCATTTTCTCGATCCGCGAGGACAAACTGCATGTCCTGCTCATTCAGCGGGATGAGGAACCGTTTGAGGGATCCTGGGCGATCCCGGGCGGCTTTGTCTTGATGAACGAAAGCCTGCTTGAGGGAGCTACGCGTGAGTTGAAAGAAGAGACCGGTCTGTGCGGCATCAAGCTGGAAGAACTGGGCTCATTCTCAGCCCCTGATCGTGACCCACGCGGCCGTGTCATCACCGTCGCATTTGTTGCGCTGGTTCCGTCCGACAGTCTGGTTCTACGCCCCGACACCGACGCGCGGGACGCAAAATGGTTCGCGCTGGATGCTTTGCCGGAATTGGCCTTTGATCACCCGGAGATCATGGCCGCCGCACGCCAGCGATTGGTTGCACATGTCACATCGGATGTCTCAGTCTCAGCTCGTTCCGCGTTTGAATTTTTGCCAGAAAAGTTTACGCTCGCGCAGGCCCAAACGGTGTTTGAGGTTTTGCGCGGCTCAGATCTGGACAAGCGTAATTTCCGCAAATGGATTATGGCCAACTGGGAATTGACCGATCTGAATGAAAAGACGTTCGGCGGGCGTCATCGCCCAGCCGCCCTTTATTCGCTGGATTGATCGATCCGCTTAGCCGCAGTCCAGATCGACAACCATGATACCGTCATGACCACCACGACACATCGAAACCAATTGACCACCCAATTCGACATGACGCGGATGACCCTCATACGCCAGATGCGCCTCACGATCCCGGAACGTCACGATGAAGCCGTGGTCATAGGCGGGCGACTTGCCCTCAAAATCCAGATTTGGGCCTGAATCATACGATATCATTCCCGGCACTTCTGGCATGATGTCACCCAGTCCCTGCAAAACTGCCCGACGATCTGCAACAGGCACATCGTCCCGAAAATTTAAAAAAACACAGT
Source organism: Paracoccaceae bacterium (assembly GCA_047623825.1). Lineage (GTDB taxonomy): Bacteria > Pseudomonadota > Alphaproteobacteria > Rhodobacterales > Rhodobacteraceae > JBLHOS01. Next base: position 23,442 of record JBLHOS010000045.1, on the reverse strand, counting down.
GCTTTAACATGACCTACCGCTCCTAGGGTTCAATGAGGATTGCTCGAAAATCGTTCACGTTGGTCAGGGTCGGCCCAGTGACGACCTGTTGATCAACGCGCGCAAAAAATCCATGGCTGTCGTGGGCTGCCAGCGCCGAATGGGGATCCACACCGGCAGATTTCGCCCGCGCCAAGGTCTGGTGCGTCGCAATGGCACCAGCGACCTCAGCCGCACCGTCAACACCGTCCGTATCACAGGCAAGGACCGTGATCCCAGGTTGACCTTGTAAGGCGATGGCCGCCGCCAACGTGAATTCCGCATTGGGCCCACCAACACCAATGCCCTGGCCAGACACCGTGCATTCACCACCTGAGAGCAGTAAAATGGGCGGGTCTCCCGGTGACATGCCTTTTTGCAATGCCAGCGCTTGCGCTACTTGATCTTTCGCTAAGTCGCGCGCCTCACCCTCCAGCGCATCACCCAAGATCTGAACACGGATGCCGTACTGTGCGGCCTTTTCAGCGGCGGCTGCTAAAGAGTGTGATGGGGCCGAGATTACCCGGTTTTGCGTCTTGGCGAGGCGTGGATCATCTGGTTTCAACACGCCACTTTGGCCGTGCAAAACAGCACTGATTGACGGTGCTACTGAGATCGCGAAATGATCCAGAACGGCACGGGCATCTTGCAGTGTTGAGCGATCGCCGACGGTCGGGCCTGAGGCGATGAACGCGGGATCGTCACCCGGCACATCTGAGATCATCAGGGCCAACATCTGCGCCGGATAGACGGCCGCAGCCAGCTGCCCGCCCTTTATCCGGCTGACATGTTTGCGAACGATATTCATCTGATCGATCGTGGCTCCAGACGCCAAAAGATCACTGTTCAAGGCCTGAAGCTCAGCCAAACTGATCTGGCCTGCAGGGGCCGTTAACAGTGCCGATCCACCGCCCGAAATCAAGGCCAACACAAAATCATCCGCCCCTAGTGGGCCGACCAGATCCAGCAAATGTTGCGTCGCCGCCGCACCCACAGCGTCAGGTACTGGATGTGCTGCTTGAATAATTTCAATGCCTTGGCATGGTCTTTCATATCCGTAGCGCGTGATAACGTAGCCTTCACATGGCCCCCAACTGGCCTCAACCGCCTCGGCCATACGCGCCGACGCCTTGCCCGCGCCAATCACGACGACGCGACCGACTGGTTTGAGTGGTAGTGCTTTGGGAACGGTGATCATCGGGTCAGCGGCGGCAACAGCAACGACAAATAGGTCACGCAAAAACGCCTCAGGATCCACAATCATTTGGATGGGTCCAGTTGGCTAGATTGGCGAATTATCAGCTCAACCGGTACTCGGCTGGGCGCATCCGGCCGAACGCCAGTTTCCAGCCAATCGATCAGCATCTTGGCGCTAAGGCGTCCAAAGCTTTCAATATCGCAGCGGACAGAGCTAAGTTGAGGATAGACCAATGCGCATTCCTCAATATCGTCGAACCCGACCAAAAGGATATCGCGTCCAACAGTGACTTGGGCCTGTGCAAATCCTGCAGCCATGCCTAGCGCGACAAGGTCATTGAAGCACAGTGTTGCCTGAATTTCCGGGTGTGTTCGACGGATCTCTAGGGCGGTGCCACGGCCAAAGGCCCGCGTCGGACGGCCGGCAAAAATATGGGTCTTCAGCCCGTGGCTAGCCATCAGATCCAAATAACCCGCCATCCGTTCTTGCGTGATCTGGCGACCCTCCTGCCCCCCGACAAAGGCGATCTCGGTCACGCCTTGATCCAGCAGATGCTGGACCGCCAAGCGCCCACCCGCCTCATAATCCAGCGACAGAAATGGAAACGCCTCATCCGCGCCATCCAACTTGCGCAAAACCTGCAAGACCGGCACATCGTCGCGCGTCATCGCATGTACCGCCTGTGCGCTGTCACCGTAGCTGGGTGAGATCAATAAGGCTGAGACATCGTGTTCAAGGATTGAGGCAATGACTTGTTCTTGCAGCGCCGCGTCTTCGTTGCTGTTGGCGATCACGGTCACGTATCCGCGCGCTGACAGCGCCATTTGGGCGCTGGTGGCGAATTCGGTAAAGAACGGGTTGCGCAGATCATTGATCACCAAACCAATCAAACCGGAGGCTGACCCCCGTAAGGTCGCCGCCGCCCGATTACGCACAAAATTCAACGCTCCCATCGCCTCTTGCACAGTCTTACGTGTCTCATCCTTGACCAAAGGTGAGGATTGCAACACCAGCGAGACCGTGGATTTTGAAACCCCGGCATAAAAGGCCACGTCTTTGATGGTTGGACGTTTCTTCTGCATCTATTCTGGGCCAATTCCATGCAGACGCAGCAACAGGCCCATCCGCTCCTCGGCCAGTTCAGGCAGCGCCAAAAGTCGCGCCTGATCTGCCAGCCGAAATAGGTTTGCATAATGCGTGATATCGCGTGCGGATTGAAAGCCTGCAGGCATGATGAAATGACTTTGCGTGCCATTAAGCCACGCAAGAAAGGCGATCCCAGCCTTGTAGAACTGGGTAGGTGCGCGAAAGATCTCGCGACTTAGCGGCACGGTGGGTGCCAAGAGCGCGTGATAGGTGGTGCTGTCGCCTTCGGCCAAGGCCTCCAATGCTTGGGCCGCGGCGGGCGCGATTGCTGCAAATATCCCCAACAGCGCGTGGGAATGATGCGTGCCGTCCCCCTCAATCAGGGGCGCATAGTTAAAATCGTCGCCAGTATAGAGGCGAACACCGTCGGGCAATCGCGCGCGAAACACCTCTTCGCGGCGCTGTTCCAGCAAGGAGATCTTGATACCATCGATCTTGGCCGAATGATCTTGAATGATCGACAGCACAGCGTCGCTTGCCAAATCCAGATCGTCGTGGCCCCAGTAGCCTTTGAGTTTTGCGTCGAACATGTCGCCCAGCCAGTGCAGGATCACCGGATCCTTGGCCTGCGCGATCAATCGACCATAGACGCGGGCATAGAAATCTGGGCCTTGCCCGGCGGCGACCATTGCGCGACTGGCCATTAAGATGACCTGCCCGCCCGCGGCCTCAATCGCCTCCATCTGGTGACTATAGGCGCCGACCAGCGCGTCCTCTGAAGTTAGCTGATCAAGGTCGACGTGATCTGTGCCCGCACCACAGGCCACACGTGGTTTCAGCGGATGGGCCTTGGCCTCAAGCATTGTGCGCTCAATCAACTCCTTGGCAGTTAGCCAGTCAACGCCCATGCCGCGTTGCGCGGTATCCATCGCCTCGGCCAATCCCAACCCCTGATCCCAAAGAGAGTGGCGAAACCTAAGCGTATTGTCCCAATCAACCGCCGGGCGACCGACCCATGGATCACGCTCCGCCACCGGGTCAGAGACGATATGCGCCGCGGCAAACGCCGTTCGATCAAAGGTCAATCGCGGCGCGCGCGGGACCAGAGGATTGCCAATGAGCCGATAGCTTTGCAATTGTCTGTCAGATGTGGGCAGCAACATGGTTCAGATCCCGTGTTCAGCGCGGATCATATCGGCGGCTTTTTCGGCAATCATGATGGTCGGCGCATTAGTGTTTGACGACACAAGGCGGGGCATGATCGAGGCATCGATGACGCGCAGCCCGTCAATCCCACGAAACCGCAAGGCCGTATCTAGAACTGCCGCACTGTCTGCCCCCATTCGGCAAGTGCCCGACGGGTGGTGGTCAGTTTTGGCATGCGCGCAAGCAAATTCAAAATAATCCTGATCGGTCCGCACATTCGGACCCGGCAACCGCTCGGCCATCACAAACGGCTTTAGCGCATCTTGACGCATGATTTCCTGCGCCATTTTCAACCCCTTAATCGACATCTCTCGATCATAGGGATCCGCCCAATAGTTCGGATCTATCAGTGGGGCCGCAGCTGGGTCATTGCTGGCCAGACGGATTGTGCCGCGCGACCTTGGGCGCAGATACGCTGAGTTCAGGGTGACACCGGCATGAGCCATCTTGCTAACGCCCGCTTCTATTCCGGAACCAAGACCAAGGTGGAACTGTATATCTGGTGACCGCGCATTTTCGTCGGCATACCAAAACCCGCCGGTCTCAAACAAGCTGGACGCTACAGGGCCACTTTTGTTTAGCAGATATTGCAGGCCGGCCACGACCGACCAATGCGGTTTGGCGTATTTGTCGTAGGTATGATCGCCAGTGCATTCTGAGATGGTGAACAAATCGAGATGGTCTTGAAAGTTTGAACCGACCTCTGGTTGATCAAAAACAACATCGACGCCAACATCGCGCAAATGGTCCGCAGGCCCGATCCCTGACAACATCAACAACCTAGGTGACCCTATGGCGCCCGACGATAGCAAAACCTCAGCCGATGCATAAACTGTCTCTGCGCCGCGGCGCCCCTCGATAGCCACACCAACAGCACGACCGTTTTGCACAATGATGCGCTTGACCATCGCATCGGTCCGAACAGTCAGGTTTGGTCTGCCCCGTGCAGGGTTAAGATAGGCCACCGACGTGGAGGAGCGACGCACATTGCGTTGTGTCAGTTGATAGAACCCGACCCCATCTTGGGCCTCACCGGCCATGTCATGGTTGCGTGGAATACCCAGCTGGGCAGCGGCGGCAAAATAGGCGTTACAGATCGGCAAGGGGGCACTGGGTTGCGACACACCCATCGGGCCACCTTGCCCATGATATTCGTTGTCATATGTGTCGTTGTCCTCGGCTTTTCGAAAATACGGCAAGACATCAGCATAAGACCAACCGTCGCAGCCCATTTGGCGCCATTCGTCATAATCAAGCGCGTTGCCACGTGTGTAGATCTGCGCGTTGACGGTAGAACCACCGCCAATCACCTTGGCCTGCGTGTAGCGAATGACCATATCATTCATGTGCTTTTGTGGGACCGTATTCCAGCCCCAGCTGCCGATACCCTTAGTCATCTTGGCAAAGCCTGCGGGCATCTTGTAGAACGGATGCCAGTCGCGGCCGCCAGCCTCAAGCAGCAAAACGCGTGTGCCCGGATCCTCCGACAATCGGGCGGCCAAGACACACCCAGCAGAGCCGCCACCAACAATTATGAAATCGAAACTATTCGTCATATCAGACCCTTAAAGCCGTGGAATGGACAAGCCGCCATCGACCGGGATCACAGCGCCCGTCGCGAAAGCCATTTGACCCTGAACCAGCGGCAGAACAATTTGACCAATATCAGCTGGCTGCCCCCAACGCCGGGCAGGCACCAAACCATCCGCAATCAGGTCGGTGTATTTATCTTGAACGCCGGCAGTCATGCCCGTGGCAATAATGCCCGGTTGCAGTTCAAACACCCCGATACCATCGGCCGCCAGCCGGACTGCAAACAGCTGAGACATCATCGAAGCACCCGCCTTGGACATGCAGTATTCCGCCCGCTCAATCGATGCCATTTGGGCACTGACCGAGGTCACGAAGATCAAAGATCGGTAGCCTTTGGCTGGATTGAGCAACATGCGTCTGGCAACAGCTTGCGCCAGAAAAAACCCCCCTTTGAGGTTGATGTCCATGACCCGGTCAAAACTGGCCTCGGGAACATCCAACATATCGCCGCGCGACGCCGCCGGGACACCTGCATTTGAGACAAGCGTGTTAATCGGGCCCAGATCGCCCTCTATCCGCTGCACAAGGGCTGGAATTGCTCCGATGCTCTGCAGATCATGGGCATAGAACCGAGCGCCATCACCCAAAACTTCGATCGCTGCATCCACCTCTTGCTGATCAGCGTTAGAGATTAAAGCTACGGTGAACCCGGCATCCACCAGCACCTGTGCGATGCCCAGTCCGATGCCACGCTGTCCACCAGTGATCACTGCAACACTGCTCATGCGATCAAATCCTTGTGCTTGATGTAGTCCGCAACGCGCAATGCCTGCGCTGCAATAGTCAGTGCCGGATTAACTGCGGCTGAGGTCGGCAAGAAGCTGGCATCGACCACAAACAAATTTTCATGATCATGCGACCGGCAAAAGAGATCCAGAACAGTGGCGTTTGGATCGTTCCCAAAAACGGCCGTGCCACATTGATGTGAGGGCGTTTTTCTGTCGAACGCACGCGACATCACGATGGGGCAGCCCGCGCGCCGCAACAACGACTTTAGCTTGGTCACCAACGCTTCATGTGCCTGCCAGTTTGAGCGTTTCCAATCGAGCACGATCTGGTCGCCACGCAATGACACGCGGCTGTCGTCAGATGGCAGATCCTCGCTCATCGCGTACCAATCAAAACTGCGCGCCGCGATCCAACGCGTCACTGGGCCGGGTAGATTGACCTGCGTCGCCAAGATCTCAGCGGTGATCTTGCCCAACAGCTGCACATTGCCAAGCGGCGCATCGCCCGGCCCACCAGACAGATAGAAATTATTGAATTGCAGCGTCTTTTGATAGATCGCCGGGTTCTTTCGCAACGGATGCAAGGCCATCACGGCGCTGCAATTGTGGTTCATAAATCTCCGGCCCAACTTATCCGAACTGTTGGCCAGTCCGCCCGGATTATTGTCATTGGCAGAGCGCAACAGCAGGGCCGCCGAATTCACCGCGCCCGCAGAAAGCACGACCAGTTTTGGCGACAAATACTGCAATTCACCATTCTGGCGGAAATCAATACGTGTGATCCGGTTGGCCACGTCGGTCTGTAGTCTTTGCACCTCAGCCCCTGTGATCAAACGGACATTGGCGAACGACAGCGCGTGCGCCAACCCGACGCTTTCAGCATCTTTTTTGGCTGGGTCCGTGCCGGGAAATCCATCCCAATTGGTATTACCAGCGGCGGCCCACGCGGCGATATCAACGCCAAGTGGTAAGGATGATGGCGTCAAGCCGAGTTGGGCAAGCCGGTGGCGGATATCAGCAATCGGGGCCTCATCGGGGACCGGTGGATAGGGATATGTGCCGCTATGGACCGGCTCTGTCGGATCTTCATCCAACGTCCCGCGCACCTGATACATCTGCTCAGCCGCCTGATACCACGGCTCAAATTCCGCATAGGTAATTGGCCATGCCGGGGAGATGCCGCCCAAATGCTGTTGATGGGAAAAATCCTCAGCGCGGTAGCGGATCAAGACGGCGCCGTAGAATTTTGAATTGCCGCCGACATAGTAGAAATTGCCTGGATTGAACGCAGCGCCGTTGGGGGTCAGCCACTGCTCATTAGGGCGAAAGACGCCATCGCCAAAAATCGCCTTGCCGCTGCGGGTCTGGTCAGAGGCCTGTAAATGCTGCCCCCGTTCCAAAATGACGATGCGCGCGCCACTGGGGGCGAGACCCGCCGCCAGCGTCGCCCCGCCCATGCCTGATCCGATGATCACGATATCAGGCCCAGCCGACATTAGATTATCCGGTCTTCGGTCTTGGGATCGAACGATACAGCTTTTTCCATATTGATCGCAAAATCGACCTTTTGCCCCGGCTGCACATCTGCATCTGCTCGCATCCGCGCGATGCATTCCTTACCGCCAAGTGTGCAGCTGACAAAGGTGTCAGACCCCGCGGGTTCTATCACCTGAACCAATGTGTTGACTGTCTCTATATGGCGAGAGCCACGATCCGCGCCATCAGGATCAGTAATCGCCTCGGGCCGGATGCCAAGTGTGATCGTTTGCCCATCATACGCCATGAGTGCAGGACTTGGATTAGCAAACGCCAGCTCCAACGGGACGGCATCGGAACCCTGACTTGTGATTGCATAGACTGCATTGTCATCAACCCGCACTTTAACCTGCAACAGGTTCATGGAGGGCGACCCCATGAAGGTCGCGACAAACAGGTTTGCCGGTGTATCGTAGATCTGCTTGGGGGTGCCGAGTTGCTGGACATATCCGCCATTCATCACGGCGATCCGGGTTGACAATGTCATCGCCTCAATCTGGTCATGGGTCACATAGACAATCGTCGTACCCAGCTTTTGATGCAGTTTCTTAAGCTCAGTCCGCATATCGACGCGCAGTTTCGCATCAAGATTTGACAGCGGCTCATCAAACAAAAACACATCAGGGTTGCGCACCAATGCCCGACCCATAGCAACCCGCTGGCGTTGTCCACCCGACAACTGACCGGGCTTGCGTTTCAACAACGGCTCGATCTGCAGCAGCTTGGCGACGTCGACCAACGCCTTTTCACGCTCAGGCTTGGGGACACCGTGCATCTCCAGACCGAAGGTAATATTTTGGCCCACAGTCATATTTGGATAAAGTGCGTAACTTTGGAACACCATCGCGATATTGCGCTTCGACGGATGCACCCCGTTCATCGTCTGATCCTTGATCCGGATCTCACCGCTGGTGATATCTTCAAGCCCAGCAATCATGTTCAGCAAGGTTGACTTGCCGCAGCCAGACGGGCCGACAAGAACCAGAAATTCGCCCTCTTGGACTGAAATGTCGACCTCATGCAGAACCTTAACGGCACCGTACGCCTTGGTCGCGTTCTTGATATCCAGAAATCCCATAGGCTTATCCTTTCACAGAACCGGCCATCAGACCGCGGACGAAGTACCGCCCGGCCACGATGTAGACGATTAGAGTTGGCAGAGCGGCAAAGATCGCACCCGCAAAATGAACGTTGTATTCTTTGACCCCGGTTGAGCTTTGAACAAGATTATTCAGCGCCACAGTCATCGGCTGGCTGTCGAAATCTGCGAAACTAGCCCCGAACAGGAAGTCGTTCCAGATATTGGTGAATTGCCAGATAAAGCTGACAGCTATGATCGGCCCAGAGCTTGGCAACAAGATACGCCAGAAGATCCGAAAAAAACCGGCGCCATCGATTTGTGCGGCCCTGACCAGCTCAGTCGGGAAAGCGGCGTAATAATTGCGGAAATAAAGCGTGGTGAACCCAATCCCATAAACAAAATGCACCAAGACCAGACCGGGCGTTGTGCCCGCCAGACCAAAGATACCCAAGATGCGGGCCATCGGGATCAGAACCATCTGGAACGGAATGAAGCATGAGAACAACAATAAACCAAAGACCAGCGTATGGCCCCGGAACTGCCATTTCGTCAGCACGTACCCGTTCAGCGCCCCAAAGAACGTCGACAAGATCACGGCGGGCAGCGCCATAACCAGCGAGTTCATAAAATATGGGCGCAGGCCTGTCGGCTCGATCCCGATCTGCGCTTCAGACCAGGCATTGCGCCACGGCTCCAATGTCCAAACCTGCGGCAGGGCCATCATGTTACCACCAGTAATCTCACTTAGCGGTTTAAGCGAGTTGATCACCATGACGCCAAACGGCAGCAGATAGAACAGCGCGAACAGCAGTAAGATGAGGTAGAGGAAAACCCGTGTTATGCGGCCCGTGCGAATGGCTGAGTCAGCTGTTGCGACAGACATTATTTGCGCTCCTTCAGCTCAGCGTAAAGATAAGGGATCATGATCGCTGCAATCGTCATCAACATGATCACGGCAGAGGCCGCACCAATACCCATCTGGTTGCGGCTGAACGTATAGGAATACATGAATGTCGCAGGCAGTTCGGTCGCGCGCCCCGGTCCGCCACCTGTCAACGCGATCACCAAGTCATAGGATTTGATCGACAAGTGGCTCAGGATGACAAACGCACTGAGGAATGCCGGGCGAAGTTGCGGGATGATGATCCGACGGTAAAGGCTCCAATTTGATGCACCATCCATCTGGGCGGCCTTCAAGATCTCATTATCGATCCCGCGCAGACCCGCCAGAAACATCGCCATCACAAAGCCAGAAGTTTGCCATACAGCCGCCAGTACAACCGTATAGATCGCGTAATCACTGTTCTTGATCCAGTCGAAACTGAAACTGGTCCAGCCCCAAAGATGCACGGTGTGTTCCAGACCAATACCCGGATCTAGCAACCATTTCCACGCGGTACCGGTCACAATGAAGCTGAGCGCCATGGGATACAGGTAGATCGGGCGCAAAATGCCTTCGCCCCGAATTTTCTGGTCTAAAAAAATCGCCAGCGACAGGCCGATAAGGCACGAAATAATGATGTAGAGACTTGCGAAAACCCCAAGGTTAGTGATCGCTATTTCCCAATGACTTAACCGAAAAAGACGTGAGTAATTATCAAGTCCGACCCAACCGTAGCTGGGTAAAAGGCGGCTGTCAGAGAACGACAGATAGATTGTGAAAAGGATGAAACCGTAAACAAAAACAAGGACCAGCGCCAAAGACGGGGACAGGACCAATCGGGGGATCCAGTCCTGAAGTTTGGTGCGAAAGTCTGCGTTGACCGGAACCTGTGCCATGGCCGGGACCCTTTCATTAGGAAGCTTTAGGAAGGCGACCAGAAGAACCCGGCGGACAAAGCTGCCCGCCGGGCCTGATTACAGTGATTACTGTGCGATCTCGACAGCAATAACCATTTCTTCAGCCGCTGTTTCGGCGTCATACTCACCGTTGAAATGCGCGGTGATGACATCATACATCGCGTTTTTCACCGAAGCTGGCGCCGCGTGGCCGTGTGCCATGGAGCCAAAAAGATTGCCCGATGCAGACGCTGCGGCAAGATCGGCCATACCTTGGCGACCACAGGCGTCAAATGCCTCATTCGAGACGTCCGTGCGCGCGGGAACCGAGCCTTTGACGACGTTGAATGCGGACTGGAACGCAGGTGACATGATCGCAGTTGCGAGTGCTGCCTGCGCTGGTGATACCTCACCGCCCTGATCGAACATCGCAAACTGATCAGAGTTGAACGTTACCTGATCTTGCGTGCCGGGGAAGCGGAAGCACAGGAAGTCTTCGCCTGGGACTTGGCCCGCAGCAAGGAATTCGCCTTTTGCCCAGTCACCCATCATCTGGAAACCTGCCTCGCCATTAATCACCATGGCTGTTGCCAAGTTCCAATCGCGGCCAGAGAAGTTGTCGTCCACGTTGGCGCGAATAACGTCCATGCGGCGGAAGGCTTCGACCATGGTCTCGCCACCCAGTGCCTCTGGGTCTAGATCGATAAAGGCGGCCTGATAGAATTCAGGGCCACCAGCACCCATCGCAACAGCGTCAAATACGGTCGCGTCCTGCCATGCCTGACCACCATGTGCGATCGGGGTTACGCCAGCAGCCGCCAATGTGGCAAGCGCTGCTTCAAAGTCTTCCCAGGTTTGCGGAACTTCGATGCCATTGTCGGCCAGAACCGATGCATTGGCCCAAACCCAGTTGGTCGAGTGAACGTTCACAGGGGCAGAAACCCACTGGCCATCAACACGTGCAAAGGCTTGCAGAGCTTCTGGAACAACGGCGTCCCAGCCCTCGGCCTCGGCAACCGAATTCAGGTTCGCCAATGCGCCCTCACCGGCCCAATCCAGAATATCAAAGCCCAGCATCTGAACGGCTGTTGGTGGGTTGCCGGATGTCACACGGGCCCGAAGAACCGTCATCGCAGCCTCACCGCCGCCGCCTGCAACTGGCATGTCCTGCCAGCCGATGCCTTGGTCTGCCAGATCCGCTTGTAGAACCTGCAGGGCTGCGGCCTCACCACCGGATGTCCACCAGTGCAGAACTTCCACGTCTTCGGCGATCGCTACATTGGCGCCAAGCGCCATGGTTGCCATCGTTGCGGTCGTCATCATTAACTTACGCATTTTAATCCTCCCTAGGTTGCGTAAAGGTCGCGACAATTGTCACGTCGGTTGGTCTGTTCAGACCCACATCTGGCGCGTTTTGCCAATGCGCATCTGGACAGTTTTCGTCTCGAGATACTCTTCAATTCCTTGGCTGCCGAGTTCTCTTCCAAGGCCGCTTTGTTTGACTCCCCCGAACGGCAATTCTGCAAATCCATCCATCCAGGTGTTGGTCCAAACCGTGCCGACTTGCGCACGCCGCGCAAATTCCAAACAAGTGTGGATGTTCTCACTCCAGACGCCAGCAGACAGACCGTACGAAGCAGCATTGGTGATTTCGACAGCCTGTTCAAATGTTTTAAATGTCAGGACCGATAAAACTGGGCCAAAGACTTCCTCGGTCGCAATCGCCATATCGGGGCGAACGCCCGAGACAACTGTTGGCTGATAGAACTGGCCCGACAGCCCATCCACCGTCAGGGTCGCCCCACCGATCTCAATCTTTGCCCCATTTTCAACGGCTTGTCGGACGTATGCATCGATCTTATCATTATGACTGGTTGAGATGATCGCACCAACTTTGGTGTCAGGATGCAGCGGATCGCCAAACGGTACTTTGCGCGACAGGGCCACAACCCGGTCCGTCAAATCCTGTGCGATATTTTCGTGCACAATAATCCGTGATCCCGCATTGCAGCACTGGCCGACATTGAAATAGGCCCCAAAAACAATGGCATCGGCAGCCTGTTCCAGATCACCGTCAGCAAATACGACCTGCGGATTTTTACCGCCCAGTTCCAACGAAACCCTTTTCAAGGTTGGTGCTGTCGCCGCGACAATCGCCTTGCCGACACCAGTGGAGCCAGTGAACGAAACCATATCGACCCGAGGATCTGTGGACATCATGGCCCCAACAGGGTCCCCGAAACCAAGAACGATATTTACAACGCCTGCCGGAAGTCCCGCCTCAATCAATATCTCCCCCAAAAGCACGGTTGTGACCGACGTCATCTCAGATGGTTTGACGATCGCGGTGCAGCCAGCCGCCAGTGCATAGGGCAGTTTTTGAGAGATGATCAGAAATGGGAAATTCCACGGCGTGATCAGCGACACGACGCCAATCGGCTCTTTCAGAACTAGCCCCAACATGTCGGGGCCAAGGGTATTTTGACTGTCGCCGTGGATGGTGCGCGCTAGGGCTGCGGCGTGGCGCCAAATATCAGCGGCACCCTCAATCTCAGCCTCAGCCTGTGAAATCGGCTTGCCACTTTCCAGTGTTTCATAGAGGGCAATTCGTGTCCGGTTTTCATCGATCAAGTCTGCAACACGCAGCAACAACGCGGCGCGATCTTTTCCAGAAACATCGGACCAGCGATGATCATCAAACGCGCGGCGTGCGGCCGCAATAGCATCTTCGACATCCTGCGCCGTACCATTGCTAACCATGCTAACAAGTGTGCCAGACGCTGGTGAATGACGTGAAAATGTTTGCCCTGACTGACTTGCACGCCACGTGCCATCGATCAGATGGCGGGCCTCAAACACGTCTTTTGGTGCGGGGCGTGCACCTGCGCTGGCGATCAATGTCAGATCATGTTCGGTCATGATATCGACCCCCCAAAATTCGGTTTACGTTTGTTCATAAAGGCGCTGACACCTTCGGATTTATCGTCTGATCCGGCGATTACTGCCCCGCCCAATGCCTCAATCATCGCATCGCGATCTTCGCCCAAGGCAGCGTTGATCTGATATTTTGCAACTTCGGTCGCGTGCGGGGCTTTACTGGCGATTTCAGCCGCCATCGCGCGGGCCTCGGTGATCGGCGCGTTATTGATTGCGTTGACCAAACCCAAATGAAACGCCCGCTCAGCATCAAGATGTCGCCCCAGCAAAACCATTTCCTTTAGGATCGCAGGCGGGATCATCCGGGCCAAACGCTGTGTACCAGACCACCCCGGCACAATTCCAATTCCGGTTTCGGGCAGGCCAAGGCGCGACTGCGGGCTAATAATACGCAAGTCACATGCCGCAGCCAACTCTAACCCTCCGCCGAACGCGGGGCCTGAAATTACGGCGATTGTCGGGACTGCAAGCCGCGCTATACGGTCAAAAACACGGTGCCCGCGCCTGACCCACAGTCGCGCAAAATCGGCGGGCGATAGAGTGCCCCATGCTGAGATATCAGCACCTACACAAAACGCCCGTTCACCCGTAGCCGTCAGTAAAACGGATCGGACCCTGCGATCGCCCTCAATCGTGTCACAAGCGGCCTCTAAACCGGTCAACATCTCAACCGTCAGGGCATTCAGCTTGGATGGATTATCAAGGCGAACCTCGGCCACGCCGTCGACGATATTCAGGACTATCTGGCTCATAGCTGTAACCCCATTGGTCCGTCTGCCAACAACGATAGCGGCGATATCGTCGCGTTTTCTGCCACCCGGACGCGACCACCTGAGGCCGCAATAATATCGCTATCGGGCACGATACCCGGCATAATTTCGGTAGCGACAAGGCCGTCGGCCGCCAGCCGCATTACGCAACGCTCTGTTATATAAAGGACGTCCTGACCCTGACGCTGCGCTCGGCGGCCCGCAAAGGTCACATGCTCAACCTGTTCAACCATTTTGTTGAAACGTCCGGGTGTTTTGACGCGCAGCCCGTCTGGACGCAGGTCCAACTCGGCCCCGGCCTCGAAATATCCGCAAAAGACGATCTTTTTGGCATTCGCCGTGATGTCGACGAACCCGCCACACCCCGCCGTCAAATAGGGTTTTTTGCCCAACTTTGAGACGTTGACATTGCCATTGCGGTCAACCTCCAGGAACGACAGGAACGAGACGTCAAATCCGCCACCCTGAAAATACGTGAACTGGGCTGGCGACGGCAAGATCGCATCAGCGTTTGATGCACACCCAAAGGCAAAACCAGTCAGGGGAACACCACCAACAGCGCCCTGTTCAATCGACCACGTTATTGACTGCGGATACCCCTCTTCGAGTAATATGCGCGGTACGTTGGCCGAAATCCCAAAGCCCAAATTGGCTGACTGGCCTGCGCGCAACTCCATTGCGGCACGCCGTGCGATGACCTTTTCAACCCCGTGCTCAGCAAAGCTGAAGCTGTCCCATGGGCGCATAATCTCACCCGAGATTGCGGGGTCATAATCGGTTTCGGTGGTTTGCTTCTGGTCAGGATCAATTACGATCAGATCCACCAAATGGCCCGGAATATGGACGTCATGGGGCCGCAAGGAACCTGCCGCTGTGACCCGTTTGACCTGTGCAATGATCAAACCGCCATGATTGCGGACGGCAATCGCCTGATCAAGGCCACCAAGATATGCGCCCTCATGCTCAAAGGTCAGATTGCCACGCTCATCCGCCGTGGTGGCGCGGATGATCGCGACCGTGGGTACTATGTTGGGGAAATGCAGCCACGTTTCACCCAGCATCTCATGGCGGTGGACGATGGGATGCGCCGCAGCTTTTTCATTCATTGCGCAGCCGTTCAATTCTGGGTCGACGAAGGTTTCCAGCCCAACTTTTGTCAAGACACCGGGTTTTCGCGCGGCTACATCGCGGTGCATGTCAAACATGATACCGGACGGCACGTTATAGGCCTTAACCCGCTCCTCCACGATCATCTTCCAAATCTCTGGCATTAGCTTTGAGGACGGACCGCTGGGATAAGATCCTGCGATGATCCGGCTAAGCAAACCGTCCTGCGCCAAGTGATCGATCCCCTTGATCCCATACATGTCGCCCGCAGCAATCGGGTGAAGTGTCGTTAACCCTTTGGGGTGACCTTGGTTGGCAAAACGCGCGCCCAATGCCTTCAGAACAAGGTCAGGACACCCCAGCCCCGAGGACGACGACACAGTCACAACCGCGCCATCTTGAATGCGGGAAACTGCGTCAGAAGGGGAAACGACTTTGGTCATGTTTTAATAGCCAGCATAGTCGACGGTTGTACGTTGACCTGTTGTTGCGGCTTGTTTGACGGCCAAGGCAACCGCAAGGGATTTGATGCCATCGATACCTGTTGCAGACGGTGCGCCCTTCCCGCCGACAGCGGCCACAAAAAGCCCCATTGAGCGATCGTAGAGGCCATGTTTTGAGAACTCGACCTCAAACATTCCTTCCGCTGTTTGCAAAACGACTTGGCCTACGGGGCGTTGGGTCATCACGTTGCGTGCGAAAATTGATCCTTCGGTTCCGTGCACTTCAATAGAAGTGCCTGCGTGGCGGATTGTGAATCCCTCATGGGTCTGGATCATCGCACCTGAGGGCATAGTCCAAACAGACATAGCACTGTCTTCGACGCCTTGGCCCAGGCTATCGGCCCGCTCCATCGCGACGACATCAACGGGGTCTTCACCCAGATAAAAGCGGACGGTATCTGCGTCATGCACCACGATGTCCGGGATCACGCCACCACCCGCGTCGGCGTTGTTGATACGCCATCCATGAAGGTTTTCAGGTAGATAGACCGCGTGATGCACCCGCATCGCCTGAACAGTTCCAATCCGGCCTGCGTCAATCAGATCCTTGATCGCAAGATGGCTGCCCGCGTTGCGAAGATGATGGTTGGTCGCAAAAACAACGCCTGCCTTATCGGCGGCGCGCACCATCTCAACGGCGTCTGCGACGTTTAAGGCCAGAGGCTTTTCGCACATTACATGTTTGCCAGCAGCGATCGCGGTCAACGCTTCAGACTTGTGCTTTTCATTCGTCGTGGAGATGTAGACGGCGTCGATATTAGGATCAGTCACAAGTGCGTCTAGATCAGTAGTCGCAGTCGCAATGCCATGCTCTGCGGCATAGGCCTGCCCCCGTTCAACGCTGGAACTGAGAACAGACACAACATCGCATCCGGCCTGCGCGCGAATTGCACCGATCATGTGTTGCGCAGCGATAGTGCTGGCACCGATTAATCCCCAATTCATCACAACTCTCCCCTAGCGTCAAAGTATGGACCGTTCCAAACAATCGAAGGCTACGGTATTTGGATCGTTCCAAAACCTCAATAGGGAATCGATTAAAATAATTTCTTACGTATTGGGCCATCAAGAAAACGCGCAGCGATCCTGCAGCTGTTCCCAAATCAACCGATCCCCCGTTCCAGCGGTTCAATCCTTCGAAACCATTACCGCCCTATAAGCCTGTTAACCAATCTGTCCGGCTCTTTCGGGCATTCCACAGAGTAAAGGACGACACATGAGCAATCCCTTTCAGAATCGTGCACTGCCCCTGAACGGCCCCTCCCGAGATCTTGAGCCAGTGGGCCCTAACGACAGCGCAGACCTGCCAAATGTCGCAATGGCTCTCTATGTCGAATCCGGTGGCGCAGTCACTTTTGTTAGCGAAAAAGGCTCAACCCGGACCGTGACATTAGGCGATTTTGCCATTCTTCCCACAGGCGTGCGCCGGGTTTTGGCAACCGGCACAACCGCCACTGGCATCCATGCGTTTACGGTCTGATCATGCTTGGATATGATCTGTCCTTTGGTTCCCCCGCCATTCACCGCCGCCGTGCTAACGTCCAGATTTATGAATTGGATGGGCCAATATTGCCCGGTGGCATCAACTTTTCGCGCACAAGTTCGGCCTGGTCTTTTGGACCATCTGCTGTGCTGCTCGCGCACCCAGCCGACGCACCTAGGTTTACCTATGACCCGGTCACGGGGGGGCCATTGGGTTTGCTGCTAGAGGGGTCTGCAACAAACCTTTTGCCCGATACGGTTGCTAACATCGCGACATGGGACGTTTCGGATGCAACACTGACGTCTCTTGATCTGAATGCTTTAGGCACGTTTCCCGGGGTCCGGGTTGCCTCTGTCGGCAACACCTGGGCACGGATGCGCAGCGCGTTTGCGGCAATTTCTGGCACTTCATATGTGGTGACATTGTTTTACCGTGCAGGCTCAGCCGCAACGCTGCGGCTGACTGTCAGTGGCTTGACAGGCGGGACACGTCGATTTGCAGGATCACCAGGCACACTGGCCCCAAATGGCACAGCAAGCGAGGTTTTGACCGATTTGGGACAGGACATTCTGGCCGACGGTGTGACCCACCGGCTGCAACTCAGACTGGATGCCAACATCACCGGTTCGGTCCAAATCGGGCTTGGCCCGCAATCAGGGACATTCGGCGATGACATCGTTTTGTTGGGCGCACAGGTTGAGCAGGCCTCTACCCCTACTTCAATAATCTTATCGACCGGGGGCGCGCTGACCCGCACGGCTGATCAGCCGAGTTTTACCGAGCTGTCAGGCATCTTTGATTTGGATATCATCTATGGCGACGACACGGTCGAACAACAGACAAGTGTTGCGATCACCCCCGGAAGCTGGCCAGTTTTAAGCCAGAAAACAGTGAAAAAGATCGTCGTTCGCTAGTCAGGTCAGAATGGTCAGTTCAACCGTCAAGGCAGCCAACAGTAAGAACAGCGTCGCGCCGACAATTACGACGGCGTGACGCGGCCCAACTGCGGCCATCTCTCCAAGGGAGGTTTTGACCCCAAGTGCGGCAATGGCAGTCAAAAGTAACAGCCTCGATATTGTGTTGACCAGTTCGACAACAGGTGCGGGCACCATCCCGGTATTGCCCACCAAAACCAACACGACAAACGCGACCAAGAACCATGGCAGGCCGACACCGCCCTGCCCGCCCCGCCCGCGAAACACGAACATGATGATGATCAGGACCACAGGCAAAAGCGCGACCCGCTGTAATTTGACATAGGTCGCGATATCACCGGTTTCCTCGCCCATCGAATACCCCGCGCCCACAACTTGCGCCACATCATGGATAGTCGACCCGATCAAAAAGCCAGATTGAAGTGGCGAAAAATCGAATTGTCCGAAGAGAATTGGATAAAGAACCATCGCCACCGTCGATAAGGTCGTAACCCCAACCACCGTGAACAGAACGTCGCGTTCCTCGGCGTCTCGCTTTGGTAAAACAGCGGCGATTGCAAGGGCGGCAGACGCGCCACAGATCGCAACTGCACCGCCCGTCAAAAGTCCAAAGCCAAGCGAACGTCCCATTGCACGGGCCAAAAGTGCTCCCACCCCCAATGTCGCCAAAGTAAGCCCAATCACCGCAACCACGGGCGGCCAACCAAGACTGGCTATATCCGAAAAGCTAAGCCGCAGACCAAGTGCCGCCACCCCGAGGCGAAGCAGCGTTGTGGAGCTGAAGGCAATGCCGGTCGCAGTCCGCGGCTCTACCGCCAAATGATGAAACGCCATGCCGATCAAAAGCGCGAATAACATCGCAGGCGCGCCGTAATGTTCTGACAGAAACTGGGCAGCGGCCGCGATCATCAGCGCCAAAAAGATACCACCTATCCGTTCGGAAATCTGCGCACGGAGCGTTGAAAACATTCTGGATCCTGTCCCTTGGTCAGCAAAATTAGTGGGGTCACATTTGCCGAGTCATCCCATGTCCACCCTTGGCCTTGTCGGTTTAGAACGTCGAAATAAATCAAGATTATTCCATCATCTAGCACGATGTCTGGCCGCCACAGACACTATAGCCACGCTGCAACCCTGCCTTAAAAAGACCGCCCCCTCTGTGACCACCCCCAAAAATTGTATCAACACGCCACATCCACCATAAGGTGAACCCTTATAGCATGACAGCCTGTCCGCTGATCGCTGATTGTTGCGCCGCCTGACCCATTCGAACGGCCACAGCACCATCCTCAAGACTGACCTGAACAGCGCCTTCTCCCCGAACCACCTGCAAGAATAGCTGATGCTGATAAAAGGTTGAGCCGTTGTGGTCACCGGCCTCCAAAAGGTCCGGGTCGACTGGAATTTCGATCTCAGAAGGGCCTTTGGGTGCACGTGGGCTCAAAACAACTTTGGGAACTGGCGCTGCCCCCAGATCGACGGGCCAGAACCGACCCGGCCCCGGGACAAACGCCTCAATCTTACCCTTTGGTCCGACGGCTGAGACTTCTTCTTGGTAGCGTGCGCCCTCGGCGAACATACACAGCTCCAGCATAGCGCGCGCACCATTGGCAAAATCAACAATCACATAGCCATGGTCCCAAATATCAGGCACCGCGCCATCATAGCGTTCATCCAAATGGTTGACCGCTTGCCCAGCGCTGGCCATGACACGCACCGGTTCAGATCCGATTGCAAGGCGCATCAGATCAAAGAAATGACAGCATTTTTCGACCAACGTGCCGCCAGAGTTGCGGTTGAACCGGTTCCAGTCGCCAACTTTGGCCAAGAACGGAAAGCGGTGTTCGCGAATACTCAGCATTTGAATGCCACCTGTCGCCATGGCCGCCTGCGCCAGAAAAGCTGCGATCGGGGGCATATAGCGGTATTCCATCGCGACCCAGACGGGTGCGGAGTAACTGGCCCTGAACGCGTCCAAACGCGCCGCGTCATCAGGGTCCGTGTAAAGCGGTTTTTCGACAAGGATCGGCAGCGCACGGGTGGCCGCGATCTCTTCGAGTTGGCGCAGATGCAAGTGGTTTGGCGACGTGATCACCAACGCGCCAAGTTGGGGCACAGCCAATAGATCCGCGATGCTGTCGTAGAATTTGACGTCCGGCACCAGTGCCGCCGCCTTGGCGCGCATGCCTGTATCAGGTTCAAAAATCGCCGTGATACGAGTTTCGGGCAACAACTGGATATTGCGGATATGCTCTTGCCCCATCATGCCGCAGCCGATCAGCCCGTAATGTATCAACTCAGCCATCTCGGCCCCTATCTTAGACGCGCAATATAGCGCGCTTTGCTTGTATCAATCCAACTGCGCGATGCCTCAATCGCCGCACCGGTTTGGGACCAACTTAGCCGATCGATCTGCACAGTCGCGACGCCCGCTTGCAGCGTAAATTCGGATGGTGTCCAATTCGGGACGGTGCCAAGGCCGACGGTGTCATCGGCGCGCATTACCCACAGCCCCAAAGCACGTCTGTAGTAGAGGTAAAGGGACTCGGAAAGATCTTGTTTGGAAATCTCGGCAACGCAATCGCCGTCCAGCCAGATTTCCTCCAACGCGACCGGAATGCCATTTAGTGACCGCAACCGGCGGATCCGATGCGCCTGCGTTGAGGTGCCAAATTTCGGCAGATCAGCAGATTTTGGTAGCCGCTTGATATCCAAAATGCGGGCCGTCGGCAGACCACCACCCGCCAGCAGCTCAACCCGGAAGAACGCATAAACTCCGGTAGCGTCATTTTGGGCTCGGACGTAGTTACCGGACCCTTGGCGCCGATCGAGCAGACCACGCGCCTCAAGGTCAGCCAATGACTTTCGCAAGGTCCCGACAGAGACACCAAGTGTTTTAGCCAGATCCCTCTCAGGCGCAAAGCGCTCCCCGTCTTGCATCCGACCCGAGGCGATTTCACGGATCAACAGCTCTGAAATCTGTTGGAAAAGGGGTAGAGATCCCGCTGATGGCATAAATTGGCCTCCCGCAGCCAGATCCCAAATTGATACACTATTGATCTACATGACTTGCAGTGCTACGCAAGCCTGAACTGCAATCTTGGGAGGGTTCGATGACAGTTGTTCCAGTTACATCCGCTGACCTTGATGCGTTGGAAGTCTCATGGTTCGCCGCCCTATGTTCAGACGATTATGAGTATTTGGGCGTGCCCAATGGCGCACTTCGATCCAGCTGGGAACATTGCTCCGGCATTCTGAAAGAGGCCGAGACCCAAGGCTTTCGCAACATCCTGTGCCCCTCATCGTATCAGGTCGGGCAAGACACACTGTCGTTTGTGGCAGGGTGTGCGCCGATCACCGACAAGATCAACATGCTGGCCGCCGTGCGCTGCGGTGAGATGCAACCGATCATGCTGGCGCGCACATTGGCGACGCTTGACCACATGCTAAAGGGTAGGCTTACAGTCAATATCATCTCATCCGACTTCCCCGGTGAAGTTGCCGACAGCGCATTTCGGTATCAACGGTCCCGCGAGGTGGTTGAGATCTTGAAACAGGCCTGGACCCAGGATGAAATCAACTATCAGGGGCAGGTCTACACCTTCGAAGGGCTGACGACCGATCCCGCCAAACCCTACCAAATCGGTGGGCCACTGCTGTATTTTGGCGGCTATTCCCCGGCGGCTCTGGATCTGTGTGCGCAGCATTGCGATGTCTATCTGATGTGGCCGGAGCCAAAGGAAAATATCGCCGAACGGATGAAGGCGGTACATGAGCGCGCTACAGACTATGGCCGCACGCTGGACTACGGTCTGCGCGTCCACATGATTGTGCGCGATACTGAGATTGAGGCCCGCGAATATGCCGAGCATCTGGTCGCAGAACTGGATGATGAATATGGTAAACTGATCCGTGACCGCGCCCATGACAGCATTTCACTAGGGGTCAGCCATCAGGCGCGCGCGCGCGAACTGGCCGATAAATTCGGATATATTGAGCCACATTTGTGGACAGGTATCGGACGCGCTCGGTCTGGTTGCGGCGCGGCTTTGGTCGGCTCTACAGATCAAGTTCTGTCGGAAATTGAGGCCTACCAAAAAATGGGCATCCGCTCGTTCATCTTCTCAGGCTATCCACATCTGGACGAATGCAAAAGCTTCGGGCAAAGGGTCATGCCACACCTTAAGACCTGTTCGTTACCCCAAGCCTATGGACGGGTCCCAACCCAAACCCCAATGACGCCACTTGGCGCAGGAGACCGCCGCTAATGGATCGCATCGCCCTGACAGAAGACCTAAGCCTATCGCGCATCGTTTACGGCATGTGGCGCGTTGGCGATGATGAAGACACCTCAGCGGCCCATGTGCAGGCCAAGGTTGAGGCGTGCCTGGATCAAGGCATCACAACCATGGATCAGGCCGACATTTATGGTGGATATATTGCCGAGGATATTCTTGGGGCAGCCTTCAAGGCGGCGCCCGGTTTGCGCGATAGGGTCGAGATCGTCACCAAATGCGGCATCATCGCACCTGCGGGCCGGCACAGTGCCGCGCGCGTCAAATATTATGACACCAGCCGTGCCCATATTAACGCATCGGTTGAGTATTCGTTGAACGCAATGGATACCAATCACATTGATCTGCTGTTGATCCACCGCCCCGATCCGATGATGGACCACCTTGAAACTGGTGCCGCACTAGATGATCTGGTCGCCAGCGGCAAGGTGCGCAGTGTCGGAGTGTCGAACTTCAAGTTGCATGATTGGACGTTGCTACAATCTGCGATGACCAACCTGCTGGTCACCAACCAAATTGAGATCAGCGTTGCGCATCACCAGCCCTTCACCAACGGCGATATCGCATGGATGCAGGAACAAGGCATTGCTCCGATGGCATGGTCGCCATTAGCCGGTGGCGCGCTGTTTGGCGGAGCGCAAACCGACGTTATGGCCGCGCTAAAGATCGTGGCAGACGCGCAAGATGTTGATCAGACGGCCGTGGCAATTGCATGGCTTTTGGCCCATCCAGCGCGGATCATGCCCGTCTTGGGCACCAACAATCTTGGCCGAATCGCAACGATGGCGGATGCCACCAAGGTCGAGATGGACCGCCAGACATGGTTTGAGATTTACACCGCCGCACTGGGGCATGAGGTCGCCTAAGAGCTAGGTGCATTAACCGCGATCATCGCTCGCCTCTTATGTCTGACTTCAGGCTCCGAAACTGACATCAATCTGTTGGCTCTGGCGCAAGCCAGCTTTGATAAAGCTCTGTGTCTGGGCCCAGTGGTAGAGCGATGCGTTCGCCTGACCTTGCGGCAGCATAAACCGCCGTTACAAGCTCAACCGAGCGGCGGCCGTCTGCCAAGGTAATTTCACGCCCCGGCCGGCCCGCCAGTGCATCAGCAATGGCATCCAGATATCCCACAAAACCCGCCGGCACATCGCGCACGCCTGCCAACACGTCATTAATTGCAGATTGTA
>JBLHOS010000044.1:0-25402 GCA_047623825.1 Paracoccaceae bacterium | reverse complement strand
AGCTTTCCGATCATCGTGCAGCCTCTATTGCGCGGGCCAAATGGCCTGCCGTCTGCGCATGGAACGCGTGACAGATCGCAATGGCAAGGGCATCGGCCGCATCAGACGATTGCGGGTTCGATCCAGGCAGTTGAAGGCGCACCATATGCTCGACCTGCTTTTTGTCCGCGTGGCCCACACCAACGACGGTTTTCTTGACAGAGTTCGGGGCATATTCAGCAACGGCCAATCCAGCGCGCGCCGGAACCAGCATTGCGATGCCGCGGGCCTGACCCAATTTCAGGGTCCCTGCCCCATCCCGGTTCACGAAAGTTTCCTCAACCGCTGCGGCGTCGGGCGCATAGAGCGCCACAACAGCGCTAAGCTGATCGTGCAGCGCCAACAATCGTTCGGCCAAACTGCCCGTTCCACTCTCACATCTACCATTGGCAACGTGGCTGAGTCGCGACCCCCGAACATCAATGACGCCCCATCCAAGGAACCTGAGCCCTGGGTCGATCCCGATAATCCGCATATCTACCCTGCCTCGAACAAGTTCTGTGACTTTTTTTCATCACTAGCACGAAAGGCGAACACTGGCTAGCGTGACGTCTATTTTCGCCACTCTCTAGGCTGTTTTCGACACCCACGGACAGCAGCGCCTGTTTTCGTCACCTTATGCAGTGAAAACGACGCAACACATCACGCGTTTATGCCTTATTTTCATCGCATTACGTCGCTTTTGAGCAATGCGTTTTTTGCATAGAACCCATGTGAAAACTATCTCTTGTGGGGTGCGATATGGAGGCCTAACTGCCTGACAGCAACACAATAAATGCCTTACCTAATAGAGATCGAAAGGACGACCCACATGGCTATCGTAACTAATCGCGCCCTTGGCGCTGGCTTCACTGCCACATCCGCAATCGCACGTATAGTGGGCCGTTTTGCTGCATGGAATGATGCACGCGTCACACGCGACAGCCTGCAGCGGTTGAGCGCCCATGAACTGGAAGACCTTGGTCTGGTTCGCGGTGACATCGACGCGATCGCACAAGGCACTTTCCGCCGCTAAGGCGAAAAGACGGTCAGACAAAATAATAAGGCTGCGTCAGATGATCTGACGTAGCCTTTTTTATCGCCCCAGAGCTGAGGCCTTGGAATACTGCTGCGCAACCCAGATTGAGACAGTGTCAGGCATTACGACAGGATTGATGTACTCTTGGAACTACGTATCGGCGCTCACAAGGCCAACACGGGCCTCATATTCAGGCACACCAAGGTACCAACTAAGGAACACCTTGAGGCAGAACGCACAAATCGTCAGGGAAATGACGCCACGAAACGGGAACCTTAACCGGAATTTCCAGCGATCTTGCGACACCACAAGGCCGTCACCTTGAATGATATATGTGTTCGGAACACGATGACGCGCAGACCTATCGATTAGGCGCAACGCTCGCTAAAACCAAAGTAACGCTGATCCATTTTGGGCAACTCTAATAGTCTATGTTGCCCCAACATTTAGTATTTTAGCAAAATAAACTAAAAATTGCGCGCCTTTTTTAGTGCTTTACAGTCAAGGTCGACCAGTCGCCCAGTTCAGCGTGGCGCACCAATGCAAAGCCTTGTGCAGTATAGGCGGCAATGATTTCAGCCGCTTGCTCGTTCAATAGGCCTGACAAAATCACATATCCCCCGACAGCAGAATACTTGGCCATATCAGGCGCCAGATCAATCAAGGGCCCTTTGAGGATGTTTGCAAAGATCAGATCAAACGGGCCAGTTTCTTGGGTGGTTGGGTGGTCAAAGCCGGTCGCCTCAAGACAGATCACCTGATCACCAACACCGTTCGCAGTGACATTAACCCGGGCTACGTCGACAGCCACTTCATCAATGTCGCTTGCCATGACGGTGTGGGGCCAGACCTTGGCAGCCGCGATCGCCAGAACGGCCGTTCCACAGCCCACATCGATTGTATTTCTCGCGACGAACCCGTCGTTCATCAGTGCATCCAACGCCTCAAGACAGCCCTGCGTGGTCCCGTGATGCCCCGTGCCAAAGGCCATCGACGCCTCAATTAGCAAGGGGATACCAACGAGAGGGATCTTATCGGCATCATGACTGCCGTAAAGCCAGAAACGTCCTGCCTGTACCGGGTGCAATTCGCGCCGAACGGCTGCAACCCAATCGGTCTCTGGCAACTCTGAGATAACAAAGCTCTTAGCGCCAGTCGCCGCCGCGAGAAGCGCCAATCCAATCTCATCGGGTGGTGCCAGAAAGTAGCCGCCCACTTCCCAAAGTTGCGATCCGTCTTCAAGCTCAAAGACCCCGACACCGGTTGGTGCTGGATCAAGATCCTCCAACGCAAGGCCAAGCACCTCGGCCTTGGTTGCGTCAGATAGGGTCGTCAGGGCTGTGAAGGTTGGCATGGTCGCTCCGAAATAGGGTATCCTGCGGCTTAGGCAGCCGCAGGAGAGAAATCAACCAACTTCGAACAGTGTGCTGCAGCCTAGACAACTACACCGATTGGGCA
The DNA here is from genome assembly GCA_047623825.1 of Paracoccaceae bacterium. Lineage (GTDB taxonomy): Bacteria > Pseudomonadota > Alphaproteobacteria > Rhodobacterales > Rhodobacteraceae > JBLHOS01. The sequence continues at coordinate 22,887 of JBLHOS010000044.1, read as the reverse complement.
GGTCACGCCGGTGCCGCCGATCCCGCAATATCCACCGGGATTCTTAGCCAGATACTGCTGGTGATAGTCTTCGCCAAAATAGAACTCGGGTGCGGCGACAACTTCTGTTGTGACTTTGCCAAAGCCCGCTTGGTCTAGCCGCGCCTGCATCATCGGTTTGCTGGCATCAGCCGCGACTTTTTGGGCATCTGTGAACGTGTAAATGCCGCTTCGGTATTGCGTGCCGCTGTCATTGCCTTGGCGCATGCCTTGGGTCGGGTCGTGCCCCTCCCAGAAAACCCTGAGTAATTCGTCATAAGAAATCACCGCAGGATCATAGACCACGCGGACAACCTCATTGTGGCCGGTCTGGCCGCCACACACTTCTTGATAGGTGGCATTTGGGGTAAACCCACCCGCATAGCCGACCATTGTCAGGTAGACGCCATCAAGGTTCCAGAACATCCGCTCAACCCCCCAAAAGCAGCCCATTCCAAACATCGCCGCTTCCATCCCTTCGGGGATTTCGGCGTTCAAAGGGCGACCACTGATGAAATGTGTCTCAGCTGTCGCCAGCGGCTGGGCGCGCCCTGCAAGAGCCGCATCATGCGAAACCATCTCAGACTTTTTGCGCTGCATCAGAAACATTGTCATCCTCCGTTTTTATGTAAGACAAGATATAGGGCCCCCAACGGCGAATTTCTACTCTGCTGGGGCCGCAACGTGTGTAACGAAGATTGTCTCATGGCCCGGTTCGGGATGGCGCGGGATCAAAAGCGAAAGCAGCAAGGACACCAACGCCATCCCCGCCGCTGCCATAAAGACCGCCATAGGTGAGACCAACCAGAGATATCCCAATCCCGCAGGCAAAAACACTGCCGCGATGTGGTTAATCGTAAAGGCGACAGCGGCTGTGGGCGCGATATCCTCCGGCGCTGCGATCTTCTGAAAATAGGTCTTGATCGCCAAAGCCAGCGAAAAGAACATGTGGTTGATCACATAAAGGGCAGCGGCCAGTGCCACGCCCCAATTAAACGAATAAAGCCCACTGTAGGCCAAGAAGACGATCGTCAGCCCGGCATATTCAAAGATCAGCGCGCGCCGCTCGCCAAATATCTGAACAACGCGCCCCAACAGCGGCGCAAGGATCATGTTGGCCAACAATGTAATCATATAAAGTGCCGTGATTTCATGGACATCATAGCCGAACCGCTCAACCATCATGAAACCGGCGAAGACCACAAAGATCTGTCGCCGCGCGCCCGACATAAACTGTAGGGCGTAGTACAGCCAATAGCGGCGGCGCAGGACCATGTGTTTGTTTTGGGGATGGGGCGATTCAAACTGCGGAAAGGCGATCAGGCAATAAATCCCGATCGCAATGGTTGCCCCGCCTGCCGCCATGTAGACGAAGTTATAGCTCAGATCAAAGTTGCGCCACGTTAGGACAATCACCAAATAGGCGATCAGCGTCGCGGCTGATCCCATCGACATCAGCCAACCCAACGTCTGCGGTGCCTGCTTTTTGTCGATCCATTGCAACTGTAGTGACTGGTTCACCGTCTCGTAGTAATGGAACCCGATCGATGACAGCATCGTGATCGTCAAGATCCCACCCAGCAAGGGAAACTGCGCCGTTAATGCAGTGGCCGCCCCCAACAAGAGCAAAGAGACAAGCCCGAGGATCTGTTCACGAACAAACATGATCAGCGCGATCACACCTATCGCAAAGAAGCCCGGGATCTCACGGACAGTGTGCAGCCAACCAATATCTGAGCCATCGAAATTGGCGACCTCAACGACGAAATTATTCAAAAGAGCCGACCAGGTGGCAAACGCCAGCGGCATCGCAAAGGCCATGAAAAACAACAACGCAATAGGACGCCGCCAAAACGGATAGGCTTGCGCCTCTGCCAACGTAACACGCCTGAGATTGTCACCAAAAATCATAGAGTGGGAATAGCCTGAGCTATCTCAAAAGGCGAGAGAAATGCATCTGCGTTAGCGCAACGTGAGCTGTGCAGTCGTACGTCAATCTTTCGTCTCGAAAAGAAAAAAGGCCGCCCACAAAGGACGGCCTTTTCAAAATCGGTCGCGTCAGAACGATTAGTTCTTCGCGTAATATTCCACGACTAGGTTTGGTTCCATCATCACTGGATAAGGAACGTCGCCCAGAGCAGGTGTGCGCACGAACGTAGCTGTCATCTTGGAGTGATCGGCTTCGATGTAGTCAGGGACGTCGCGCTCAGTCAACTGAACCGCTTCCAAAACCACTGCCAACTGCCGGGAGCGATCACGGATAGCGATCACATCGCCTTCTTTGACACGGTAGGATGCTATATTCACGCGCCCACCGTTTACAGTGATATGGCCGTGGTTCACGAACTGACGCGCGGCGAAAACGGTTGCGACGAACTTGGCGCGGTAAATAACCGCGTCTAGGCGGCGTTCCAGCAAGCCTATAAGGTTCTCGCCGGTGTCGCCCTTAAGACGCTCAGCTTCGGCATAAATGCGGCGAAACTGCTTTTCGGTCACATCGCCGTAATAGCCTTTCAGCTTCTGCTTTGCGCGCAGCTGAATACCATAGTCGGACAGTTTGCCTTTACGGCGCTGACCGTGCTGACCGGGGCCATATTCACGACGATTAACTGGGGATTTTGCGCGCCCCCAGATGTTTTCACCCATCCGGCGGTCTAGTTTGTATTTGGCAGACGTGCGTTTGGTCACGGCTGATCTCCTTCTTAGAGCGTCCCCTGAGACAGGAGACTATGAAGGGCGTTGTCCTTTGCCTTACGGCTGACAGGCGTTCCCTTACAGGAGCCACCAACACCAATGAAGCGCGCTTTATATTCAGCCGGGGCTGAGTGTCAACCGATGAAAACCAGACTGTGCTTTGCAAAGGTCACCGAGACTAGGCGTATTGGCGTGGCGTGCGCTCAGCAAAAAGCATGATCGCGGCTTCGGCTTTGCTAAGCATGCGTCGTGCAGGTGCGCCATAGCGGTGCGGATCACGTACCAAATCAGGGCGCAATTCCAACAGGCTTTCGCGTTGGCCCACATCAAGATGATCCAACCCCATATAACCAGGGTGAAAGGTTTCCGCCTCAACATTATTTGCCCAAACCACCTGATGGCGCTCTAGCATCAGGTGGACGTACCAGACCTCTCGTAGGGAATGGTCTACGGTGATGAAGCGGTCACCAACCAAATCGGCGGCCCGCATTAGGACCTCAGACTCCCCAAATAACTCTTGGGCTGCAGCCCCGCGGACCATCAATCGATGCTCTGGTGAGACGATAAGATCATCGTCGGGCCGGTCCAACCCAAGCGCACCCGCCCGGATTCGAATAGGTCGTTGGTCAGCCATTGCATAGAGCCGGGCACCGGACATGCGGCGATGACCGGACCAGACCACCTCTTGCGGGCCATCATCGCGGGTCAGAACCCTGTCACCTAACCCCAGATCTTCGATAGCAACATCGCCGTCTTCGGTCCGCAGGCGCGTACCGGGCGTGAAGCAGATCACTGACGGCTCTTCTGACTTCAACGTGTGGCGCGTCCGGTCACTGGTCTGGATGACGGTCAGATCTTTGTTTGGTGGCGGAACTTCATCAGGAAACATCAGTAGTGGCGGCAAGTCGGCCTGAAGCGTGATTGGCACAACAGAGAAAAAGCGCGCGCCGTCAGACACCACAAAGGCATCATCAAATAGTGGGTCGGTATCTTCAGCAGCCAGCTGAAGATGGCTTGGCCCCTCTAATTGTAGGATCTTGCGGACCATCCGTGCAGCACGGCTGCGTAACTCGGTCTGGTCTTTGTTATCGCCCAAAAGTAAAGTAGCACCCGCGCCGTCCAACGGGATTGCACGGCCGCTCCAACGCCAAATGGCACCCTCAAATAAGTCGCTGTCTGCCGCCGCCGGCACCCCGTCTATGCGGGTTTGTGCCCAAGCGATCAAGAACGTGCCCTTAAAGCCCGTAATCATGCTGCCTGTCCTGCTCGTTATTGTTTTTATTAAGTCTTTCGCGAATCGTAACACGCGCGAATCACCTTGGGAAGGCTCTTTAGAATCGAAGGTCGAATGAAAGTGTTCCAATGACCTGCCCCTCGGGCTGTCCGACAAACTCTTCGGACATATATGTCAGTCCATAATAGACGTTGCTGGACCCAAAAGCATAGTTCACTCCAGCCCGAATACGGTGCCGGTTCTCTTCCACCTCATAGCCTCGCTCCTCGGGCAGAAAGATCGAGCTGTCGACAAACGCCACATCAGCGCCAAGCAGGAACGAGACGCCTTGATCCGTTGGGCTGTTGATCGCTGAAATGCGGTGGCCAGTGATCGGATCGCGCACGCGCAGCCCGCCTTCGCCGTATCCCCCAAGGGTCAGATCGAAACCGGCACGGGCAAAAGTCTCAACACCAGCCTGAAGTTCAACAAATGGGCGCAAGTCGGCTGAGCCAAAGCTGAGGGCACGAGCCACCTCAAACACGCCACTGACATAGATGCCATCTTCGATCTGATAATCTTTGACATCAAGATCGGCGAAATTCGTCAGATCGTGCAAAGCCTCGTGAAATTTTCGCAGGCCGGTTTGTTCGCCCACAATCACCAGATCAAGGCCTGCCGCAAACTCAAAACCGCCCAATTGCGCGTGGGTATGAACCCCGCCCGACAGGACACCCGCGTAAAGTCGGTCACCTGTTGCGGGATCACTAACATTAGCAGGGGCAATAATTTCGCCACGGAACCGGAATTCCGTGACCTCACCAAACCGCGCAGGCATGTCCCCAGTCCATTCGCGACCGCGGATAACGCTGACGCCATAAGATCCAGTCCGCCAGCGATCTTCCTGGTCAGCCAAATAGTCGTTGCTGAGGACACGGCCCACGCCAAGCGTCAAACGTTCTTGCGCCGCCGTAGGCGCGCCCAATAGCATTATCAGACCACAGAAAAGGGGCCCAGCCCAACGTATCGCGTGAATCGCCAACTGTCTTGTCCCCTACATCGCCCTCGATCTTGTTCGTTATCTGTCGAGGCTTTGTGCGCTATGTATCACGCTAAATCAGGCCCCCGCATGGTTTTTCAAACCGACGTTCAAGGTGATGCAGAAAAAACACGATGGTTGGACTAAACAGAGGCAAGTTTGAGGCAGCCTACCCTACCCGCACTTGGAGAAACCGCAGTTTGCACACGTCATACAGCCCTCGATCATCCGCAACTCATAGCTTCCGCAAGAGGAGCATGCCGGGCCGCGAGGGGCCTCTCCGACTGCCATGGCCTCTGCGGCTGGATCACTTTTCAGCCCCATGCCTTCGCCTTCGATAAATCCAATAGAGATCAGATGCCGTTCAATCACGCCACCAATCGCTGCCAAGATAGATGGCACATATTTTCCACCCATCCACGCGCCGCCGCGCGGGTCAAACACGGCCTTCAGTTCCTCAACCACAAATGAGATGTCGCCACCGCGCCGAAATATCGCAGAGATCATCCGGGTCAGGGCCACGGTCCAAGAAAAATGTTCCATGTTTTTGGAGTTGATGAACACCTCAAACGGGCGCCGGTGACCGTTCAGGATCACATCATTCACCGTGATATAAATCGCATGCTCTGTATTGGGCCATTTCAGTTTGTAGGTCTGCCCTTCAAGCGCTTGCGGACGATCCAACGGCTCAGAGATATAGACGACGTCGGCGCCCTTATCAATTTCCGGCGCCTTGTCGCTGGTCTCACTGACACTCAATACCGATCCGGTGACGGCGTTGGGTCGGTAGGTGGTGCAGCCTTTGCAGCCACTGTCCCACGCCTCCATGTAGACGCTTTTGAACGCCTCGAAACTGATATCCTCTGGGCAATTGATCGTTTTTGAAATTGAGCTATCGATCCATTTTTGCGCTGCGGCCTGCATTTTCACATGCGCCAGCGGGGCAAGGGTTTGCGCGTTGACAAAATGGTCGGGCAGCGGCGTATCACCAAATTTTTCACGCCACATCTGGACGGCATAATCCACGACTTCCTCTTCGGTGCGAGAGCCGTCTTTTTGCAACACTTTGCGGGTATAGGCATAGGCAAAGACCGGCTCGATCCCTGATGAGACGTTGCCCGCGTAAAGGCTGATCGTTCCGGTTGGCGCGATTGAGGTCAGCAGCGCGTTGCGAATGCCATGGGCGCGGATCGCGTCACGCACGTCCTCATCCATGTTCATCATGTTGCCCGAAGCCAGATAAGCATCCGCATCAAAAAGCGGAAACGGACCCTTTTCCTTGGCCAGATCGACCGAGGCCAAATAGGCCGCACGCGCAATGGCTTTCATCCACGCCTCGGTTTGGGCGGCGGCGGCATCTGTACCGTACTCAAGACCCAGCATCAGCAAGGCATCGGCCAAGCCTGTAACGCCCAGACCGATCCGCCGCTTGGCGTGGGCCTCTTGGCGTTGCGCCTCTAGTGGAAAGCGTGACGCGTCGACCACATTATCCATCATCCGAACGGCCAGCCGCACCAGATTATCCAGTGCGGCCACGTCCAACGCGGCGTCTGCCGCAAACGGGCTGCTCACCAGCCGTGACATGTTGATTGAGCCCAAAAGGCATGCGCCGTAGGGCGGCAAAGGCTGTTCGCCACACGGATTGGTCGCGGCAATCTGCTCAACATAGGACAGGTTATTTGCAGTATTGATCCGGTCAATAAAGATCACGCCGGGTTCGGCGTAGTCATAAGTCGACTGCATAATCCTGTTCCAGAGATCCAGTGCCTGAACGGTGTGGTAAACTGATCCGTCAAAGACCAGATCCCAGGGTCCGTCCGCCTTTACGGCCTCCATGAAATCATCGGTGATCAGGACTGACAAATTGAACATCCGCAACCGAGCGGCGTCAGATTTGGCGGTAATGAAATCGTTGATATCGGGATGGTCGCAGCGCATCGTGGCCATCATCGCGCCGCGACGGGAACCTGCGGACATGATCGTGCGGCACATCGCATCCCACACATCCATAAAACTTAATGGCCCAGAGGCGTCTGCGGCCACGCCTTTGACGCCTGCCCCTTTGGGCCGGATTGTCGAGAAATCATAGCCGATGCCGCCACCCTGCTGCATGGTCAGCGCAGCCTCTTTCAACATCTCAAAAATGCCGCCCATGCTGTCGGGGATTGTGCCCATGACAAAGCAATTGAACAGCGTAACAGCGCGCGCGGTGCCCGCACCCGCCGTAATCCGCCCCGCAGGCAAATATTTGAAATCTTCTAGGGCAGTATAAAATTGATCTTCCCAATGCTTGGGATCTTGCTCAACCTCGGCCAATGCGCGGGCAATGCGCCGCCAAGTATCTTCGACACTGAGATCCAACGGTGTTCCATCCGCCTCTTTGAAGCGGTACTTCATATCCCAGATTTGTTCGGCGATAGGGGCGGTAAAACGGCTCATTTGGCAGACCTTCTGGGCAGGGCAAAACGGTAACGGTGAATGTGTGACGGGTGCTAGACAGACTTGCACACCCGGACAATCAAACTATCATACCCGCTACACGTGGGGTAGTCTTTTGGTCAATCACATAAACCTAGTAAAACTGTGCGTCGGCGCCGAGGGCGTCGATGATTTGTTGCATTGGCAACAGCAGCCGCGGGCAAAGGGGCCTGACGGCTTGCCGCGTCACGTCACGCGTATGTGGCCAAAACGCGATGTTGAACTGCTGGACGGCGGCTCACTTTATTGGGTCTTCAAAGGCGCCGTTTTAGCGCGACAACTGATCCTGCGGCTCGATGAGGTCATCGGTCAAGATGGGATCAGACGGTGCGGCATCGTGCTGGACCCGGCAGTTGTGCGGGTTGAGGCGACGCCCAGACGGCCCTTTCAGGGATGGCGCTATTTGCCCCAACAAGACGCCCCCAGCGACCTGGGGGCAGCCCGCCTACATGAAGAGGCCCTGCCGCCCGGCCTTCAATCAGCACTGGCCGAAATCGGCGTTCGCTAGGCCAGGTCAAGGTCCAGTTGGACACTCAGACTTGTCAGTGCCGCTCGCTCAACGTCACTCCAATGGGCCGCGCGCGATTTGAACAGCACGGCTTGCGATCGGTGGATTAGCCCGTCATCCAGCCCCTTGAGGTGATTTGCCCGCAACGTCTCCCCTGTGGAGGTGATGTCGGCAATAGCCTCAACGGTCTGATTTTTAACGGCTCCTTCGGTCGCACCTTGGCTGTCGACCAACTGATAATCGGCAACTCCATAGTCCCGCAGAAAATCCCGAACAAGCCGGTGGTATTTGGTGGCGATCCGCAGACGCATGCCGTGGCGCGCACGAAAATCCGACGCAACCGCATCCAGATCATCCAGCGTGTCGACATCGATCCAAGCCTTAGGTACGGCGATCATCAGATTGGCAAACCCAAAGCCAAGCGGTTCAAGTTCCGCGACAACCTGTTCCCACATCGGGATCTTTTCGCGGACAAGATCGCTGCCGGTAACACCCAAATGAATGCGGCCTGCCTGCAATTCGCGGGGGATCTCACTCGCGCTTAACAACACAAGTTCAATATCGGCGCCATTCACCCGCGCCGCATATTCCCGGTCTGAGCCGGTCCGCTCCATCTCAATACCGCGTGCCGCGAACCAGTCAAAGGTCTTGTCCATCAACCGCCCCTTGGACGGCATGCCAAGTTTCAGGGTCATTTACCGATCCCTCCCAGCATGTGAACCAGCTCAGGGCGGATCACACCACCCACGGCCGGGATTTCACGGCCTTTGCCCAAAACCCGGGTCAGTGCGTCATAACGCCCACCGCTGGCAACAGGTGGCAAGTCGGGACGGCCTTCGACCATGAAGCCAAAAACAAACCCGTCGTAATATTCCAGCAACGTGCGGCCATAGCTTGCCTCAAACGACAAATCTTCGATCTCAACGCCTTTGGCGGTCATCGCGTCCATTCTCTCAGCCATACGGTCAATCGCAGGGATCATCGCCGGCAGGTCAACTGCAATATCCAGCAGTTGGGCATGGGCATTGGGCAGCGTTTCGCGCAGACCAAGGATCGCATCCAGAACCTCGGCCTCAGCCATGCCGATCGGCTCAATCCGGGCGTTCTCCTCAAGGACTGTCGCCCTTAAGGCTATTTCTTCGGCACTGCGGGCACCGACCAGCGGGCCGGCCCGCTCAATCAATTCCATCGCGGTTGCATTGGTCAGATTGGCAAGCATCGCAGTCCGGGTCGCAGGTGTTGCGATCCGGCCAGTAAATCTGTCCACAAGAGCGCGAAACCGTCTGGGACGCCAAATGTGCCGCATCAGCGCGGCTCGCCTGCGCGGCGTCGTCGACAAGCCAGCAACGGCTGCCTTCAAAATACCAATATCGCCGGTTGCCGGGCGCAAAGCCAATGGCGCCAACACTTCAGAAAACAGCGCAAAAACCTCTGCGTCGGCAACCGAAGGCGCCATCCGATCAAAAACCTCATAGCCGACCTGTAGATATTCACTGGCACGGTTTGAGGCAGCTTCTTGTTTGCGAAAAACCTCGCCCATATAGGTGTAGCGAGCCGGATCGGCACCGTTCGCCATATGCATTTGCACCACGGGCACGGTGAAATCAGGGCGCAACATCAGCTCCCCCCGGTCTGGGTCCGTTGTGACGTAGGCGCGCGCGCGGATGTCCTCACCATAAAGGTCCAGCAGCGTGCCGGCAGGTTGCAAAATATCCGCCTCGACAGGTTGACCACCCGCTGCTTGCAAAAACGCAAATAGCCGTTCAGCTTCGGCGCGGACCGCGGCCTTGTCGGTCATTTTCCCCGGTCCAGAATAGTGCGCACCGCGCCAACCAAATCATCCACCGCGACCTCTTGCTGGGCGGGTTGAGATTTCCATTCCTCTAGGCTGGCCCCTTGCGCGATCTGGGCACCAAGGACCAAGTCCTTGACCTGCACAACGCCGCGCGCGGCCTCATCACTGCCTTGGATGATGGCAACAGGGGATGACCGTTTATCGGCGTATTTCAACTGGTTACCAAAGTTTTTTGGATTACCAAGATAAACCTCAGCGCGGATGCCCGCATTGCGCAGGCTGGTCGCCATAGATTGGTAATCGGCCATCCGGGCGCGGTCCATCACGGTCACGACAACTGGGCCAACCGACTGACCACTGATCCGGCCCTTGGCACGCAGCGCGGCCAACAGCCGGTCAACGCCAATAGAGATGCCCGTGGCCGGGACCGATTGGCCGGTAAAACGCTTGACCAGATCATCATAGCGCCCGCCACCTGCGACAGACCCAAACTGACGTGGGCGGCCTTTTTCGTCTTTCACCTCAAAGGTCAACTCAGCCTCATAAACCGGGCCGGTATAGTAGCCAAGACCGCGAACAACGCTTGGATCGATCTCGATCCGGTCGGGGCCATAGCCTTGGATATCCAAAAGTTCAGCAATAGTTTCAAGCTCTTGCACACCCTCTAGGCCCATCGCTGATCCGGTCACCAGTTCCATTAGACGCGCAACAGTTGCGGGACCATCAGCGCGCTTGGCAGCCATGAAACCCATCACGATCTGGGCCTGTTCATCACTCAGCCCCGCGCCTTTGGTGAAATCACCGCTGTCATCTTCACGACCTGCGCCAAGCAGTGCCAAAACGCCACGCTCACCCAGCCGATCAAGTTTGTCGATGGCGCGCAAAACGATCCCACGCTCTGCCTCAAATCGAGTCAGATCTGACGGATCAAGAACCCCCGCCACCTCCATCACGCCGTTCAGGACCTTGCGATTATTGACCCGAACGATGTAGTCGCCACGCGGAATGCCCACGGCCTCCAACGTGTCCGAAAGCATTGCACAAATCTCTGCGTCAGCGGCGACAGACGGTGCCCCAACAGTATCTGCATCACATTGATAAAATTGACGAAACCGCCCTGGACCTGGCTTTTCGTTGCGCCAGACAGGGCCCATAGTATAGCGTCGGTACGGACTGGGCAGATCATTGCGAAACTGTGCCGCTACGCGCGCCAACGGGGCCGTCATGTCATAGCGCAGGGCCAGCCAGGCCTCATCATCCTCTTGCCAGGCAAAGACACCTTCGTTGGGGCGATCGACGTCTGGCAGAAATTTCCCCAACGCCTCAACCGTTTCAACAGCTGAGGTTTCCAGCGGATCAAAGCCATATAAATGGTAGACCGCCGCGATAGCGTCCAACATCGCCTTGCGTTCGATCACTTCCGCGCCGAAATAATCCTGAAACCCTTTTGGCGCTTCTGCCTTTGGGCGGGGTTGTTTTTTCTCGTTGGCCATAGCTGCGTTCCGTTGAATTCGGGGTCGCGGCCCGTTTAGCCGAGGGGGCGTTTGGGGGCAAGGCAGCGCAATAATCGAGATGCACAACCTATACACAACCTATACACAACCGACACATACGTAATCTGAAAAGGAGGCCCCATGTCTGAGCTGACAGAACTGGAAGAGAAACTGGCCCACCTGATCCGGGCCGTGGACGACATGTCCGAAATTGTTGCGCGCCAAGACGTCGAGATTGCCCTTTTGACCCGGCGGGTCGCAGTCTTGATGGAGCGTGAGGCTGGGCGCGAGATGGAGGCCGGTGGCACAATCCCCTTGGGCGATCAAAAACCACCGCACTGGTAGGGTCTACGCCTCAGGCTGGAACGGCGCGAGGGCCTGACAAATGGGCCTTGAAGAAGATCAGGCCAATCACTGCGAGATTAAGGAAATTCCACGCGATACCATTTAAGAACGCCATTCGGTAGGATCCGGTCAGGTCATAGATCCAACCCGACATCCAACCACCAAGCGCCATTCCGATGATCGTGGCCATGATCACAAATCCGACGCGGGCCCCAGCCTCTTTCGCAGGCAGATAGTCGCGAACGATCACCGCATAGCTGGGCACAATGCCACCCTGCGACAAACCAAAAATCAGACTGACCATATAAAGCGAGGCCAGCCCATCAAACGGCAGGTATAAAAACAGCGCAATGCATTGCAACGTCGAACCGATCAAAAGGGTCGCAACCCCACCAATTTTGTCTGCCAACAGACCAGACGCCAGACGCGATACCACACCGCCCATCAACATCAGCGACAACATTTCAGCCCCAACAGCCGAGCCATATCCCAGATCGACGCTCAGCGAGACAATGTGGACCTGCGGCATCGACATTGCCACGCAGCAGCCAATACCTGCCACCACCAGCAACCATTGCAATTTACTGGGTGAAAAACCGATCGTGCGGGCTTTGGCTTGCGACATTGATTGCGCCAGATTTGCCGCCGCCTCTGGCACACGGCGGCGTAATAGCAGCGACATCGGGATCATCACAACAACCGTCACAACCGCCAGAACACCATAGGCAGCGCGCCAGCCGTGATCGGCCAAAATCCCACTCAACAATAGTGGCCAGATGGCACCAGATAAGTAGTTGCCGCTGGCCGCAATCGCTACTGCGATGCCGCGTCTGCGGTAAAACCAGTGTGAGATATCCGCAATCAACGGCCCAAAGCTGGCCGCATTGCCGAACCCAACCAGAAATTGCAGCAATGTAACCATCACGATTGATCCGCTGAATGCGACTGCCCCAAAGCTGGCGCTCACTAAAATGGACGCCCCGATCAATGAAACTGTGACGCCGTAGCGATCAACTGCGCGCCCAATAACAAGGTTTCCAAGCGCAAATCCCAACATCGTCAGGGTGTAGGGCATCGCCGCGTCTGCCCGGTCTACACCAAATTCTGACTGCATCGCGGGCATGATCACGATGATCGCCCACATCCCAACATTACCCACCAGCGCAATCGCCAAAGAGATGCCAAGTCGCAGCCACGAATAGCGGCTATCAAGAATGTCTGATCCGTCCATTGGCCGGACGATAGGTCGGGGCCCGAGCAGTGTACACTCAAATTCTACGACACGATTTTTTGCAGCTGTCCCAGAAATATCAAGCGCAAAACGCCAGTTGGCAAGCGAGCTCAGATCGGCAGAGCCGTGGTCGATTTGATCTCCTTGAGCACAAAGCTGGAGCGGACCGAGCGGACATGTGGGTTACGTAGCAAATTATGGGTCATGAACCGCTCATAGGCCTCAACATCCGGCACCCGAATTCGCAGCACATAATCTGCATCGCCCGAGACCGCATCACATTCAAGGATCTCAGGACACCGGGCGACCAGCTGCGCGAATTGGGCCAGCGCCGCCTCACTATGATTGTTAAGTGAGATACTGGCCAAAACCGCCAGTCTCGCATCCACTTGACGTGGGTCCAAAAAAGCGGATGCCGTCGGGCACTTCGCCTATAACGCCGACGAGACCGGTGCCTGGGCTGAGCTTTACAGCCGCCAGATGTCATATCTTGAGCTGCACGCAGCACAGCAATGGTTGCATGGTGCCACAAAACTGGGATTGTGTGCGGCCCAAATGCCGCAAGTGGCCGATCTGGACGCGCGCTTAGGCGAAATGACTGGCGCCGGATTGACACCTGTGGCGGCCCCGATCCCGCAAAAAGACTTCTCGACGCTGCTGTCACAACGGCGGTTTCCAATTGCGACCTTCATTCGGCGGCGCCAAGAGATCGATTATTTGGAGGAGCCTGACATTTTTCACGAAATCTTCGGCCACGCCCCAATGTTGACCGATGAGGCATTTTGCCAATTCCTAGAACGCTTTGGCACGCTCGCGCTGTCATTGCCAAAGGCCCCGTTGAGGCAGCTATTCCGGCTATTCTGGTTCACGGTCGAATTCGGATTGATCCGCGAAGAAGATGCGCTGAAGGCCTTTGGCGCCGGAATCATGTCCAGCCCAACTGAGGCCAAGGCTGCCTGCAACCGCAACGCCCTGCGCAAACCCTTCGATCTGGCCGAGGTCCTGCGCACCCCATACAGAATCGATATCGTCCAACCAGTCTATTTCATCATCGACAGTTTTGAGCAGTTGGTGGCATGTCTTGATAATGACATTTTAGCCCAGATCACTCAGGCCAAAGAAATGGGCGATCTGCCAGCACTTTTCGATCAGGCCGCCTGAGCCACGCCGCCAAAGATTTTTCTGCCGCCCAAAAAGGACGACAGAAAAACCACTTCGTGCGACGGACATCGCCGTCCCCGGCTGTACCGCTCCTCTGTTTTGACAAATAGATTTTAATCTTTCCCTACTTTGTGTGAAAAAATATTCCCGCCGGAGGCACCGGGTCGGCTTGCCGATCCTGCCACGCCCAACCAAAATCGACCTTAGGTCGTATTTTGGGCGGGAGAGCCCCTTTCATCAGAACAGACCAAAACGGCAAGTTCACGTCAAAAAAACCAAAGATGCCTCCGGCGGAGATATTTCAGCACACAAAGTGAGCCTGAAGGTCAGAGCTCTTCCACTGTCATAACGCCACTCAGGCTTTTGAGTGCACCTTTGATCTGGGGATTTACTGGAAAGTCATCACCTAACAGCACGTCAACTTCACCAGGCAGATCACGGGCCATTAGACACAGATGCACAGGGCCGCGACCACGCAATTTAGGTTCATTTCGGGCACGTTCCAAAAGGCCTGCAACTGTCGCAATAGCACTGCTTTCCTCGATGAAAATCCGCAAGCCTGATCCCATTGCATCGGCAACGGAGCCATCAATCGGCTGGACCCCGCGCGCCAAAAGCTTCAGCTGATCGGCTTCAAACGTGGCCTCAACCGTCAAAACAACATTGCTGCCGGTTTCCAAGTGCTCACGCGCCACCTCCAGCACATCCGAGAACATGGTCACCTCAAAAAGACCTGTCGGGTCGGACAGCTGCACAAACGCAAACCGGTTGCCGCGCTGACTCTTGCGCTCTTGCCGCGACGACACTGCTCCCGCCATTTTAGCCACAAACGCACCACCCTGCGCACGGCCCTGCACCTCAGCCAGCGTCAGATAGCCTTTGCGCTTCAGGGCCGGCATGTAATCGTCCAGCGGATGCCCAGACAGATAAAACCCGATCGCCATATGTTCTTGGGCCAGACGCTCATTTGGCATCCAACCCTCAGGGTTTGGCAAGCGCGGCTCTGGCAGGTCGTCGCCCGCTTCGCCAAAAAGCGAAACTTGATTTGAATTGCGCTGTTCATGGATTGCCGCCGAATAGGCCACCAGAGGATCCAGCCCGTCAAACACCCGGCGGCGGTTCGGGTCCAGTTGATCAAACGCACCGGCGCGCGCCAACATCTCTAATGGACGTTTGCCAACACGTTTCAAATCAACCCGGCGCGCGAAATCATAAAGCGTCGCAAAGGGCTGATCGCTGCGCCCATCAGTAACCAGACCCATCGCATCCGCACCGACATTTTTTAGGCCGCCCAGCGCATAAACTACCTTGCCCTGATGTACCGTAAAGCGCGCGCCAGAGCGGTTCACACAAGGCGGGATCGTCTCAATCTCCAGCCGGTCTACCTCTTGTTTGTAGACATTCAGCTTGTCAGTCAGATGCAAGTCGCAATTCATGACTGCAGCCATGAACTCAACCGGATAGTTCGCCTTCAACCAAGCGGTTTGGTAGCTGACCACAGCATAGGCCGCTGCGTGTGACTTGTTGAAACCGTAATTGGCAAATTTATCCAGGAGGTTCCAAACCTCAATCGCAGTGGCCTCATCGACGCCGTGCTCAGCTGAGCCTTTCAGGAATTTTGGTCGCTCGGCGTCCATCGCCTCTTGGATCTTCTTACCCATCGCGCGACGCAGCAGATCCGCCCCACCCAGAGAATAGCCCGCCATCTCCTGAGCGATCTGCATCACCTGTTCTTGGTAGACAATGATGCCTTGGGTTTCATCCAGGATATGGTCGATTGAGGGGTGCAACGTATCGCGTGCACTGATCCCGTTTTTCACTTCACAATATTTCGGGATGTTCTCCATCGGACCCGGCCGATAGAGAGCAACCAGCGCGATGATATCCTCAATCGCAGTTGGCTTCATGCGCCGAAGCGCATCCATCATGCCGGAACTTTCCACTTGAAACACCGCAACCGTCTTGGCCGAGGCGTAAAGCTCATAGGTCTTTTTGTCCTCAAGATCGATCGTACCGATATCGATTTCAATCCCACGTTCAGCCAATAAATCAAGCGCGTTCTGCACAACTGTCAGCGTCTTGAGGCCTAGAAAATCAAACTTTACCAGCCCCGCGGGCTCCACCCATTTCATGTTGAACTGGGTCGCGGGCATATCTGAGCGGGGATCTTGATAAAGTGGAACTAACTCATCCAGCGGCCTGTCGCCGATCACAACTCCTGCTGCGTGTGTCGATGCATTGCGCAGCAACCCTTCGACCTGTTTGCCATACGTCAAAAGCCGGTCAACGACTTCCTCTTCCCTTGCTGCCTCACGCAGCCGCGGTTCATCGGCCAACGCCTTTTCGATTGAGACGGGTTTGACCCCCTCAACCGGGATCATCTTGGACAGCCGGTCCACCTGCATGAACGGCATCTGCAGCACTCGGCCCACATCACGCACTGCCGCCTTGGACAACAGCGCGCCAAATGTGATGATCTGCCCAACCTTGTCACGGCCATATTTATCTTGGACGTAGCGGATGACTTCCTCACGCCGGTCCATACAAAAATCGATGTCAAAATCGGGCATAGAGACCCGTTCAGGGTTCAAGAAACGCTCAAACAGCAGCGAATATCGTAATGGATCTAGATCCGTGATGGTCAGCGCATAAGCCACTAGACTGCCCGCACCAGAACCACGGCCCGGACCCACCGGAATATGCTGATCCTTTGCCCATTTGATGAAATCCGCAACAATCAGAAAATAACCCGGGAACCCCATACCCTCAATGATGCCCAGCTCAAACTCTAGCCGCGCCTCATACTCTTCAACGCTTGCGGCGTGAGGGATGACGGCAAGACGGTTCGTCAAACCCTGCTGGGCCTGCCTGCGCAACTCATCAACCTCATTATCAGCAAATTTCGGCAAGATCGGATCATGGGTTCGCACCCGAAACGCGCAACGCTGCGCGATCTCGATTGTGTTGTCCAAGGCCTCGGGTAGATCAGCAAACAGCGTCGCCATTTCTCGGGGTGATTTAAAATAATGCTGCGGTGTCAGGCGGCGGCGCGGCTCTTGCTGATCGATATAGGCCCCTTCAGAGATGCAGATCAGCGCGTCATGTGCCTCATACATCTGCGGCTTTG
Source organism: Paracoccaceae bacterium (assembly GCA_047623825.1). Classification (GTDB taxonomy): domain Bacteria; phylum Pseudomonadota; class Alphaproteobacteria; order Rhodobacterales; family Rhodobacteraceae; genus JBLHOS01. Next base: position 5,785 of record JBLHOS010000044.1, on the reverse strand, counting down.
GAAAGTAGACGTCATTGGTGGCCACCAAAGGCAGGCCCATCGCATAGGCCATGTCGATCTGCGGGCGTTCTGACAGTTGTTCGGCCTCGGGCAGGCCCGCGTCACCAGGGTGGCGCTGCAACTCAACATACAACCGCTGCGGATAGATCGCGGCCAATCGGGTCATCAACGCCTGCGCCTTGGGCAATTGGTTGGTCCGCAACAGGCGCCCGACCGGGCCATCTGGGCCGCCCGACAGGCAGATTAACCCGTCTCTGTGACGCTCCAACTCATCCAAAGTCACATAAGGCAGGTTGCCGTCGCCGCGCAGATAAAGTGCTGAGTTCAGCTTCATCAGATTGCGATAGCCCGCCTGACTTTGGGCCAACAGCACGATCGGGGCTGCCGGCAGGATCTTGTCGCCACGCACCTTCGGATCATAATCCAGATCGATTTGGCAGCCGATGATTGGCTGGACACCGTCCTTGGCCAGCGTCTCTGACGCCTCAAGGGCCGCAAACATGTTGTTCGTGTCGGTGATCGCCACAGCCGGCATGCCTTGGGCACGGGTCAATCCCGCCAATTTCTTGATCCGCATCGCCCCTTCCAATAACGAATATTCTGTATGGAGGCGCAGGTGAATGAATCGGGGTAATGTGCTCATGTTCAATTCCTAACGCAGCTGAGGGCGCTCCGCCACGGCTTTACCCTCGCATTTTTGAACACTAGGTAGCGCCGATCTACAGAGCCAACCTAAGCTCAATTGCCTGAGTATTGGGCATCTGCGGCCTTATTGAGCAATTTTATTGGTCGTGGTGCTTGCATTGCCCCGCAATCCCGGCTTTCCTTATATTTGGTCAAGACGCACATCGGGCCATGGTCTACGTCGCATCGACCATGATGATCACCTGGTCCAATTTTAGTAACGCGGCAGGCACGAATACATGGAGATTTCGTTTCTTCTGAACGGAAAGCTTGTAACGGTTGAGGCGAACGCAACTGATACAGTACTGGACTGGCTGCGAGAGCAACGCGGCCTGACCGGCACCAAAGAAGGCTGCAATGAGGGCGATTGCGGGGCCTGCACAGTGATGGTGACCGATACCGACGGCGCCAAGGCACTGAATGCCTGCATCCTATTAATGCCGCAACTTCATGGCCGCGCGTTGCGCACCATTGAAGGCATCGCAGGTCCGCAGGGACAGCTGCATCCTGTACAACAGGCAATGGTGACTGAGCATGGCAGCCAATGCGGGTTCTGCACGCCGGGATTTGTTGTGTCCATGGCTGTGGCCCACTTGAATGAACGGCAAGACTTTGACGACCAACTAGCTGGCAATTTGTGTCGGTGTACTGGCTACAAACCGATTGTGCAGGCGGCCCAGTCAGCCGCCGCCGCTCCAGTGCCAAACTGGATTGCCGCCGATGCAGCAGCCCTTGCCGATCCCGACTTCCTTATTCCAGAAATATCCTCGGGGGGCGCGGGGGGCAAACAGCCCCCCGCTGTGCCAGTGGCCACACCGACCAACGCCAACGAACTTGCAGATTGGTATGAACTGCATCCGGGTGCCACGCTGATCGCGGGCGCAACCGACGTGGGCCTTTGGGTCACCAAAAGCTTGCGCGACCTAGGCCCCGTAGCGTTCCTGAGCCGGTGCGAAGACCTCAAGACAATTGAGATCACCGCTGATGTCATCCGCATCGGAGCTGCGGTCAGCATGACTAATGTCGGCACAGTGATGGCGGATCACTACCCCGATTTTGCCGAGCTGATCCGGCGCTATGGATCAGTACAGGTCCGCAATGCCGCAACGATCGGCGGCAATATCGCAAATGGCTCCCCCATCGGGGACTGCCCGCCCGCCCTGATCGCACTTGGTGCGCGGTTGCATCTGAGAAAAGGTGACACGCGGCGCCAAATCCCACTGCAGGCATTCTTTTTAGAGTATGGCAAACAAGACCGCGCACCCGGCGAATTTGTTGAGGCCATAAGCATTCCACATCAAGAAGACCGTTTGAAATGTTATAAACTCAGCAAACGCTTTGATCAGGATATCTCAGCTGTCTGCGGCGCCTTTGTGATTGAGGTCACGGATGACACCGTGACCAACGCCAAAATCGCCTTTGGCGGGATGGCCGGGATCCCCAAGCGGGCCAGCACAGTTGAGGCTGCCCTGATCGGGCAGATCTGGAACGAGGCCACAATCCGCACAGCGATGCCCGCGTTTGAGGCAGATTTTCAGCCACTCAGCGATATGCGTGCCTCAGCCGACTACCGGATGCGGACAGCCAAGAACATGGCGATGCGGTATTACTTTGAGATGTCGGGCATCCGGACCCGCGTACTGCAGGTGCGGGCATGAGTGTTTACAAACCCCTGCCCCATGATGGCGCACCGCTGCATGTGACCGGTCAGGCGCGCTATGTCGACGATATCCCGACGCCCAAAGGCTGCCTACATCTGGCATTTGGGCAAAGCCAGATCGCGTGTGGCAAGATCAGTGCGCTGGATCTGGCAGCGGTTCGCGCCGCACCCGGCGTCGTGGCAGCCTATGGACGCGATGATTTTGCAACGATCCCCGATTGCTCACCGTCTGCGCATGATGAGCCGTTGGTCAGCGATGGCTCGGTCCACTATCTGGGCCAACCGATTTTTATGGTTGTCGCCACCAGCCATCTGGCCGCGCGTAAGGCCGTGCTTCTGGCGCGCGTGACATACGCAGAAGCGCTGGCCCTTCTTAGCATTGATGATGCGATAGCCGCAGGCAGCATCTTTGAGGATGGACCGCGGATCTATACCAAAGGCGATGTAGATCAGGCGCTGACAGGCGCATCACAGGTCATCGAAGGCCAGATCGAGATCGGCGGGCAGGAACATTTCTATCTGGAGGGCCAATCCGCCCTGGCTTTGCCACAAGAGGGCGGCGATATGATCGTCCACTCTTCCAGCCAGCATCCAACAGAGATCCAGCACAAAGTGGCCGACGCCTTGGGCAAACCAATGCACGCCGTACGTGTAGAGGTTCGACGCATGGGGGGCGGGTTTGGCGGCAAGGAAAGTCAGGGCAACGCGCTGGCCATCGCATGCGCAGTGGCCGCCACCCGCACCGGCCAGCCGTGCAAAATGCGCTATGACCGAGATGACGATTTCATGATCACCGGCAAACGCCATGAATTCAGGATCAGGTACCGCGTCGGCATTACACCCGAGGGACGTATTCTGGGCGTCGATTTCACGCAATATGCTCGCTGTGGCTGGGCGATGGATCTAAGCCTTCCGGTCGCAGACCGCGCGATGCTGCATGCCGATAACGCCTATCACCTGCCAGCAGCCCGGATCACGTCGCACCGATTGAGGACAAACACTCAAAGCAATACGGCGTTTCGCGGTTTTGGCGGCCCGCAAGGCATAGTCGGGATCGAGCGAGTTCTGGACCACATTGCCCACACCATTGGGCGCGATCCGTTGGCCGTGCGCCAACTGAATTACTACCGCGCGGCGCAGGCAACACCCGCAGATTCGAGTATTTCGGCCAAGAAAAAGCTGCAAAACGGCGCAGAGATTGGGACCGGCACTCAGATCAGCAGTGGGATGGGCGGCGCGCAACGCTTTGGTGCCAGTCACTCGCCTGAACACATCACGATCGGCCCGCAAACCACGCCCTACCACATGCCGGTTGAGGATTTTGTGCTGCATGAGATGACAGATGCGCTAGCCCAAAGCTGTGATTATTCAGATCGGCGCGCAGCGGTTGCAGAGTGGAACGCACGCGAGCCCATTTTGAAAAAGGGGATCGCGCTGACACCGGTAAAATTTGGCATCTCATTCACTCTGACCCATCTAAATCAGGCCGGTGCGCTGGTTCATGTCTACCAAGATGGCTCGGTCCAGATGAACCACGGCGGCACTGAAATGGGCCAAGGCCTGTTTCAAAAAGTGGCGCAGGTTGCAGCCCACAGGTTCGGGATCGACGTCAGTGCGATCAAGATCACGGCCACTGATACGGCAAAGGTGCCAAATACATCCGCGACTGCGGCCTCCTCGGGGACCGATTTGAACGGGATGGCAGTCAAGGCGGCCTGCGACACCATTTGCGACCGGATCGCCGAGGTTATCGCACCCAAGTTACACAGCACACCTGATCAGGTCCGGTTTGAGGGCGGAATGGTGCGCGCGGGCACCGCCGAAATGGCGTTCCGCGATGCAGTTGTCTTTGCCTATATGAACCGTGTCAGCCTGAGTGCGACCGGGTTCTACAAAACCCCAAAGATTGAGTGGGACCGGATCGCGGGACGGGGACGGCCGTTTTTGTACTTTGCCTATGGTGCCGCCTGCAGCGAAGTGGTGATCGACACATTAACTGGCGAAAACCGCATCCTGCGCACTGATATCTTGCACGATGCAGGTACATCACTGAACCCCGCGCTAGATATTGGTCAGGTTGAGGGCGGATTTGTCCAAGGGGCTGGATGGCTGACCACTGAGGAGTTGATCTGGGACGATAAGGGCCGCCTGCGCACTCACGCCCCCTCAACCTACAAAATCCCTGCCTGTTCTGACCGGCCCGAGATTTTCAATGTGCTATTGTGGGACAATCCCAACCGCGAACAGACGATCTACCGCTCAAAAGCTGTAGGTGAGCCGCCCTTGATGCACGGGATTAGCGTCTTGATGGCACTAAGCGATGCGGTGTCCGCCTGTGGGCCCGGCTATCCTGATTTGCAGGCGCCTGCGACCGCCCAAGAGGTGTTGCGCGCGGTTGAAAGTGTGCAGTCATGAGCTTTGATCTGGTCGGATTAGAACACGCGGTTGCCCAACATGGCGGCCTTGTCAGGGTTGTTGTGGTTGAGACCAAAGGTTCTACTCCGCGCGACGTTGGCGCGGCGATGCTGGTCTGGAAAGACGGACAATCGGGCACAATCGGTGGTGGCCGACTGGAGTTTGAGGCAACAGCGACTGCCCGCGACAACCTTGAGCGTAAGACTGCGTGGTCGGCCAAGACCTATGCTCTTGGACCGGCATTGAGCCAGTGCTGCGGTGGGGCAGTAAAGCTGTTGTATCAGTGGTTTGACGCAGATCATTTGCCAGACAGCTTTCCCTATGCGCGCCCTGTAATGTGGAGCGCCTCTATGCCCATCGCCGTGACGCGTGCGTTAGAAGGGGACATCACGGTCCCCCTGCATGTGGCTGATTGGTTCATTGAACCTTTGGTGGAACCACAGCGGCAAATATGGATTTACGGGGCAGGCCATGTCGGCCGCGCTTTAATCGATGTGATGGCCCCGCTGCCTGATTTTGCGATCACCTGGGTCGATACCGCGCCCGAGCGTTTTCCCGAACATGTCCCGCAGGGCGTGACGGTTTTGCCCGCAGCCAAGCCAGAAGCCGCGATGCGGATCGCACCCGCAAATGCCGAACACCTGATCCTGACCTATTCACATGAAATCGACATGGAGCTGTGCCACCGCGCCCTGAGACAGCCCTTTGTGTCAGTTGGCCTGATCGGGTCGGCCACCAAATGGGCGCGGTTTCAAAAACGTCTGGCTGAGCTTGGACATTCGGCCAATGCAATCGCGCAGATCACCAGCCCAATCGGGGACCCCAGTTTGGGAAAACACCCCCATGCTATTGCCGTGGGTTTGGCTGCCGCCCTTTTGGCAAAACCGGCAGAGACCAAGATGCAATGGGGTATGGTCGGGAATAAACTACGGGCCGTCAGGCCGGGGGACATCTAATGACAAAAAATACGAGACACGCAGCAAACGGGGTCACCGAATGAGCGCGCCTACCCTGTTGAGCATCAAC
>JBLHOS010000043.1:0-25686 GCA_047623825.1 Paracoccaceae bacterium | reverse complement strand
ATGCTTCTGAACCCACTTGTTCAAAGTCGAAAGACCCACGCCCAAATCTGATGAAAGCTGGGGCCGCGTTAAGCCGCTTGTAACCGCAATGCGCACTGCATCACGCCGAAACTCGTCTGTGTATCTCGTTGCCATTCTTAATCTCCTCCATAGCAAACATTGCTCGAAAGACACCGGAACTAAACCGTGGCAAGACCAAGATGTCTTTTAGTTTAGCCATGGCAGTCGAGCTCACACGATCAATTGACAGTCTTAACCTTGTTAACGGTCGCTTTGTCCGCAGTGCGGCCAAAGGCGATTATTGTTGGATGCTCAAAGACCTTCAACACCTGTTGGGATTCTAAAGAGTTTTAAGTTTGATTGATAGAAGGTGTATGCCGAACCTTCGACAAGGGAGCGGGTTCGTTATGGTAAGTTACCTTTTGGCGTCCCGTCAGATGCTTCGCTCGATTTGAGTTGCGAAGTGGCCAGCCAGCTTAGACTGATCATCACACAGGCAGTGCCAAGGCAGAGAGGAAGTCCGCCAATCTGGTATGTAAAACCGGACAATACTGTGCCAATCAATCGCCCCGCGGCGTTGGCCATGTAGTAAAAGCCAACATCCATCGTGACCCGCTTTGCATCCGTGAAGCTGAGGATCAGAAACGAATGTAAGGCAGAATTCACCGCGAAGATGCCGCCGAATACCAAGAGGCCAAGTATGACAGTTGTGGTCAACGCGCGTGATGGATCAGGGACCAACCAGACCAGACCGGCCAGCAAAGATGGCACGATGATCAATAGACCAACCCACCGTTTTGCCAATTCCAAGATGTCCGCATCTGTTCTTAACGTCGCTTTCAGGATGCGAGGCGCCCACCCTTGGACAATGCCATATAGGATCGTCCAAACCGCCATGAATGTGCCGATCATGAAGAACGCTTCGCGATTTCCCTCGGTGCTGCCGTCCGATAGCACCACGTAGAAATAGATCGGGATGCCAACCACAAACCAGACGTCCCGCGCCCCGAACAGGAACAACCGTGCGACACTCAGCCAGTTGATGTTGCGGTTTTTGGAAAATACTTCGGAGAATTTCGCGTTCTTGCGTCCAACCGGCAGACCCGTTGGCATGCCAATCACAACACCAATCAGGATGACAAACAAAATTGCCGCCATTGTCAGAACCGATGGAACGAACCCAAAGACGGCCAGCAATACGGCACCCAAAAGAAAGCCGCTGCCTTTCACGGCATTCTTTGATCCAGTCAGGATCGCAACCCATCGGAAAAGCCCGCCACCCGTCGTTGGGGCAAGAATTTTTACGGCGCTTTTGGAACTCATCTTGGCCAAGTCTTTTGCGACGCCAGACAGCCCCTGTACCAGCATGACAAACACGACAGAGGCAGTAACACTCCAAGCTGGATCAAGCTGTGCCAGTGCCAATAGCGCCGCGACTTGCAGCCCAATTCCCACGTTTAGCGTGGCGGTCAAGCCAAACCGTGCCGCGATCCATCCTGCGGAGAGGTTGGTTATCACACCTGCGATTTCGTACAGAACGAACAGATAAGCCAGTTGCACCGGTGAAAAGCCAAGCGTGTGGAAGTGCAACAAAACCAACATCCTAAGCGCACCGTCGGTCAACATGAAGGCCCAATACGCCGCCGTCACCGTAATGTAGGCGGCAAATCCCGCGGGACGTATCACAGCTTGCCACCAACCATCAGAGCCACATCGACCAGACGATACGCATAGCCATATTCGTTGTCATACCAAGCGTAGACCTTGAGCTGGGTGCCGTTCACGACCATCGTTGACGGCGCATCAATAATGCCGCTGCGCTGATCATTGGTGTAGTCCGAGGAAACCAGAGGTCGCGTTTCATACCCAAGGATCCCTTTCAGCGGGCCTTCAGCAGCCGCTTTGAACAGGCCGTTCACTTCTTCCACAGTCGTTTCACGGATCATTTCAAACACGCAATCGGTAATGGATGCGTTCAAAAGCGGTACACGCACCGCATGACCATTCAACTTGCCCGCCAATTCGGGATAAATCAGCGTAATCGCCGTGGCAGACCCTGTGGTGGTCGGGATCAAGTTGGTCAAAGCCGACCGTGCCCGCCGCAAATCCTTGGCGGGGCGATCCACAATTGTTTGGGTATTCGTCACATTGTGTATCGTTGTGATGGAGCCGTGCCTGATGCCAATCCCCTCAAGGAGAACCTTAACCACGGGGGCAAGGCAGTTCGTCGTACAGCTTGCCGCCGTCACAATCTGGTGGGTCTCAGCGTCGTAGATGTCATCGTTAACACCGTAGACGATATTTGCAGTTGGCCCATCCTTCACCGGCGCTGAGACAACGACCTTTTTAACGCCCGCCGCAAAATAAGGGGCTAGCTTGGATTCCGTCTTGAATGCCCCGGTGCAGTCAATCACCACATCCACACCGTCTAGCGGTAGGTCTTCCAGATTGCAGGTGCTGGTGACTGGAATGCGTATTCCGTCAATGCTGATCGAACTCTCGTGTGACACAAACGCCGCAGGCCATCGCCCATGGATGGAATCGAACTCCAGCAGGTGTGCATGCATTGCGGGATTGCCCACCGCGTCATTAATAAAAGCGATCTTTGCACCGCGCTCCAACAGTGGGCGGAGTGCAAGTTTACCAATACGGCCAAGGCCGTTGAGAGCGTAAGTGGTCATACCGAGTTATTCCTAATTGGCAGTTTCTTTGCCGATCTCATCCACATGTTTTTGCAGCGACCCACGGCTTAAATTTTCGAACGACAAGGCGGTAAATGCGGTAATTCGGTTATGCAGCGCCCCATAGGTCTGATGGAATGCAAGACGCTTTTGCGCATCCGTCCCCGTGGCCTTGACCGGGTCCGGCATACCCCAGTGACCTGAGACGGGCTGACCCGGCCAAGTCGGGCATTCTTCATTGGCGGCACGATCACAGACGGTAAAGGTAAAATCCATCTGCGGTGCATCAGCTCCTTGGAACGCCTCAATATTTTTGGACCGCAACAGCGACACATCATGTCCCTTCGACTGGAGCATTTCCACCGCAAAAGGATTCAACTCTGAGCGATGCGCCGTGCCTGCGGAATAAGCTGTGAATTTGTCACCCACCATATCCTGCAAAATCGTCTCAGCGAAAATCGAACGTGCAGAGTTCCCAGTGCACACAAACAGGACCTTGAACTTTTTGTCAGCCGTGGAGGCCGTACTCCCGAGAAGGTCAGAAAACTGCGGCGGGCAAAGGTCTGCCCGTCCGCGACAACAATCGACGAACAGTCCCGCAACGACTTCACGAGCCGTATCAAGATTGATCGCATAAAGCAGACGCGTTCCATCCCGACGTTGCGAGATCAGGCGCGTTTGGTTCAGGGCTGAGAGATAGACCGATGCTGTGCTGGCCTTAAGCTGCAACGCTTCGGCAATTTCACCAGCGGGTAGTTCATCCGGACAGCGCCGCATGAGCAGCCGGAACACGGCCATCCGTTGAGGATGGCTGAGGATTGCTAGTCGATCTGTGAGTAATAATTCCATATTTCATGGATAGGTGAAATATGGCAATCCGGTCAAGTTTATTTTTACTCAAGGCATCCGATACCAAATAGCAACTTCGTGCCAAGTTCATTATTTATAGACAGAGTGGACCACACCCAAAAGTAACCAATGGCTCAAATACACTGGAACCTGACTGTGTCTGCATACCGACGATTAAGGCACCAAAACGCCTCGCGATGCACGAATGGTTATAATGACCAGCTGCACTTCTGCATGTTGCTTCGGTACCGAAGGTCCGCTTCGAGCCGTTCGTGTCATTACAGACTTAGGACGGGAAGCTGCCTTTCTCTGCGGAATATGTCGATGGCAGCCGTGCGGGACACAGTGAGCTTTCGCCGCGGCTGCGCCAGCGATCGTTTTTGGACAACTGATCAAAACTGTCGTTAATGCCGGTGACACAACGGGTGAGTTTTGGTAACTATCCGTTTGAGATAAAGCCACTACCGTACATAGTCGCTAGTGGGCTCTCGCGGCTTAGTTCATCGTGTCGCTTGCTGCGCATCGCGGTAACTAAGTTATAGGCGGATTGCCTTGCCCCGCCAGTTAAGCGACTGGCGGTTAAGCGTGGCGAGGTCGGTCTGATCTGATATGATTTCCTTGCACAGCAGGACGGCGGCACGCACTTGTACCTGATTGAGGTGCCTGTAGGCTGGGCGGGCTATTTGGTCGTACCACACCCCGCCGCATATTGTATCAAGCACGATCCGTTGGAAGCAGTGATCGTTGCGGACGGGCCAGTGTTGTTTGCTGCTTTGCGCAAGCTTGGGCATCACTTTGCGTGTAAGGTGTAGATATTCCTGCACCAGATTGGCTGGGACCGTTTCCGGCAGATCGAAGCTGTGTTGCATCTTGGCTTTCGGTGGCAGGCTGCATTTGTGCGCGTCTCGCTGGCTGAACAGTAATATAAGCCGCAACAGGCCCAAAGCTAGGCGCGCGCAGTTTATTGGCGCCCCGTTAAACCACACCAGACTTTTCACCAAGTCTTGACATGGCGGCCCGTAGAAATATTTTAGGTTTATGACAGGGGCGTCCGCGTTTGCGGGCTGAGATGTACCCTTTGAACCTGAACCAGATCATGCTGGCGTAGGAAGTCGATGAACGTTTTGTGGTTCTTTAGTGCCATTCCGCGCCCTCATCGCCCCCTGCCTTGCAGCAAGGGGCTATTATGACCGATGCCGGACACTACCTTGCACAGATGCGGGCAACAGCACCGCTTGTGCATAACATCACCAATTTTGTGGCCATGAACATTATGGCAAATGTACAGCTGGCAGCGGGTGCATCCCCGGCCATGGTTCATGCCCGTGAGGAAGTTGCTGAATTTGCAGCACTTTCTCAGGCGTTAACTGTGAACATCGGCACGCTGGATCCCGCATGGGCCGAAGCGATGGAACTTGCGGCGGGCGCGATGAATGCAGCTGATAGGCCTTGGGTTCTGGATCCTGTGGGTGCCGGTGCCACGCGCCTGCGGCTTGAGGTGTCGGCGCGGCTGGTGGCGCTGCGGCCTACCGCGATCCGGGGTAACCCATCCGAGGTTCTGGCGCTGGCCGGAACCCTTGCGACCGGACGCGGCGTAGATACCACCGACAGCGTCGATACAGCAGAGCAGGCGGCGCAAGACCTGGCCCGGCGAACTGGGGCGGTTGTTGCTGTATCGGGACCGGTGGATTACATCACCGATGGGGTGGCAGCGTTTCGCGTCGACAATGGTCACCCGCTGATGCCACGGGTGACGGCGCTTGGTTGTGCGCTGAACGGTATAATCGCAAGCTTTTTGGTGGGCCAGCCCGCACTGCCTGCCACCGTAGCGGCAATGGCCTATTACGGACTTGCTGGTGAACTGGCGGCCCGACATGCGGCAGCCCCGGGTAGCTTTCAGACGGCGTTTGTGGATGCACTTTACCAGTTGACGCCCGATGAACTGACCTTGGGCGCGCGGGTGACGGACGGATGATGGGGCCGGTTTATGTCATCACCGACCCTACCGCAGGGCCCAGCATTGCAGATCAGGCGCGCGCTGCGGCACGCGGTGGTGCATGGGCCGTGCAAATCCGCGATAAGCACGCAAGCGATGAAGATATAGCGAGATTGGTCGCACTTTTGCTACCCGAGATGGTGGCCATGAACGTGTGTCTAATTGTCAATGACCGCGTTGATTTGGCAATACGAACAGGCGTGCACGGGCTGCACATCGGCCAAGGCGATGGTTGCCCGCTGGAGGTGCGCCGACGGATCGGGGCGCGGATGATCCTTGGTTTGTCACTAGAAACCGAGGCACAGGCGCGCCGCTTGCAACCTTGCGTCGATTATGTCGGCGCTGGTCCGGTGCGGGCCACGCCGACCAAGCCAGACCATGCGGCACCTATCGGTATGGCCGGACTGTCGCGCATCGTGGCTGCCGTCACCGTGCCGGTTTACGCGATAGGTGGGTTGGTGGTGGGCGATGTGGCAACGGTGAAGGGCGCGGGTGCTACAGGCATGGCGGTAGTCAGCGCGGTGGTGCGTGCAGCGAACCCGGTCTCGGCAACTCGCACGCTTTTGGCTGACTGGAATACAGCATGATCCCGAATATTTTGTCGATTGCCGGGTCTGACCCCTCGGGTGGGGCGGGTATTCAAGCCGACATCAAGGCGATCTCTGCCAATGGCGGCTATGCCATGGCGGCAATCACTGCGCTGACCGCGCAGAATACCCAACGTGTGACGTCCGTTGAGATGGTCAGCACGGCCATGGTCGCCGCCCAGATTGCTGCCCTGCGGGCCGACATCCGTATTGATGCGATCAAGATCGGAATGCTGGGCACCTCCGCGATCATCGAAGCTGTGGGGCAGGCATTACAGGGCCACAGCGCCCCGATCGTGTTGGACCCGGTGATGGTGGCGAAAAGCGGTGACCGTTTACTGGCGGCGCAGGCGGTAATTGCGCTGCGCGAAATGTTGCCCATGGCTCGGATTATTACGCCCAATCTGCCCGAAGCGGCAGATTTGCTGGGCTGCCCCGAGGCCAGCAGCCGCCAGCAGATGGAAGTTCAGGCCCGCGCGCTGTTGGCCTTAGACGTCGGTGCGGTGCTGTTGAAGGGGGGGCACTTGCCAGGCGATGCATGCCCTGACCTGCTGGCAGAACCGGCGGGGCTGACCTGGTTTGACGGCCCTCGGCAGGCTACCACCCGGACCCATGGCACCGGTTGCACCCTATCGTCTGCACTGGCTACTGGCTTGGGCTTGGGATTGCCCCTGCCAGAGGCGGTAAGGCGTGCCAAAGCCTATGTCGCGGGCGCGATTGCCGCTGCCGGGACACTGACTGTGGGCCTTGGCCATGGCCCGACCCATCACTTTTATGCACAGTTTTAAAGGAATAAGCTGATGACAAAATCAATCTCCGATATGACCGTTTTAATTACTGGCGCAGGACGTGGCCTCGGCGCATCCCTCGCCCGCGCCTTTGTGCGCGAAGGGGCTCGCGTCGCGATCAATTACCGCCACAGCAAAGCGCAGGCGGAGGCGCTGGCCGCAGAACTTGGGCCAAACACCATGGCCGTTCAAGCCAATGTCACCGATCCGGCTGACGTTGCGCGTATGGTGGCAGATATTGCAGCGACGATGGGGGCACCGGATGTGCTGGTTCATAATGCGTTGGCCGACTTTGCCTTCAACGGCGACGCACGCTCGTCGCTGGACCGCCTGACATGGGCCGAAGTTGCGCGCCAGACGGAAACGGCAGTCGGTGGGGCGTTGAATTGCGTGCATGCGTTGCACCCGTATTTCAAGGCCGCCCAGTTTGGGCGTGTCATCACCATCGGCACCAATCTGGTACAAAATCCGGTGGTACCTTACCATGACTACACCGCCGCCAAAGGCGCCCTCCTTGCCTTTACCCGCACAGCTGCCAAAGAGCTTGGCCCACTGGGGGTGACGGTCAACATGGTATCGGGTGGCTTGTTGCGCACTACGGATGCCAGTGCGGCCACGCCAGAGGCGGTGTTCGATCTGATCGCGGCGGCAACCCCGCTGGGCCAGGTGACCACACCTGCAGATATGGCCGATGCCGCCCTGTTTTTTGCCTCGCCGTGGTCACGCGCAGTGACGGGCCAGAATTTGATCGTGGATGGTGGGCTGGTCTTTGGCTGAAAAGGTGAATGTCTGGTATTATATGCCGTCCTCTTTGTCATCCGTTGAAAACTGCTTTGGCAGTACCGAGGGCTTGACTTATCGCGCAGTCGTGACGCTGACGCGAAGATCGCAGAACTCGGACTTGATCCCCGAACGATCAGCGAAATCATTGTGATGGCGTTGAGCGACCATGTCAGCTTCGATCAAATCCGCGCCCTGTATGGGCTTGGTCTGGATCAGATAAAAGTATTTATGCGCCAAAATCTGAAACCCAGCAGCTACCGTATCTGGCGCAAACCTATGCGCCAGTTTTCTGACCGGCGAGAGGTCTATCAATGAAGCCTAATCCTCATCTTTGGACTGGTGATCTGTCCCAGTTGTTTGTCGAGGTCTGGCGGCGCCTCTCTCGCGGTGTCCACGATCGGCACGCCCCGGCGCGACACCCGACATTAGCCACCGTCACCCCGGATGGCAGGCCACAGGCTAGAACGGTGGTTTTGCGTGCTGCAAACAAACCGGCGGGTACTCTGGACCTGCATACGGACCTGCGGTCTGCCAAGGTTCAGGAATTGCGGGCAATGCCTTTTGCCGCCCTGCATGTGTGGGATACTTCAGCACATCTGCAAGTCCGGCTAGAGGCTCGGGTCGAAATTCTGACTGGTCAGGATGTGGCTATGATCTGGGCGGGTGTGCCTGAGGCGTCGAGGTTGGCCTATGGCACCAGCCCTGCACCGGGCCAACCTATCGCGGACGCGCTAGCCTACACAAAAGGACCTGACCCCGCATTTTTTGCGGTCTTGCGGCTAAATGTATCCTCTGTAGATGCCCTGCACCTTGGCCCGAACCATCGCCGTGCCCGATTTGACCGCCTCGATGGTTGGACCGGGGTATGGCTGACACCCTGAGGTTCGCAACGGTTGATTGGCGGGTCCCGTGGTTTGGTTGGAATGCTTAGACCACGGCGAGGCGCAGCGCGGCCATGTCTTCGGCATCGACAATCAACCGTACACCAAGCGTCCCGGTCCCGGACAGGACAGGCTGCTTTCGCAAGCAGACATCCAGTGCCTCGATCTGGGGATAGTCAGTACAGGCTTCGACAATGAGCGTCATCAGTCGCTCTTGGGTCTCAAAATGGCTGGTGCGCGCCAGAGCGTCGATTTGCCGGATCAAAGGGTCATAGTCGAAAACCATCGCCATCTCGTCTCGCGCGATCAGCACCAGATCCGGTGCAATCGTCAGCGTCAGATCTAGTAGATGCGCATCCGGCACAACGTCATCTGCGTCGTAAGTCCCAATCCGCGCTGCAATCTGCAGGTCTCTTAATTCAACATAGCTTTGTGATGACAAGGGTAAGTCTCCGTGTTCTGATTGGGATGAAGATCTGGCCGATAGCGCCTTGGCGTTACAGCATCTGAAAATCTGACACTCATTCAACTTCATCCGGTGCAATATCGTCGGTGGAAGCCGTCCCCAGCTTCAACAGCTGTTGGGTCAGCAGGGCTTTGTAGCGCCGCTGCCGTCTGCGTGCCTTTGCGCCAGACGCGCGCCAACCTTCCCGCTTGTCTTGAACAATATCTTCCAGATCGGCGGCAAGCGTTATTTTTCCTGCGTCAGTTGGAGAGGTTCGTTTTGTCATAAACGAAACATAGCTGCGCTCTGCCGGGCGGCAAGGATATGGCACGAGGCATCAGGCGGGAAAAAGCCAATATTTTTCTGTGAAGACACCCAAATTGACCGGCTGTTTTGCCACAGGTCTGAGCCGGTGAAATGGGTGGCCCCCCCACTATCTTTCTAACGTAACAAGACGGTTGGACATATCATGAAACACAGTAACGAATTTGCACCTGACCTGCTGCAAGTGCACCACACACCACGCAGCATGAACGACCGCGTGGCTTTGCGCGTTGTAAAGACGATGCGGTTTTTCGCGGACAAGTTTTTCGCAAACCGCTATGGGCATCGCGCCGTGGTACTGGAAACTGTCGCTGCAGTTCCGGGCATGGTCGGTGGTCTGTTACAGCACCTACGTGCCATTCGGCACATTCGCGACGATCAGGGCTGGATTAAGGAACTGATCGAAGAAGCAGACAATGAGCGTATGCACCTGATGACCTTCATCCAGATCGCGCAGCCCAGTCGATTTGAACGCACGTTAATTATGGTGGCGCAGGCTGTCTTCTATAACCTGTATTTCTTTCTTTATCTGCTGGCCCCTAAAACTGCACACCGTGTGGTGGGTTACCTAGAGGAAGAGGCTGTGATCAGCTATACTCACTACCTTGAAGAGATTGACGCCGGTAATGTCGAAAACGTTGCCGCACCCCAGATTGCGATCAAGTACTGGAACCTTCCATCAGATGCGCGCCTGCGCGAAGTTGTTGTCGTAGTGCGTGCAGATGAGGCGCATCACCGCGACACCAATCATCACTTTGCCAACCAGATTGCCAAAGGCACGCATTCCTGAACGTGGGGTATAGCAGCCGTAAACCGGGTGGCGTCTTCGTGCGGCCGGGCAACCCCGAGGGTTGAGGCTATGGTCGTCGATCAGAAATTATTTTTAGGAGAGTGCAGCGATGCTTGATGTCGAAATGATCCGCAGAGATTTCCCGATCTTGTCGCGTCAAGTGAATGGCAAGCCGTTGGTTTATCTAGATAATGGTGCGTCGGCCCAAAAGCCGCAGGTCGTTATTGATGCTGTCTCGCAGGCCTATTCTCAGGAATATGCCAATGTGCATCGTGGATTGCATTACCTCTCCAATTTGGCGACTGACAATTACGAACGCGTGCGGGGCATCGTTGCGCAGTTTTTGGGCGCTGCCAGTGAGAACGAGATAATTCTCAACTCGGGCGCTACCGAAGGCATAAATATGGTTGCTTATGGCTGGGCGATGCCTCGCATGCAGGCAGGTGATGAGATCATCCTCAGCATCATGGAACACCACGCGAACATTGTGCCATGGCATCTCTTGCGTGAACGGCAGGGCGTAGTGATCAAGTGGGTAGATGTGGACAGTACCGGAGCGTTGGACCCGGAAAAAGTACTGGCGGCAATTACACCGCGGACCAAGCTGATCGCGGTCACGCACTGTTCAAACGTTCTAGGCACTCTGGTGGACGTGGCGGCGATTTGTGCGGGTGCGCGGACGTACGGTGTCCCCGTTCTGGTTGATGGAAGTCAGGCTGCAGTCCACATGCCGATCAACGTGGAACAGATCGGTTGCGATTTCTACGCTGTCACTGGTCACAAGCTCTATGGTCCTTCGGGATCGGGGGCAATTTATGTCCATCAAGACCGGATGGCTGAAATGCGGCCCTTTATGGGCGGTGGTGACATGATCCGTGAGGTGACGCGCGATACGGTAATCTACAACGATGCGCCGATGAAATTTGAGGCCGGTACCCCCGGCATTGTGCAGACCATTGGCCTGGGCGTGGCGCTAGATTATATGACCGGGTTAGGCATGGCCAACATCGCCGCCCATGAGAACCAACTGCGTGACTACGCGCGCAAGCGTCTTGACGGTTTGAACTGGATCACAGTGCAGGGGACGACGCCTGATAAAGCTCCGATTTTCTCCTTTTCAATGGAGGGTGCGGCCCATGCGCATGACATTTCGACCATCTTGGATAAAAAGGGAGTTGCGGTGCGTGCGGGCCAGCATTGTACCGGGCCATTGATGGCGCATTTGGGGCTTAACGCGACCTGCCGCGCGTCATTTGGACTGTATAATACCAATGCAGAGGTTGATGTATTGATCGACGCCTTGGAATTGGCGCATGACTTGCTTTGCTGACCGCCGGTGCAGGGACAGCTGTCAATTGACCAAGACAGGTGCCCCACTGATGAATGTTCGATCTTCGATCTGTTTAACGAGAAAGTCTGCCACGTTGGATCGCGAAATAACTCCGTTCCGCCACTCCGACGGTTTGCCTAGAACTTTGTAGCGCCCTGTTTGCGGCCCATTCAAGAGCACACCTGGCCGGGCAATCGTCCAATCAAGCCCGCTCTCCTTGATCAGCCTTTCCTGACGGCTCTTGTCGTCATAGGCGCGGCCAAAAACGATCTGAAACGGAACACGTTGGAGCAGACCAATGCTTGCACGGCTGTCGCCAGCTCCAAAGCCAGTGACGCAAATGAGGCGATTGACACCTTGGTCTTTCATGGCTGCAATCAGCACGCGCGTTGCGTCTGAGAAAAGGTGCACAGGCTTGACGAGTTCGCCCAAGCCGACACCAAGCGTTACAATGACCGCATCAACCCCAGCAAGTGCAGCTTCCACATCGTGTTGGTTCAGAGCGTCGCCTCGCACTTTCTCTAATCTTGCATCTTGAAGATCTAACGATGAAGCAGATCTTGCCAACGCCCGCACGTCGTATCCAGCGGCAAGCGACTGACGGGTCGTCTCCAAGCCAATTCCCTTACTGGCGCCGATGATTAGTATCCGCATGATATGGCCTCCTGCTTCAGTTTAGCACATGATTTATTGTGACAATATTTC
Organism: Paracoccaceae bacterium; assembly: GCA_047623825.1. GTDB lineage: Bacteria > Pseudomonadota > Alphaproteobacteria > Rhodobacterales > Rhodobacteraceae > JBLHOS01. The sequence goes on along the minus strand of JBLHOS010000043.1, from coordinate 13,527 downwards.
GGTGGAACGACGGTAAGAACGTATGATGAGGCCTACTGGCTTAGTCTGGGCAAAAGGGTGCATTTGCCCATCCATTCAGCTGGTCCTTAAATAGTCACGGCAAAGGCTCAGTCATGCTCGCCATCAATGCGACGACCCGCTCCGCGCATGAATAATTTCGGCCGTTTCGCCGCAGCTGTATAAGTTGCTACCGTTAGTGCAGCAGCTGCGATCAGGACAGCATGCCCAAGAATGCTAATCTTAAGAAAGGTGTAACTTCCAATTGCGACAGAGAAGCTGACTGCCCACATCAATGCCAGCACTTGTAAAACAAAGTGCCGGACTGCGATGTCGGGTATATTGCGCAGCGGATTGACGTTGTGGTCGAACACGAAACTCCATGCTTGCACAACAAGGGTTTTGGCGCATGTTATCATGGCTCTATTCCTTCTAATACCTGTGATACTACGGGCCTTGGCCAATTTTAATTCAATGGCAATTGCATTAAATAGTGTGAAACTGTTGCATTCCCAGTCAGTTAGATCTGGAAATAGAAGAAAGTGCACAGGCACCACTTTCAGATTGAAGCGCTTTCGAGAGTCGCTATCGTAAATCTACCGGCCAAAACGGCAATTTTCACCTTTTGCGGGCGTTGTTGCAGAACTCCCGCCTAAAGCAAGACTTCCCCTTTCCCCACTCACGTCATACCACGCGGACGATCTTGGCGGTGCCGAGGGCGTTGAAGCGGTTCATGAGGGCGACGCGGATCTGGATTTCAGCGGTCTGGCGGTCTGGGTATCTTGCGGAGAGGCCTTCGCCAAAGGCCCTCAGGCAGCGCATCCACTGACCGGCAGTCGTTTGCGAGCAAACGATGAGAGGTTTCGCCTCGATGCGGCTTCTTGCATGGTATCGGGTCCAGCGCTTCCAGAACGCCCTGCCATAGTGCCGGGTGGCGCGCAGGGTTTCGGTCCGGACGATTGCGGCCGGGCAGTCCTCTTTCCACGGCCGGCCGTTCTTTCGGATCGGTATGATTGGAATGGCCTGCCGGTCGATGATGGCAGTGTGGCAACGGCGCGTGTCATAGGCGCCGTCCACTGCCCGGCAGGGCATCGCGACGCGATGTCCCGAGAAGGGGCGGTCACCGCGCCGATCTCCTCACCTTCGGGGATCTGGTCGAGTAGCGCTGGCAGCACTGTGCCGTCACCGTCGCTGCTGGGGGTAAATTCTACGGCACGGATGTCCGAAGTAGCGGTATCCATGGCCAGATCCACCTTCCGCCATTGGCGTCGGCCTTGCACCCCATGCTTGCGCGCCTGCCATTTGTTACCTGGCAGTGGTTTGCCTGCAAACCACGAGAGGGCGCCATCACCATCGCCGAAGAACTTGATGCCGGTGCTGTCCACGAGCAAGTTGAGGGGTCCATCCGCACGGCGGTAAGGGATCTGGACGGCGAGCGTCTTCTGCCTCCGGCACAGCGTCGTGTAATCCGGCACGGCCCAGTCCAGACCCGCCATCTGCACCAGGCTGGCCACCATCCCGGTGGTTTGCCTGAGCGGCAGCTTGAACAGGACCTTAATCGTCAGGCAGAACCCGATCGCCGCATCACAGAACACCGCAGGTCGACCGGGCTTGCCGTCAGGCGGCGCAAGCCAGGTCATCCCCTTGTCCAGCCAGATCAGCAGCGATCCGCGCTTGCGCAGCGCCGCTGTGTAGTTGGACCAGTTCGTCGTGCGGTAACGGGTGGGTGACGGTTTGCTCATGCCGCCTGTTTAACCACATGGATTCACGCGGTGAATCGCCCACGGTCAGAGTTGTGCAACAACGCCCCTTTTGGATCACCTGTGATCCACGTCTGCTGTTAACTGGTCTTCTTCAGACGAACAGTCTGCTGATGTTCGATAACGCCATTCGGTCAGGCGTTTTAGTAAAAGCCAAGCTCGCGGACATCAATCTGGGCATCGTGGTCACGGCCATAGGCTACGATGGCAACCGATGTCAGGCTAGACGGGTTAGGTGCGCCACGCAGCAATTTGCCAGAGGCTGCGAAAGCATCCATTGGAAGGTGCACTTTGCTCCAACCTTCGGTGACGTCAAAGCCCGTCTGATAGTATTGCCATGGCAACAGCGTGCTCGCGGTGCGCAAATGCACGAAATAGCGCTCGGCATTGCCGCGCACGATCAGCCGTACGCCAGTTTTGTCCTTGGGTGGCAGGCTTTTCAGATCACGCCGCATCTGGATGAACCCGCCCCGGTTGGCGGTGCTGATGTGGCCGGTCATGCGCGCAAAATGCAGGCCGTATTCCTGCGCGAAGGTGACGCTGCCGGTGGACACGCCTCCCAACACCTGATCGGTGAAGAACCGCCAACGGGTTTCTGGCTGCAAGGTAAAATCCTCAATCAACGCGTCCCCTTTCAGCGGATCTTCGGCCAAAACAGGCGATAAGCCCCCCCCCAACAGCAACGCTGCAATCATGCAAGGCGTCAGACCGCGCACCATCATTTTAGCACTTTTTTGTCTTTCCCGCTCCACAGTCCACCAATGCGGTGCCCCGGCGCGTGCTTGATCTGACCATCCAGATTGGGCGTGACCCAGCCACCGTAAAAATCGCTTGGATGCGGGATGACACACAAACGGCCAACCCAAGCCTCATCCATCAACCTGGCGTAAAACGTCAAATGACTCGCGATAGCTGCAAAGTCGGACGTGGGTGGTTTTGGCTACCAACATTGCCACGCCGGATCGTGACGTCATATGGCACTGGTTCCAATGTGAGTGGGCGGGGATGGGATTGAATGTTTTTGTGGGAAAGATTGGTCATGTGAACGCCGCACGACCTGGTTTGCGCGCAACCCCCATGTAAAGCACGGTTTTCAGAGGCAGGGGGCCGAAGGTCAGATCAAATCTGCGGTTGATCCCGCGCGGGCCAAGGCCGGTTGTCGCACCCGGCAGCAGCCCGACGCCTTGCATTGCCACGCGCAATTCACTTGGTTTGATGAACATGGCCGGGTCGTGCGTGCCGCGCGGCAGCAGGCGCAGCAGGTCCTCGGCCACGGTGATCGTAGCCAGACGCGCCAGCGGGTTGCGGTTGATCGTGTCGAACAGGAACATCCCACCGGGGCGCAGCACGCGCGCCACCTCGGACAAAACCTTGTGCAGATCGGCGACATGTTCCAACACATCGACGCAAACCACGGCATCGAAGCTTGCATCATCATAGGACATCGCTTCCCCAACCCCAACGTCATAGCCGATGCGTAGGCCACTTTCTCGGGCATGGGCGCGGGCCACGTCGATCGCTGCGGCGGCGGGGTCGATGCCGGTGACATGCGCGCCGCGCAACGCCAGCGCCTCGGCCATGAAACCGCCAGCACACCCAAGGTCCAGCACCTTGCGGCCCGGCCAGTCGATCTGGCGGTCGAACCAGCGTAGTCGACCGGGCACCAGGTTTTTCAATGTCCGCAGCCAGCGGATGTCATCGGACCACCAGCTAGCCGCCACGCGGTCATAAATCGTCAGGTCATTGCGCATCAGGTTGGTCCTTGGCGGCAGTCAGGTGCGGGCGCATGTAGGGCACTTCGGTCCGATAGCGATCAAAGCGCACGCCATAGCGAGCGGCAAAGCGGCGTTCCTTCAGGCGCGGGGCAAAAATGCAATAGGCCGTAAAGCTGACGGCCAGCACCAATTGATCTGGTGTCCAGACAGGTGGCGTCCACAATGTCAGGGCAAAGGCCACATAAATTGGTTGGCGGATCACGCGAAACAGCCCAAGCGTTGGCATGTCGGGAAATACAGGTCGGATGCGCGCCATAAGTGACAGCCAACCCAGTGCACCCGATTGCACCTCGGCCCCCGCATCAAAGCTGGCTTTCAGCAAGATCAGCCAACTGGTGGCATAGGCGGCGCTGACCACCCAGAATGCTACCCCGTCCGCTTGCCACCAAACAATGCCAGAGGGTGTCCACAACGCAAACAGCACCAGAAGTTGGGCCGAGGCGATGATGGCATAGGTGGTCGTGGCCAGCGTTTGACCATGTGGGCCGGGGATCAGCCGCACTAGAAACCGCCCGCCGGGGCCGGTCAAAAGCAGGGAATGGGCCAAGGGGAACTGTGCGATCAGCGCCCCATTCGTCAAGACCGCCATGGGCCATGGCACAGTGCCAAGGCTTTCGCTTAGGCCAAAGAACATGGCCACGATCATCGCCAGAACGCCCGCCGCAAATAGCGTGTGACACAGAGTACCAAGGCCAAGTGCCAGCGCAATCCGCCCCGCACCGGGTGCTGGTCGAAGGGCGGCGCGGATCAGGGTGACCATCCGGGCGATGCGTGGATCGGTTCCCATTGTCACAACTGGGCCAGAATGTCGTCTGCCATGGCGGTGCCGCTTGTCCACGCGGCTTCGACCCGAGGGCCGATGCACCAGTCGCCACCCAGATAAAGCGTCGCATCGGGATGGCGCATGAACGGCTGGCCCAGCGCCTGTGTCACACGGGCATAGCGCCAGCGGTGCGCTGAGGCATGGGTCACGCGGTCGGGTGTGGTCCCCAGCCGGTCACACAGCATCGGCAGCATCTGGGCGGCTATCTGTGTCGGGGTGTCTTCCAGATGGGTCTGGCTGAACGCCTCTCCAGCCTGCGCAACCCACAGTGTATCTGGCCCTTGCGGGCGACCCGGCTTGGCGCTGTCTTGTGCGATCCATGCCAAGGGATCGTCCGAATCCCGGCGGGCGATAAAAGGGGCAGGGGCAGTCACGGCGGCCATCAACGTCAGGCAGGGCGCCAGTCGCACTGGGGCCAATGCCGCGACCAGTGGGTGATCTGCCCCCAACAGTCCCTCCACTTGCGGAGCGGGCGCAGTAACCACCACTTGGGCGGCGCGCATGGTGCCAGTGGCCAGATGCAGTACCCAGCCATCGTCATTTTGCACCAGACGTTCGACATGTGCGTTCTGCCGAATGTCCAGCCCGGCTCCCAGCGCCTTGGGAATGGCCGACATGCCGGGCATACCTACGCTATGCGTGCGATCGGGGATGTATTTCCACTCGGCAACCGCGCCGCCCAGCCTGTCCAACATCGCCACAAATCCCGCACTATGGGCGTTTACATATTGCGCGCCATGGTCAAACCGAAAATCACCGATCCGCCGTGTCGCCATCCGCCCGCCGATACCGCGCCCTTTGTCCAACACTACCGGCGCATGCCCCGCATCCGCCAGCCGCCTTGCGCAGGCCATCCCCGCCATGCCCGCGCCTATGATTACGATGGAGATCATGCAGGTAACGCCTGTTCCAGAATGCGCGGGATGTTCTGCCTAACCTTGAAGAACCCGGCGGTCGCGTGGGGCCAGATCGCAGTGTCCCAGTCGCGCCGCCATTCGCAGAACGCAATGCCGTGCGCGCTCAAGGATGGGGCCGCCTGGTCCAGCCAGTCGCGTAATGGGCCACAAGTGATATAGGGTGTCGCAATCTGGGTGACCCCTGCGGCCATAGCCCATTTTGCCAGACTGGCGGGGTCTGCCGCTTGCAAAACCACGGGACTGGCACCGACCCGCATTGCCGTATCAGCCAAGGCACCCGCCTCAAACCACGTGACCAAATCAGACACGGGCAAAGGGGAGCGCAAGGAACTGGCCGCCAGTGTGGCGGTGGTGCGGATGTCCAGCGCCGCAAGATTGAAATCCTCAACCCGGCAATCCTCATCCGTGATCAGCAGTGCGGTCGGGCAGCCCGATTGCGGGCGCGTGAATGGGCGTAGCGGCAGAACACTCGGCAGGCCGTCAGGCTCGGTCTCCTCCAGCCCCTGTGTCACCTCGGCCAGATCGCTGCGGCGCGGGGCAAAGCGCCCGGCGGTAAAGGTGGTGATGTTTTTGGCATCCGCTGGATAGGGCTTGCCGCGCGTATGCAGGCCTGCAACCCATCGCCAGCCCAGCGTGTTCGACGCCGCATCGCCATCGAGCAGGTGCCGATAAAAGAAATCCGCGCCCAACCGCCATGGCAGTCCAAGCGTGAAGATCCAGATCGAGGCGAACCACATCCGGGCGTGGTTGTGCAAATAACCGGTCTGCACCAGTTCGGTGGCCCATGCATCAAAACACGTCAGCCCGGTCTGACCGTTCACTGCTCGGTCCACATCGCGGCGCAGGCGCCGGTCTCGGTCAAGTGCTGCCAGATCGCCCTCCAGCCCGGTGCGGTAGCTGGTCCAGATCTGTGGACGGAGTTCCAGCCAGCCCTTAAAATAGCCACGCCAGATCACCTCTTGCACGAATTTCTCAGCATCTTTCGGCCCGTGTGCTGCAAGCGCCGCTGCCACGGCATCAGATTCCAGCACCAACCTGCGCCGGATGTAGGGTGACAGCACCGAAACCGCCTTGTGCGCGCCAGAGCCGTGGTCAGTATTGCGGCCATTGGCATAGTGGCGACCCATGCGGGGGGTGAAAGCGGCCATGATTTCATCACCCTCGGCGCGGGTCGGGATCCAGTCAGTCACGGCAACTCCATTCTTTTATTCACTGCGTAAGGTGACGCGGCCGGCCTTGATTTCAATACTGCGCGATATCCATGGTGCAATAGTCCTCAAGCACTGGGCGCAAAGTGACTTGGGATCGCAATTTCGCCGCCCTCAGGTACAAGCTGCCGACCTTTCGGTGCAAAAACAACGCAGCGCTGGGCGGCACATTGGCGCATATCGTTATGTCCAACGCGATCGGCACGCCCATGAGCCGTAACTGCAAGGGCTATTGCCAGCCGGTGGCGTGAGAAGAACGTAAATAGAACAAAGCGCGGATGGACACACTGTATTGCCAGCCGCTATCATTATTTTGCGAGAGGATCACCGACTGCCCCAAGTCCTAGCCTGAACGCGCGGGCAACGGCCCGGGAAAGGAGGTGATTTAAATGGCTAAATCCACTCGGAAAATCGGAAGGAACGCCGGTAACGGTCGGTTCACTACGGTCAAGAAGGCGCAGCAGGCACCAAAGACGCATGTTGTTGAGACAATCAAAAAACCTAAGTAATTAGGTTTCAGGGCGCTGTTTCTTCGCGGGAGTGGCGTCCTGTTTCTTTTGTGTTTCAATTTTTCTTGTGTGTCCAGCCGTTCATTAGGTCAGTCGCCAGAAACACCCGTCCGGCCCGAAGTCCAGAACTACGCGCCCGACATTCTTCTTTCACTGTACAGTATGCCGCACACGCTTAAGCACGTCATCCATTCGCGCGTCATTAGCATCCCATCTCTTGCGTTCAATAATCCACGCCGTAATCGTCTCAACATCAGTGGGCCTTTCGCGCAACCTACCGCGGCCAGATCGTCCTTGACCGTGTCAGCAGCTTTCTGCGCGCCCCTATGCATCTCCGCAATCTCTGCGCGTTTCTTGATTAAGCTGTGAATAACGATTGATTGTCCCTTTCCGTATTACGGATTCACAATGCCCCAAAATGAAGGCATGATGTTAGGGCGTTTGATACAAAAGGCCGAACAAAACGGGATTTCACTGCGGGTGTACCAAGGATCGCTTATAGGCTTCGGTCTCAACTCGATAATCGATCGTTCTTTATGAATTTCAATAATGCTTGCACCTTAGCGGATCGGTGCAAAACAGTGTGCGTCACGAGCCACAGTGGGACTACCCAATCTGGCTGCGGTGGAAGCACCTCGACCAGATCTGAGCGTTCTTGTCCGTATCTCTGCGGGTGAAATCCGATCCCCATTCCGGCAAATAAAGCTTGATCCGCAACGCCTTGGTTTGCGCTGATCAGTGTTTTGCTTGTCTCGGGCACATTTTGCCTAAGCCATCGCGTGAACGGAAACGGTGTTTTGTCTTGCTCCCAACAGACAAATTGGTGATCGCGATAATCGTCTTGCGATTGTGGCACGCCATAACGCGCAACATAGCTTTCATGGGCATACAGACCCAACTTGAGATCTAGATAGGGCTGAACAATATTGTCTGGCTGATCTGGCTTGGATCCAGACCGAATTGCGACATGCGCCTCGCCATATTCCAGTTTCAGCAGGGCTGCACTCGCGATAAACCTGATCACGGTGCTTTTGTTTTCATCCTGAAACCGCTTGAGTGCAGGCAACAGAAGTGGGGCGATACGTTCGTGCGCCGTCACAATGAGATCACCAGTAATTTGGGCGAACCGGCGGCGCGTTCGCCCGGCCAGTTGTTCAAATTGCTCCTCTGTCGCGTGAGCCACTCTCAAAAGGTCATCACCAACTTCGGTCGGCGTATAACCGGTCTTGTTGCGATGGAAGACGCGCGCGCCCAGCTCGGCCTCCAGTGTGTCGATATGGCGGATCACCGTGGCCCTGTGCACCCCGAGAATGTCAGCGGCAGCACTGACTGTCCCAAGTCGGGCGACTTGATACGCGGTCTTGATTTCGGTCCATTTATCCATCGTGAATGATGTCATGTATTCGCACATCAGATGCGCAAATTGATACCTATGCTGTTTTTTTGCTGCATGACATAACGGCGTATCGTCGAAGAATGTCAACACGGTCGTCGGGCTCCCTGGTGATCACACATCCCGTTTTAAATGAGATAACACAAAAAGAGGGTCAAAAATGCAATCACCACACCGCCGCCGCGCGCTCATCGCGATGACCATCATGATGGCGCTTACCTTCTCTCGCGCCTTTGTTGCCACGTATTTCCCACATTTGGAGATGTACGGCGGCGTTGATGCAAATGCCTGGTTCGCCCCATGGGTTAGCGATACAATTCTCGGCTTTTTGGTTCCGGTCATGATCTATCTTCTGTGGCGCAAGACCGGTGCGAAAGTCTGGGCCGCACTAATCGTCTATAACGCGCTTGGCGCGTTTGATTATTCTCATGGACTGGCCACGCAATGGCATTATCCGCAAATGACCGAAGGCGCGGTATCCGCAGTCATCTACACAGTCATCGGACTGGGTATGATTTTCAACCTCGTGGTCGCGCTTATGATGTTCCGCGGCGACGTCATGCGCCATTTTCTCAAATAATCGGCATAAAATTCAAAACTTTGGAATGAAAGACTGAACATGTGTGTATCAACGCAAATGCTGCCAGACGGCTCCAACCCGGGAGGCGTTGGCCCGAACCCACCGCTTGGGTGGTCCGATAAGGCCGACCTGCGAGATGTGGTCGTCCATGGTCCGGCCTTCTCTCATGCGACAACAAAGTTGCGCACTTTTCTTGTGTTCGCAGGCGTGCCCCACCGGCATGAACAGCACCTGAAGGCTAAGCCTCAAGGGATCAAGCCCGGCTCCAGCTATCAAAAGGTGCCCGTCATCGACGTCGCCGGACGACAGGTGAATGACAGCTGGATCATTCTGCAAAACCTGCTGCCTGCCCTGAGAATAGAGATGGATCATGTGTGGGAAGAGCGCATCGTCCTAGAACTTGATACGACGTTCAAACTGCACTGCACCTCAACCGATTGGGCACGACTGGCTGTCGCGACAGTTGGTGCACCGTGGATGATGAAATGGCTGGTCGGTCCGATTCTCAAACGGATGGAACGAAAGCAAGCACGCCACAACATCGCGGCCACTGGCCTTGGTCACCGTGAAGGGGATGAGATCATCTTTGCACGTGATTTCAAACGCTCGATGCGCGGGAAATTTCACGGTGGTACCGAGCCGGGTCATGTCGATCTGTCGTTTTATGGGTTTCTTGCTGGATACCTGTATGCGGGTTCGCCCATTGCAACCAACATGGTTGCGCAAGCGGGTCTGAATCCTTGGGTTGCAGCGATGAAAAAAGTCGTTCCGCTGGAAACGCTGTTCGCGAAAACCGCCAAATAGGACTGCGCCATGACGATCCGCCGGGATATCAAGATTGCCATTGTCGGTGCATCTATTGGTGGGTTAAGCGCTGCCAACGTGTTGCGCAGGCTTGGCTTTGACGTGCAGGTTTATGAACTGTTTGCCAAAGGGTTCCAGAAACGTGGTGGAGCGCTCGGTTCGGTCGATATCAACCTGCTCCGCCGGATCGTTGGAAGCGATAAAGGCGCTGCTGACCGCGCTATCAGAGGCCACGGTCATTTTTACGGTGACCTCTGGGAGTACCTCTACCAAGGCTTGCCAAATGAAAGCGTGCATTTTGGCATCGACGTCCAAACGATTGCTGACCCGGATAGCGATCGGCCAGCGATCGTGATTGACGGGAAGGCCACAGCCTTTGACGTGATCATTGGCGCGGATGGCGGGAAATCGACACTCCGGCCCTTCGTTACACAGCAGCAACCTGTCTATTCTGGGTATACAGTTTGGCGTGGTCTCGTGCCGATGCAAGGTATCGACGGCCCACCGTCTGGCGGTCGAACGGTGAAGGGTGTCCGCTACGAGACGCTTGGCTTTCCCTGTGCGGGTCCCGGCGGCCCGTTATGGAACTGTGGTGTCTACATGGCGATGCCACAGACCGAGGTCGCAGCACCGACGCGCAACCGACAGGTTGGGTCTGCCATACGCGATATTCCTGATTGGTTTGTGCCTTTTACCAGGGTCCTTTTCGGCGAACGAAATGCGCGCTTTTGGGCGGATTGCATCGAGCACGGTAAGGTCACGCCCCATCCAATCTGGGAGTTTGCATCAGATCCTGTCGTGTCTGACCGAATTGCCTTGTTGGGTGATGCCGCCCATCTGTCCAGCCCACGCGTGGGCGCAGGTGCTTATACGGCCATGTTGGATGCCTGGGCTATCGGGACGGCCTTCAACTCTGCCAGCTCCGTTTCAGAGGCTCTGGCCCTTTACAACCAAGACGCTGTCCCGCGCGCAAGGGCACTATACGATCGCAGCCGCAGAGCTGGTCGGGGGTTTGCGCCAGACCGTCGACATTCTGTCTCCCCGGTTGACGTGCTTGACTATTTAACTCGATCAAGTGAACCGATTGACCGCGCAGAAGCTGATTAAACCAAATCAGCTCACGTCAACACGTCGGTAAATTCACCGTCGCACATTCTGCACTGGCCGCCACAAACCTGACGTTCGTTGCGTTGCAATATTCCGTCAAAGAGGACTGGAAGCAGACATTTGCTTCGTGACGCACAGAGGTCTGCATTCCTGAATTCGCGCAAACGAGCCTCTTGGCTCAGGAACAGCACATAAATCGGCTATGCTGGCTGCGGTACGACCAAAACAGGACATGGTGCCGATTTGGTGACTTTGTGGGTGATAGAAGGGTCAAACAACGCCTCGAGCCAAGACCGGTTTGGAGATCCAACGACGATCATGTCGGCATCGCACTGATCGGCATAGTCGGCAATTGCCTGTTCCATTTGGCCGCTACGCACCTCAATCTCGGTCTCGACACTTGAACCACATTCGATTTTTAACTCCGTAAGTTGCTGGATGCGATCTTCAATGATTTGGGTGTTATCAGTGGAAATCAGGGGGGCAGTGGTGGCCATTGGTCCTGCAGCCATCAGGCCAGCCCCCATGAATTCTGATGCGACAACGTTCAGTAAGTATACTTTGCCGACCACGTCCTGTGCCATATCATAGGCTATACCTGCGACTTCGCGGTTCAAATCTTGGTCGACAGTTGTAACGACCAAGATCCGGTTAAAGCGCGCGTTTGGCAGGCTTCGACTATCAATAGTCTTAAGTCCTTTGGACTTCTCGAGTTGGATCAGAGCAGCTTGAAGTTCATTGGCGCTATATGCCCGATCGCCACCTGCCATACCCTCAACCGTCGCCTCCGCCATCTGATCTGCGTTAAGTGCCATTGACCTCAGGACCTTCTCCTTATCATCACGGCTCAGCTTGCTGTCATTCAGAACAAGATCTGGGGTTTCGTAGTACGGTGAGGGGTTCGATATTCTCATTTCGGCATAATTGGTCATAGGTCTGCTTTCTAACTCGATTGGATACCAATCGGGTAGTTGCTGTTAATTGACTTAGTCGACGGCCAAATTTGGTTGGGCCCACTTAGAATTTACGTGCAATTTGGATGCTATGTTCCACTGCACACTTCTGACCCTGATCCTATGAGGACCTTCTCGTTCGAAGATTTACGATACCGTAAAAACAGAAAAAATTCAAGGTTGGGACAAGTTGGAGATGCTTGCCTCACGTCCTGATCGCAAATCCAAACGAGTGAAAATGATATTTCCTAGCGCCGAATACGGGGGCCTTTTTGTCTAGAAAATTCCCGTTTGGATCAGCGTATGTGGAAATGTGGGGGCTTGATGCTAGCCTCTGTAGACAGTTAAGGCGCAGATATTTTGGTTTTCCACAGTGGCCCAGCGCTCAGCCTAATCGTCACTTCGCCCATTGTTCAACCGACATTTCCGTTGTCCAGATAAGCCCAAATTCGACTTTGCAAAACTAGCGTTCTTGGCGCAAAAGTAGCTATGCTATCAGCTTCGAGAGGTTCCGCCTTGTCGGATCGGGCTGCCATCGACACATAGCGGCATCGGCTCCGGACCGATAAGATGGAGGAACATCCGCATATCAAGAAACCTGCCCCCAAAGATTTGGTGAAACGCTCGGCCGCCAAGGCATTGTCTTGGCGCTTAATTGGTACGCTCGACACGGTGGTGCTGTCGTGGCTGGTCATCACCTATATCGGCCCAGTTTTCGAGGGTGATGGCAACCCTGCGGACGCATTGCAAGCAGCGACCTACATTGCCTTAACCGAAGTCATAACGAAAATGGCGCTCTATTTTCTACACGAACGCGGTTGGGCGCGGGTTGTCTGGGGCGTGTCGACCAAGAACGACAAACATGAGGAAAGCGGTTCGCGCAGCACCATTAAAACGGCGACTTGGCGCATAATTGCTTCGCTCGACACGACGTTTCTTGCGTGGATTTTTACTGGTGACTTTGCCACCGCTGTTTCCATCGGCGGTCTCGAGGTCATCACCAAGCTGGTTCTCTATTTCTTTCATGAGCGCGTCTGGTCACGTGTTCAGTTTGGCATCAAGAAGTAGTTAGTTTTCTCGGCGAGTTACGAACATCTAAAGCGGCGCACTCAAACGCCAAGGCAGACCAGCTGAGCCACTTTCGTTCATATTTTGGTTATCGTTGCCACGCGGAAACCGGTGGTGCGAGCATCCGGTGAAAATCTGCCAGACTGCGATGACAGGTATTGCGTGATGACGGCGACCCTAGTGTTCTGAATCTGACGCTTGCTACCTGTTTCCTCTGATTTTATCGAGTTTGTCCAGCGTGCGCCGTTCTCTCGCGAGAATGTCCTCGGCGGCCTTGGTCCAGGTCAAGGGCTTTGGCTTTGCATTGTGCTGCACCAGGTAGTCGTAGGTGGCGGTCTCCAGGTCGTCGACGCTTGTGTAACTGCCGCGCCGGATTCTTTTTTGTCGTGATCTCGGCGAAGAACCGTTCGACCATGTTCAGCCACGACCCGCTGGTCGGCGTGAAATGCAGCTTGAAGCGTGGATGTTTCTCCAGCCAGGCCTGAACCTTGGGCGTCTTGTGCGGAGCGTAGTTGTCGAGAACAAGATGGACATCGCGGGGTTTGTTCACCGCCCGATCAATGCGGCGCAAGAAGCGCAGGAACTCTTTGGCCCCCTCTCGTGGTTTGCATGTAAACCACTGCCGGGCAGTGG
>JBLHOS010000042.1:0-25686 GCA_047623825.1 Paracoccaceae bacterium | reverse complement strand
TTGAAATTCTCAACCAAAACATCAGCGTCAGCGGCCAGTTTGCGCACCTCAGCTTGACCCTCGGATGTCGTGAAATCGACGACAATAGATTTCTTGCCGCGATTGCAGGTATAGAAATACGCAGCGGACGGATCACCTTCGCCACGGTCAATGAACGGCGGCCCCCAACCACGGGTATCATCACCCGCCGGGCTTTCGACCTTTATAACGGTCGCACCCAGATCGCTCAGAACTTGACCGATCCACGGGCCTGCCAGAATGCGCGCAAGTTCGAGGACTTTGACACCGGCCAACGGTTTCATCAGAAAAAGGCCTGTAGCCCAGTTTGGGCGCGGCCTAAAATCAGGGCGTGCACATCGTGCGTCCCCTCATAGGTGTTGACGGTTTCTAGGTTCGCGGCATGCCGCATCACATGATATTCGGCCATGATGCCGTTGCCGCCATGCATATCGCGGGCCATGCGGGCGATATCCAGGGCCTTGCCGCAGTTGTTGCGTTTGATCAGGCTTATCGCTTCGGGGGCGGCGGTTCCCTCGTCCAACATGCGGCCAACGCGCAGGCTGGCTTGCAGCCCAAGGCTGATCTCGGTCTGCATATCAGCCAGCTTTTTCTGAAACAGCTGGGTCTGGGCTAACGGGCGCTCGAACTGTTTACGGTTCAGGCCGTAATCCAATGCGCGGTGCCAGCAATCTTCTGCGGCCCCCATCACGCCCCAGCTGATACCGTAGCGCGCGCGGTTCAAGCAACCGAACGGACCCTTTAGACCTTGGACATTGGGCAGCAACGCATCTTCACCGACCGCGACCTTGTCCATCACAATTTCACCAGTGATTGAGGCGCGAAGGCTAAGCTTACCTCCGATTTTGGGCGCGGACAGACCTGGCATACCCTTTTCAAGAATAAAGCCACGGATCTTGCCATCATGGGCCTCTGACTTGGCCCAGATCATAAAGACATCGGCAATCGGACTGTTTGAGATCCACATTTTCGCGCCCGAGATCACGTAGCCGTCTGCTGTTTTTGTCGCGGTGGTTTTCATCCCTGCGGGATCGCTACCCGCCTCAGGTTCCGTCAGACCAAAGCAACCGATTAGCGTGCCTGCGGCTAGTCCGGGCAGGTATTTCTGACGCTGTTCTTCGGATCCATAGGCATGGATTGGATACATCACGAGGCTGGATTGCACCGACATCATTGAGCGATAGCCGCTGTCGACACGCTCAACCGCGCGCGCAACCAAACCGTAGGCGACATAACCACCACCAAGGCCGCCATATTCCTCTGGGATGGTGATGCCTAACAGGCCCATCTCACCCATTTCAGCAAAAATCTCAGGTGCTGCGGTCTCATTTAGATACATGTCTGTGACGCGCGGTTGCAGTTTGTCGGCAGCATACGCGGCCGCACTTTCAGCAATCATTCGTTCATCATCAGTCAGCTGAGTGGAGAGATGAAACGGATCTGCCCAGTCAAATGCTGCCAGTGAGGGGCCGTGACCCATTTGAGTTCCGTCATGCATCTGTCGTCTCCTTGTATCGCGTCAATGGGTGACCGCGTCCGGCGATCCGTCCCAACACTACTGCACTTAATAGGCCGTTGCCCGAGAGGTAACCGGTATCGTATGAACCTGAAACACCGCAAGCGGCACCACCTGCGGCAAACAGGTTCGCAAACGGCTGATTGTCAAATTTCACCGCTCGGGCCTGATCATTTACGACCAATCCACCTTGGGTATGAAACAGGGCGCCGGTGACCTGCACGCCACAGTAGGGTGCGGTCAGTGGCGGAACAGAAAAGCTACGACCAAAGGTATCGGTGCCGTCTTGTGGAAGGGCTGAAACCGTCGCCTCCAGTGTTGTCGGCAGTCCAAGTTTGCCAGCGAGCTCTGCAAGCGTATCTGCGGTCTTGATTGCTCCTTGAGCCTCTGCTTGGCGAAAGTCCTCAAACTGGCGGGCGATATCTGCGATCCGGCTGTCAAAGATGGCGTAGGCCAACCCGTCTGGCTGCGCCATAACGGCGCGCGCGGCCTCTGAATAACCTTGGCTTTCATCCCAAAATCGATCTGACAGTTTGTTAACCTGCACACCACCTTGGGTGATCACCGCCCATGTAATTAGAACTCCGTGTGGGTGGGCCACATTGCCGTGGCCTTGATAGGCGCCCAGATGATGGGTTTGTGCTCCGATCGCGGCCGCCCAATCCAGCGCCTCGCCCTTGTTGCCGTCATGTCCAAACCACAAGGCGTTTTCGATCTGAGGCATGAATTCGCGTACCTTGGCACGGTTCCCGCCATAGCCATTGCAGGCCAGTATCAGACGTCCACACCCGATTTGCTCGATGGTTCCATCGGGGCGGGTAAAGGCAACGCCCGTGATATTATCGTCGTGGACAAACAGGGTGGTCACTGTGGCATTGCACATAATATCGATCTGCCGCTCTTCGCACTTCGTGCGCAACGTGTCGACCAATTCGCGGCCAGCGCGGCTTGGTAATCCATGCATCCGACGGCGCGAATGACCGGGGTAGTCAAAATCCGTGACCACTGAGAATGGCATGTCAAAATCTTGCGTCAGCCAATCGATCGTGGCTCCGGCGTGGGTGGCCAGCAATGTGACCAACGCGGGGTCATTTTCATGATGCGCTTTGGCTTGGATATCGGCGGCAAACATTGTGGGGCAGTCGTCAATTCCTGCAGCCAATTGCATTTTTGTGCCAGCCGCCGGGATCAGACCAGCCGATAGCGCGGTGGAGCCTGCGGGCTGCGCGTCACGTTCGAGTACCAAGACATCTTGTCCATCTTGATCCGCGGCAAGGGCCGCCACTAGACCACACGCACCGGCCCCGATGATCAGGGTTTCGACACAAAACGAAAAGCCATCTGGAGAAGGTTGGATATCAGCAAGCCTATTCGTCATAGTCCCGGCCCTTGGCTAGCAAAGTCTCAGTTCCGATTACGTCATTGAGACCATCAAAATTGAACATCCGATCCGAAAACGGCATGTTGCTGCCATTAGCGTGCAGACTGGCATAATAGTCCTGCGCAGATTTGGCTAAGGCGCGCACGACACCACCTGGAAAAATCACAATAGAAAAGCCCATCGCTTCAAGATCAGTGGCTGAGTTGATCGGGGTCGCACCGCCTTCGACCATATTGGCCAGCAGGGGAATGCGATCCTGAAACTGCGCTGAGATCTTGGCAAGCTCATCGCGCGTGCGCGGTGCCTCAATAAACAACACATCAGCGCCGGCTTCGACATAGGCTTCGGCCCGGTCAGTTGCCGCCTCAAAACCTTCGACACTGATGGCATCTGTGCGGGCGATGATCAGGGTGTCTTCGCTGGCGCGCGCATCAGCCATTGCAGTAATTTTTCCAACCATTTCTTTGCTTGATATCAAGGACTTATCACCAAGATGTCCGCACCGTTTTGGATAGGTCTGATCCTCAAGCTGCAACGCACTGGCACCGGCGCGTTCATAAACGCGCATCGTGCGCTGCGCGTTCAGCGCGTTGCCAAATCCGGTATCGGCGTCGATGATCACCGGTAGATCTACACGGTCACGGATCAGGGCCATGGTGTCGGCCATTTCTGACAATGTGGTCAGGCCGATGTCGGGGCGGCCCAGCCGAGTATAGGCAACCGCAGCACCTGACAGATAAAGCGCCTCAAACCCTGCTTCTGCAGCAAGAGATGCGGTCAAACCGTCATAGACGCCGGGTGCAGTCAGGATCTTTTTTGATGTCAGGCGTGTCCTAAGGGTCATTGTGTACCCTCAACCAATGCGACCGTCTCAGCGCAGGTCATTACCTTGGTCACGGTCCCCAACGACAGCAGAGTTGCGTCATGAACCTCGGCATTGAATGCAGCCGCACCGTCCGACAGAAGGATGGTTTCGACATTTCGCAGATGGGCATCGCGAACGGTGCTCGCGACGCCACCATTGGTGACGATGCCGCCGATGATCAGCGCCTCAAGGTCAAGGGCGCGCATGATGTATTCTAACCGGGTCTGGTAGAAGGCGGAATAGGCCACCTTTTCAATCGTATAATCGGCTGGTGCCAGCGTTTCGACCAGTGAATGACCAAATCCGCCGGGTGTAAAATCACCCTTAGTCAGAAACGGCCGCAACGCCTTGAGGTGGGCGGCAATCAGTGGCTCACCCTTTGGGCCGGGAACCAGTGTGAACTGGGCTGAAATATACGTGCCACCCGCCGCTTGCAGCGCATCGCGCAACGGCTTTATCCGCGCAGGCAGCGCCTTGATCGCATCCGCCCCTTGACCAGCGCGACCATACGCACCCTCGGGATGCAGAAAGTCGTTTTGCAGATCAATTGTTAGCAGCGCCGTCTTTTTGGGATCGAACCCATCCAAAATGCTCATGTCTTGGCCTCTATTATCACATTGCCGAAGGTATCGATCGTGCCCTTCAAGTTGGGTTCGATTAAGATGGTTGTGTCGGGTTGTTCCAAGATCGCGGGGCCTTGGATGACACTGCCAACGGGCAGCTCGAGTCGGGCATAGATTGCAGTCTGATGCCACTGCGTTCCAAAATGCACCTGACGGGTAGAAGTGCGTGCCTGCTCGGGCGATCCGGTCGTCGTTGGGGCCAGTGTTGACAGATCAAACTTGGGCCGCTGGCCGATTACGGCGCTGCGCAAGTTCATCACCCGCCGTACTCCGTTTTTCAAAAGTCGCCCATAGGTGGCATGATATGCAGCGTCAAACGCCTCGGCGATCTGTGTGCGTGTCGGTGCCAGGATAATGCCATCGACCACATCGATGTTAAGCGGAACCGCAACGGTATGGGTCTGACCGATATAGGCCATGTCGAGCTCAAATATAGCCTGACGGCTGACAAAGCTGGACTTTGCGGCCTCCAACATCTCAATCCCGGTATCATGATGTGCTTGCATCAACGCCCCAAGAGCCACCTCATCGACGTGATCGGCCAGCACATTCAGTGTTTGTACGAAATCCTGACGCATATCGGCGATCACGCATCCCATCGCCGATGTAACTCCGGGATAGCGCGGCACGATGGCCCGTCCGATGCCAACATCAGCCAGCATGGCGCCTGCATGCAGTGCACCACCCCCGCCAAACGGCATGAACGCAAAGCGTTTGGGATCGAACCCACGCTCAACCGAGACAAGGCGCAGCGCACCGGCCATGCGCGAATTTGCGACCCGCAAGATCGCCTCAGCCGCGGCCAGCGTATCAAGGCCCAAAGGCTCACCTACATGCAGATCAATAGCGATCCTTGCGGCCTCAACATCTAAGCTGTCCATCGTCCCGCCGATCGGGCTGTTTGGATCAATCCGGCCTAAAACCACGTTGGCGTCTGTCACCGTTGGGCGATCATTGCCCCGGCCATAGGCAACGGGGCCGGGATCAGATCCGGCACTTTCAGGCCCAATATTCAGCAACCCGCCTTTATCGACCCATGCGATGGATCCACCACCGGCCCCGATGGTTGCGATCTCAATCATCGGTGTGCGAATTACCATGCCAAAATCGATGCTTGTTTGTGGGCTAAGCATAGACTTTCCGCCTGCGATCAATGCGACATCAAAGCTGGTCCCGCCTACATCGCCGGTGATTACATCTGGAAAACCTGCGGTTTGCGCGATATATCCAGCGGCGATAACACCCGCGGCAGGGCCTGATAATGCGGTACGCACGGGCCGCGCGCAGGCGGTTTCCACGCCCATCACACCGCCGTTGGATTGGACGATCATGAACTCACCCTTAAAGCCACCATCGCGCAGGGCGGTTTCGAGCCGGTCTAGATACCCCGCAACCTCAGGCTGGAGATAGGCGTTCAACGCGGTGGTTGAGAAGCGCTCAAATTCGCGGATTTCTGGCAGGATCTCGGCTGAGGAGGACACATGCGGATTGGGCCACATCTGACGCACAGCGGCCACTGCCAGCGTCTCATTTTCGGCGTTTGCATAGGCGTTGACGAACAGAATGGCGACCGCCAGACAGCCTTGGTCCAACAATGTTTGGGCAGCGGCGCGCACAGCGTCCAGATCAACCGGGGTCCGGATCGTACCGTCTGCCAACGTTCGCTCAGGTACCTCAAGGCGTAGATCGCGTGGAACGATCGGTTTGAAATCGCCGCGTAATCCCCAGGTTCTGGGACGATCCCGGCGCCGCATTTCCAATATATCGCCCAAACCTTCGGTGGTGATCACCCCGATCCGCGCGCCTTTACGTTCCAACAGGGCGTTGGTACCCGCAGTGGTGCCGTGCACGACAACTGAAATCTCGGACAGGTCATCAATTTGGCGTCCAATGCCGGCCAAAAACCCACCCGATTGATCCGGGCGTGTGGTTGGAACTTTGGCGACACTTGCCTGTCCTGTGGCCTCATCCAAAACAAAGACATCCGTAAAGGTGCCGCCGACGTCTACACCGACCATCTTGCGGCTCATATCTGGATCTCCTGCCAAGCGGGGCCATAAAGGGCGGTTGCCCGATCTGCTGTGACATAGCCAAGGGCCACGTCTTGCGCGATAGCGACGGGATCACGATTTTCAGGTGGGCCAAAGCCGCCGCCGCCAGGCGTTTCCAGCCGCACAGACTGGCCTTTGGCCAAATTGATCCCACGCATCTTTGAGGCAAGTGGCGGTTTGTGCCAGCCGTCCGCCTGCTGATATGAGAACACGTTGGTTGCAGCCTCTGCCCCACCTTGCGCGCCCATCGGGCCATATCGCCCACGTTCGCCAAACAAAAACGCCTCAGCTTTTTCATCAAGTAATTCAATCTCATAGACTGCGCCTAGCCCACCGCGGTGGGTGCCCGCACCGGCACTGTCTGGCCGGAGTGCCCATTGTTTAAACAGTACTGGATAGGCTGCTTCCAAGATCTCCAATGGTGGGATCGTTGCGGTTGAGATCGGCGCGTTGCCGTGGTTCAATCCATCGCTTTCAAGTGAGCCGCCATGGCCGCCACCATAAAAGCTGAACATCACCCACGGCGCGCCGTTTGCCCGTTTTCCGGCAATCGAAAGGGCATTGATTGTGCCATAGGCGTTGGCAACCACCCGCTCTGGTGCTGCTTGTGAAGCAGCCGCAAAAATCACATCGATCATCCGCAAGATCGTCTCGGTATAACCGCCAACAGGGGCTGGAAACTCAGCTGCCAATAATGAACCGACAGGCACGCGCACGTCAATTGGGCGCATTACCCCGGCATTCGCAGGTAGGCTTGGAAAGATGTGTTTGATCGCCACGTAGGCGGTGGCGACAGCTGTGGGCAAGGCGATGTTGACTGGGCCTGCCGTGACTGGCGCAGTTCCCGCAAAATCCAGAATCATCTGGTCGCCTTTGATCTCTAGGGCCACTTTGATCAGCAGCGGAACATCGGTGATCCCGTCGTTGTCGAGGTAATCTTGCGCCTCCCAACGGCCATCGGGCAGGTCGTCCAACTCTGATCGCATCAACGCCTCAGCCCGGTGACCAAGCGCATCGAGCGCGTCTCGGACGGTGTCGGCGCCGTATTCATCCAACAACTCATCCAGCCGCTTTACACCAAGGTCCAAGGCGCCAAGCTGTCCGTTCAGATCACCCATGGCTGATTGCGGCAAGCGGGTGTTGCGGAGCAAAATGTCGATGATGTCAGTTTGGATTTCGCCGGCGCGTGCGATCCGGACTGGCGGCAGCACAAACGCCTCTTGAAATGCATCAGTGGCGGCAGGGTTGTAGTTGCCCGGAACTGCGCCCCCAACATCATGCCAATGCCCGACCGATGCCAAATAACAAAACAACGCCCCGTCGTAGAAAAAGGGTCGCACTAGGCGCATGTCCGACAAATGGGTGCCGCCGATATGGGCGTCGTTGAAGATATAAATATCACCATCCGCCAAATCACCGTTCTCAGCGGCCTTGTCGATGACCGCTTTTACGGCAAACGCCATGACGCCAACAAAAATCGGCAGCCCGCTTTTGCCTTGCACCAGCGTGTCGCCACTAACCGCGTGATATAGGCCATGGGACGCGTCGTGTGCCTCGGCAATGATCGGATTGAAGGCTGCGCGAAACAGGGTCGCGTCCATCTCATCGGCGATCTGTTCCATGCGCCCCGACAGGACGGCCAATGTGATCGGGTCTATATCGCTCATGGCAGTGCTTTCGTCTCGGCGATGTCGTTCCAGACATCTTGGTGTGTAATCAATCCGCCGGTGACCTCAAACCGATCAATAAAGCGGATATTTGCAAAGGGTGTGCCATCTGGCCATTCGCCAGCCAAGGTTCCGTGGCAGTACACGATGCTGATCACGCCAGATTGGGCCTGATCAAAGCCGTCATAGGATTTGGTGACAAAGCGGTAGCGCGGTTTGGCCCAATCAATCAACTGCTCAAGGGTTTGCATGGGGGCCGCACCCGGAAAACGCATCTGAAATTCCTGACCAAGGAAGGTTTTTGCCTTGGGTAGGTCGCGGCCCTCTAGTGCGCCAAGATATTCGCGGACGAGTTCAACAGCATCCGGGCGGGCGGGTGCGGGTGTGCGGGTTTGGCCACCACGCATGTACGCCGAATTTGGCAACTCATGTATCAAGATTGTGATCGCCTCAGGTGCGGCCGGCATCACGCGCAAAACTGCATCGGTCAGGGCACCACCTAGGCGCTGCTTTTGCGTATCGTCATACCCCTCAAGAATATGAACTTCGACAACTGGCATCGCACCCCCTTAGGCATAAGCTGTATTATCTATAGGACAGATACTGCACAGTATGAAAGTCAATAAATGTTCTTTTTGGTATTATAAATTCTTGAACTCTTG
The DNA here is from genome assembly GCA_047623825.1 of Paracoccaceae bacterium. Lineage (GTDB taxonomy): Bacteria > Pseudomonadota > Alphaproteobacteria > Rhodobacterales > Rhodobacteraceae > JBLHOS01. Next base: position 16,903 of record JBLHOS010000042.1, on the reverse strand, counting down.
AAAACTGACGTTACGGTGGCGGTCAACTGCTGACTTACAAGGGGCCGATTTTGCGCGACTACGAACCTACTCAATTGCCGGAGGGCGGCAAATCTCGCCGGGTGTATTTGTCGCTGCGCGATGAGATATCGAACGGGCTTTATCCTGACGGGGCAGCGATGCCCGGTGAGCAGCGTTTGGCAGAGACGCACGGCGTCTCTCGTGTGACCATCCGGCGCGCATTAGAGGCATTGGCACAAGATGGTTTGATTGAGAAACGGATCGGTGCAGGTTCCTTGGTGCGGGCTGGCGGACGGAACCGTTCGACGATGGCCGCGGACATCACAACCTTGATCCCGCAGATCGTTGAGATGGGTCAGCAGACCACAGCGCGGCTGTTGTCATTCTCGTACGGAACAGCGCCGCATGCGGTGTCGCAAGCGCTTGGCCTGAAGGTCAATCAGCGGGTTCAGACAGCGGTTCGGGTCCGCTCTTCTGACGGTATTCCGTTTTCGCATCTGACTACCCATGTTCCTGAAATAATTGCACAAAATTACTCTGAGGCTGATCTCGCCACTACTCCGCTGTTCCGGCTTTTGGAGCGAGGCGGTGTGAAGATTGACGGTGCGAACCAGATGGTGACGGCGGCCCTTGCATCCCCCGAAGTAGCGACCGCGTTGGGGGTTTCAATCGGGTCTCCGTTATTGTCTCTGACGCGTGTCGTTCATGACGCGGCGGGGGACGGGGTTGAGTATCTTTCAGCGCTGTATCGGCCTGATATGTTTCAATTGGAGATGACCCTGAACCGCGTTGGCAAAGGCACTGATCGGCATTGGGAACCTGTGATCGCGCGCGCCAAAAGGGCCGCCGAATGACTGCGCCACAGACCCTTTTTGCCAAGGTTTGGGCGCGCCATCAGGTGGTGCAGCGCGCAGATGGGGCCTGCCTTTTATGGGTGGACCGGCATTTGGTTCATGAGGGGTCCCACCACGCATTTCGCAAGCTGGCAGAGCGTGGATTGATCGTGGCGCGACCCGACCTGACGATCGGAGTTGTCGATCATTATGCACCGACAAGCGGGCGCGCAAACCTGTCTGATCCTGCGATCCGGCGAATGATCGAAACGCTTGGCGAAAATACAAAATTGCACGGGATCGAATGCTTTGGACTGGACGATCCGCGCCAAGGAATTGTGCATGTGATCGGCCCCGAGCAAGGTCTGACTTTGCCCGGCCTTTTGATCAATTGCGGCGATAGTCATACATCAACCCACGGTGCGTTTGGCGCGATCGCGTTTGGCATCGGCGCGACCGAGGTTGCGCATGTTTTGGCAACACAATCGATCTGGCAGTCGCTGCCCAAAACGATGCGCATCCGGATAGAGGGAGACCTTGGTCCTGGCGTCAGTGCTAAAGATATCGCGCTTGGTTGGATCGCCCAGATGGGTACAGACGGTGCCCGAGGGCATGCCGTCGAATTTGCGGGATCAGCCGTGCGGAACCTGTCGATGGAGGGGCGAATGACCCTGTGCAATCTCTCGATTGAGGGGGGCGCGCGATGCGGCATTGTGGCCCCTGATGAAACGACTTTGGACTACCTAATCGGTCGGCCCTATGCGCCCAAAGGGGACGAGTGGGTGCAGGCCGCCAAGCAGTGGTTGGCCCTGCGCAGTGACGATGATGCGGTCTTTGACCGTGATGTCGTGATCGATGCCAACCAGATTGCGCCGATTGTGACTTGGGGGACCAGCCCACAGGATGCGCTGCCGATCACAGCGCAAATCCCCTATGAGGCCGATCTCGCGTCAGGTCAGCGCGATGCGCTTGATTATATGGGTCTTTTGCCGGGTCAAAAACTGGCAGGCACGCCAATTGATCAAGTTTTCATCGGATCGTGCACCAATGCACGGATAGAGGATTTGCGGGCTGCCGCAGCCGTTTTACGCGGTCGCAAAGCACGTGTGCCGGGGATCGTTTCCCCCGGTTCAATGTTGGTCAAGCGTCAGGCAGAGGCCGAAGGGTTGGACCGTGTTTTCATCGATGCTGGGCTCGATTGGGTGGCCTCTGGATGTTCAATGTGCGTGGGCATGAATGGTGACACAGTCGCACCGGGCAAACGCTGTGCCTCAACCACAAACCGGAATTTCAAAGGCCGGCAAGGGCGCGGCGCGCGCACGCACTTGATGTCGCCTGCGATGGTGGCCGCGGCGGCCGTGCACGGAGCCTTGGCAGATGTCAGACCACTTTTGGTTGGGCGGGATGCGGCATGAGTGGCTGGAAATTCCATACAGGCGCTGCGGTGTCATTACCGTTTGAAAATATTGATACAGATCAGTTGATTCCAGCGCGGTTCATGTCGGCGCCGCGCAGCGAGGGGTATGGCAAATACCTCCTGACTGATCTGCGTTATGGCAGTGACGGCAAACCGACCGATTTTCCTGAGATGACTGGTGCGACAGTAATTGTCGCGGGCCGTAATTTTGGCTGTGGTTCATCAAGAGAGGCAGCGGTCTATGCTTTGGCTGATTTTGCTATTCGCGTCGTTGTGGCTGAAAGCTTTGGGGACATTTTCGCCTCCAACGCAGTCAATAACGGCGTGCTACCGGCGCGCGTGACCAGTGATGTTATAGAAGAATTGATGCGCGAATTGGCGCATGGTTTGAAACCCATTGTCATCGATCTGGAGGCTCAGGAACTGACAGTTTCTGGGCGTACTCTCGCATTTGATCTAGATCCGGTCTGGCGCCAAAAGCTGTTGAATGGCTGGGATGATATTGACCTGACACAGAATTACGCGTCCGAATTAGACGCGTTTTCGCAACGTTATATGGCAGAAATGCCATGGATCCGCCCCTCTTGCGATGGGCGGATATGAGACATTCGTGTGCTTGCGCGAGTGATCAGGGGCTTGCCCCACAACCGGGAGAACGGGTGGCACATGCCAGCCTCGTACTGAAGGAGAATATGATGCGAAGAACACTATTTGGCGGGATCGCCGCGGGTGCCACGCTGTTTGGCGCGGTGGCCCACGCACAAGATACATTGACCGCAGTTCATGCGTTTCCAGTAACGTTGATCTACACACAAAGTTTCTTGTCATTCGTTGACATGGTTAATGAAGCTGGTGAGGGCGTCATTCAGATTGAGGTTCGTGGCGGACCAGAGGCAATCGGCATGTTCCAACAGCCTGACGCGGTGCGTGACGGTATTGTGGACATGGTCTACACACCGGGCAGCTTTTATGGTGGGACGATCCCCGAAAAAGACGCGATGGTGACATCGAACATCACAGCGGTTGAGGCACGCGCGAACGGCGGCATCGATCTGATGAACGAAATCCATCAAGAGAAGATGGGCGTTTACTATCTGGGTTGGTTCGACAGCGGTGTGACCTACAATCTTTGGACCCGGGATGCGCCAGAGTTCGACGCTGACGGCAATCTTGATGTTGATGGTCTGCGCCTGCGCGGCAATGCCGTTTATAACGCATTCTTCAGTAGCTATCTGGGTGCACAGGTCATCGATCTGCCGACCACGGATGTTTATTCCGCGCTGGAAACTGGTGTTGTTGATGCAACGGGCTGGACCCAAATCGGTCTGATCGATCTGCGCTGGAATGAGTTCTTGAACTACCGGATAGAGCCAAGTTTCTTCTCAACCGATCTGGGTGTGATCGTGAACATGGACAGCTGGAATGGCCTGTCTGATGAAAGCCGCCAGATCCTGCAAGACGTCGCAATCCAGCATGAGCAGATGAGCGTCGAAGCCCTTCGTGCCCGTCGTGACACTGACTTTGCGGCCCTTGAAGAGGGTGGAATGCAGGTTGTGTCGCTGGAGGGTGAAGCGCGCGCCAACTACATCGCCGCCGCTCGTGGCTCTACGTTGGAGCGGATGCAGGGCCTGATGCTGGAGCATCCATCGGGTGACGCAAATTATGATCGCCTGCTAGAGCTGTTCTACGACGCAGACGCCAACTGATTATCGCTTTGTCCCGGCGCGGATCCTCGCGCCGGGACTATTTTGGAAGACCAGTCAAATGGCCCTTGTGATCCGCATCTATACGACACTGCTTCATACGATGGCCTTTGTGGCCGGGATGACTTTGGTCTGGCTGATGATTTCAGTGATCGTGTCGGTTGTGATGCGAAATTTTGGCATTCAGCCGTTTGCATGGCTGTTTACCTCTGCCGAATATGGCCTGCTTTATATGACCATGCTGGGCGCCCCGTGGTTGGTGCGCGAGAAAGGGCATGTTCACATTGAGTTGGTGACGGCGGCTTTGTCACCCCGGGTGCGCCAGGTTGTCAGCCGTGGTGTGGCGCTGGCATGTGTTCTGGTTTGCGCAGTTCTGGCCTGGAAAGGTCTGGAACTGCTGCTGACCAATATTGAGCGTAGAGACTACGACGTCCGAGCCTATTACTTTCCGCGCTGGATCTTAACCGCCTCATTCCCGCTGAGTTTTGGGATGATGGCCATTGAATTTACACGCTTTGTTGTTGGCCGTGAGCTGATGCATTCGGGTCATGCAGGAATTCACGACTAATGGAATGGTATCAAGCGCTGGCGCTCCTGCTGGGGGCAATTATTGTCCTTATGGCCATTGGAATGCCCGTGGCCCTTGCGTTTTTGGCTGCCAATATCATTGGGGCCTGGATCTTTATGGGCGGGGAGCGAGGGATCTCCCAATTGTTGAATAACGGTTTGGGATCGCTGACGAAATTCGCGCTTGTCCCGATCCCGTTGTTCTTATTGATGGGGGAGATTTTTTTCCACACCGGCCTTGGTGGGCGCATGTTCAACGCGATTGATAGATTGTTGGGGCGATTGCCAGGACGTTTGTCATATGTAACGGTTTTGGGTGGCACTGGCTTTTCGACCTTGTCGGGCTCATCCATGGGATCAACAGCGTTGCTTGGCTCACTTATGGTGCCAGAAATGACGCAGCGCGGTTATAAAAAGCATATGAGTATTGGCCCGATCTTGGGCACCGGGGGGCTGGCGATCATCATTCCGCCGTCCGCGTTGGCCGTGTTGCTGGCAACCTTGGCGCAAATTGATGTGGGGGCATTGCTGATCGCGGGCGTCTTGCCCGGTCTGGTACTGGCCTGCCTTTATATTGGGACCATCTGGTTGATGACCAAGATCGACCCTTCGGCGGCACCAGCCTACGATGTTCTACCCATATCGGTGTCGGCAAAATTGTTGATGTTGGTCCGCGATGTGGTGCCTATGATTGGTGTCATGGCATTCATCGTCGTCATGATGATCAACGGTATTGTCACCCCATCCGAGGCCGCCGCTTTTGGGGCACTTGGTGTGATCCTTTTGGCCGTAGCCTTTAGGTGCCTGACGTTTAAGGCGCTGAAAAAGTCCGTCACTGGTGCGCTTCGCGTTACACTTATGGCCTATCTGATTGTCTTTGGCTCAGCCACGTTCAGTCAGTTATTGGCCTTTTCGGGCGCCTCAAGCGGGCTGATTGCTTGGGCGACTGGGTATGATCTAGATCCGATCTACATGCTGCTGGTGATGTTCGCAGTTTTGTTGGTGCTGGGTATGTTCATGGAGCAGATTTCGATGATGCTGCTGACAGTGCCGATCTTCTTTCCGCTGGCGTTGTCGCTTGGCTTTGATCCGATCTGGTTTGGTCTGATCATGCTGCTGGCGCTAGAGATCAGTTTCACCACGCCGCCCTTCGGGCTTTTGCTATTCGTGATGAAGGGCGTGGCCCCCGCAGACACCACAATGCGCGACATCTACCTAGCGGCGATCCCGTTCATCTTATGCTCATTGTTATTGGTAGCGTTGCTGATCATTTTCCCGCCGCTCGCGTTGTGGCTACCCAGTCAAAGCGGCTGACGCTAAAAACACGCAGCATTTCAGTCGCGTTAAAAACGGTTTGTGATCAGTTTATATGTGGGCCTGACCCGAAGCGATGATCCAATTGGCGACCTTGCGGTCAGCGCTGCCCTTGGTTCGGTTATGCATCTTGATGTAGTAATTCCACGGGCTTTGAGGGCGGCTTTCGAACGGCTCAACCAACAATCTGCGCTCAAGATATACTTCGGCCAAGCTCGACAGCGACGCGGTCAGGCCCATGCCATTGGCGGCGAAATCCAGCGCTATGTTTGACCCGTTGGTGCGCAGGCCCCGGTCAAAATCAATCGGTCCGATACCAATACTGTGCACGAAATCAGTCCAATATTCCTGACGACCTAAAACGAAGATTTTCGGCAGTTCCAGGATATCAGCGGGTTTGGTGATACGGCTGGCCATATCAGGGCTTGCCAGCAGGGTGAGCTTGTCTTGCCATAGCCTTTGGGCACCGTCGGGGATGTCATCGCCACGGTTCAGTGAAATAGTGATATCCGAAATCGGGTCTGCATCACTGTCCCAAACGGTGCCGTGTATGACGATTTCAATGTCTGGATTGATGGCCTGAAACCCCTTCAGGCAGCGCGACATCCAGTTCACCGCCAAGCTCATTGGGCAGGCGATAATCACGGTCTGATCGCGCGCGCTGGACACAATCGACTCGGTCGCACTGTCGATCTGCGCCAAGGCCTCGTACAGCGTCGGCAGGAACGCCTCACCCATTTCGGTCAGGGTCAGGCTACGCGGGTTTCTGTGAAACAGCGGCCTGCCGACATATTTCTCAAGCGAGCGAACATGCATGCTGATCGCGGCTTGGGTGTAGCCCAATTCCTTGGCAGCAATTGTAAAGCTAAGGTGGCGCGCAGCACATTCAAATGAGCGGATGAAGTTCAGTGGAGGAGGGGGGCGATGCATGGTGTGATTTTAGACCAATGGAGACGACGCCTGTGTAGCGAGCTGCGGGGTTAAGACAAAGAAATAATTATGCATTGACCAAAGATTTCTCACATGCGGGTCACATGGATCAAGAATACTGTGGCATTGCGCAAGTCCAAGGGAAATACCATGAACGATGCTCCCACCAACTTAGATGCTTCTCTGGCCCTTCAGAAAGTGACCGCTTTCATCTGCGATCTACCCAGTCACGACGTCCCCGGATCTGCGCGTCGCATGGCGAGTTTGTTATTGCTCGACACGCTTGGGATCTGCATCGCAGCCGCACCAATGGAGGCGGGAATTTTAGCGCGTGAGGCAGCCGTTCGCCTTTATAACTCAGCCGATGAGGTGAGCCGGGCGACGATCATGTTTGACGGACGTCAGGCCAGCCTTGCGGGGGCCAGTTTCGCCACCGCAACGCAGATCGACAATCTGGATGGGCATGATGGCTATAACCCGTCCAAGGGGCATATCGGTGTCGCCGTGGTGCCCGCCCTAGTGGCCATTGCTGAAAAACAGCCGGCGCTGAGTGGCCTTGATGCGCTGGCAGCATTGGTGATCAGCTATGAGATCGCGGGGCGCGCGGGTATGGCGCTGCATGGCACGGTGTCAGATTATCACACCTCTGGGGCGTGGAATGGTCTGGGCGTCGCGGCCCTTGGTGCGCGGTTGCGCGGTGCCAGCGCCACTCAATTGCGTGAGGCCTTGGGCATAGCCGAATATCACGGCCCGCGCAGCCAGATGATGCGCGAGATTGCCAATCCAACCATGCTGCATGACGGCTCTGGCTATGGTGCGCTGGTTGGAATGTCCGCCATCATCATGGCTGAGATGGGGTTTACCGGCGCGCCTGCCATGACCGTGGAGGCCCCCGAAGCCGCATCCTACTGGACGGATCTGGGCACGTTTTGGCAGGTTGAGCATCAATATGTGAAGCCCTATCCGATCTGCCGTTGGGCGCATGCGGCCATCGATGCCGCGCGAGAGTTGAGCCTTGAGCATAGTATCGACCCGAGCCAGATTTCACGGATCGAAATCAGCAGTTTTCACAATGCCGTACAGCTTTTTGCCGCTATTCCTGACAGCACTTCGCAGGCGCAATATTCCCTACCGTTTGCTGTCGCCACAATGCTCGTACATGGGCGGATCGGATTGCAGCACATTATGCAAGACGCCTTTGGGAATGCAGCGGTTGCTGATCTGGTCGATAAAACGACGCTGATTGAAAGCCCGCATCATGAGGTCCGTTATCCCTTGGCCCGGTGGGCTGACGTTGTGATCACCATGCACGATGGTCGGGTGCTGGCCTCGGGTGATGTTCATGCACGCGGCGGGCCAGAGCGACCTTATTCCGAGGCTGACATCATCGCGAAATTTATGGAATTCGCGGTGCCGGTGGTTGGTGTTTCTCGGGCTGAGGCGATTTGCGCCGCAACCCTTGGATTGAGCGAACCTAACAGTCGTTTTGCTGATTTGTCGCAACATCTTTTTGCGGCGCCCTAAGACCCAATGCGTCAACGTCAGACGACATATGGCCCTTTTCAGGTGGAGTGCGGATCGTGACCAATACCCCGATTGTTTTGTTGCATACTGCCAATGCCGGCCCATCGCTTGAACGGGCTTCGGCAGCACATCCTGATCTCAACATTCATGTCTGCGACAGCTACGAGGGACTGCCGCAGATGCTGGATAGGGTCCAACCCGAAGTTGTCTTTACCGTCCGATTTGCCGGAACCACGGGGTATCCGCGCGCCGCACTTTTGGGCAGCCAGACGATCAAGTGGATCTCGGTTGGTGGATCGGGCACCGACCATTTGGCGGGCTGGGATCCGTCGCATTTGGCAGTGACCAACGCCGCAGGGGTGGCTGCAGATATGATGGCTGAATATACCCTTGGCGCGATGCTGCACTTCTCGCTCAAGCGTGATGGATTTGCGGTGGCACAGGCGCAACGACGCTGGACCCCGGACAAGATGACCCCAATTGCCGGGCGGACGATCCTGATCTTGGGGTTGGGAAAGACCGGGCAGGCGATTGCGCGCCGGTGCAAGGCAATGGGCTTGACCGTTCTAGGCGTTCGCGCGCGCCCTAAACCCACGGATTGTGTTGATGAGGTCCACGGCATGGACGCGCTGCCGGGTTTGTGGCCCCGCGCCGATTTCATCGCTGTGTGCGTACCGTTGTTGGACAGCACACGCCGCTTGGTTGATGCGTCTGCGATTGCTGCGATGTCGCCCGAAGTAGTTTTCATCGATATCTCACGCGGTGGAGTGGTTGACCAGACTGAGCTGCACGCGGCCCTGCAATCGGGGCAAATAAAGGGTGCCGCGCTGGACGTCTTTGAGACCGAACCGTTGCCCGTCGACAGCCCACTTTGGGCGTTGGAAAACGTCATCCTGACGCCACATTGCTCGGCGGTTTATGAGGGCTGGAACCTGAACTCTATCACCATGTTTTGCGAGAACCTGACGCGGTACCGCGACGGTGGGCAATTGCACAATCTCGTTGATCCAACTCGAGGCTATTAATCCTTAGAAAGGTGTCTGATGACACGTGAACGTCGCAGTGGTGGTCGAAGCGCAAAATCCGGGCGAACCGGGGGCGGCATAGCGCAGCTGCCGCACAGGTCGGTCCAAAATCCCTACCCCCCGATGGAGCTGCTTTCGCCGGATCAGATGCAGCAGCTGCATGACACGTCGATGCGGATCCTATCAGAATTAGGGATCCGGGTGATGAGCAACCGGGTGATGGACATTCTTGAGGGGGCAGGCGCAATTGTTGACCGTGAGACGTCGACCATTCGGATTGACGAAAGCATTGTGATGGCGGCCATCGCTACGGCCCCTTCGCAATTTACGCTGACGCCCCGCAATTTGGAAAAGCGGCTGCAGATCGGCGGCAATCACATTTGTTTTGGCTTGGTCGCAGGGCCGCCCAATGTGCATGATCGGATCAATGGTCGGCGGTCTGGAAACCTGCCGGACTATGAGAATTTCATCCGGTTGGCGCATCATTTCAACGCGATCGATATCATCGGCAATCAGGTCACGTCGCCGATGGAGCTGCCAGCCAATAATCGGCACCTTGATACGTACCGTGCCAACCTGACCCTGTCGGATCTGTCGTTTCACTGTACCGCCATTGGGCGGGGTCGGGCGATGGACGGCATCAACATGATGGCGATCTCGCGCGGCATCTCGGTAGCAGAGATGGCGTTGGACCCTGGCGTTATTACCATTATCTCGGTCAATTCACCCCGGTTGTTTGACGATGCGATGGGCGAAGGTCTGATCGCAATGGCTGAGCACGGTCAGCCGGTTACAGTTACACCCTTTACCTTAATGGGGGCGATGACCCCGGTCACGCTGCCTGCGGCCCTAGCCCAACAGAATGCTGAGGCACTGTTTGGGATCGCACTGACCCAATTGGTCAAACCCGGCACGCCGGTGATGTACGGGGCCTTTACGTCAAACGTTGATATGCGCTCAGGCGCGCCTGCCTTCGGGACGCCGGAAAATACCAAAGCTAATGTTATCGCAGGCCAGTTGGCCCGACGCTATTCGCTGCCCTACCGAACCTCCAACGCCAACGCCTCAAACGCGGTTGACCTGCAAGCCGCCTATGAAACTGAGATGGCGACTTGGGGGGCGATCATGGGCGGCGGGAATATGATCTACCACGCCGCCGGCTGGCTAGAGGGTGGTTTGACGGCGTCCTATGAAAAACTGATCCTAGATGTAGAGATCATCCAGAACATGACTGAGTTTCTGCGACCGATTGATTTCACTGAGGATGATCTGGGATTTGAGGCGATCAAATCTGTCCAGACCGGCGGGCATTTCTTTGGCGCGCAACACACGATGGAACGCTACGAGACCGCGTTTTATCGCCCGATACTGTCGGACTGGACCAACTATGAAAGTTGGGAGGCCGCAGGCGCGCATGAAGCGATCGATCGGGCAACACTGCTGTGGCAAAAGGCATTGGCCGACTACGCCGAGCCGGTGATGGACGTCGCTATCCGAGAGGAGCTGGACGCCTACGTCGCCAAGCGCAAGGAAGAGATCGGTACAGGGGAGCCGTAGCGCCCGCTATCAACGATACAGTGTCAATGGCCATGCCAAGCCACCTTTGATGCCACGCTTATCCCAACAGTGGCGGGGCGCCGATGCCCCCTCTTAGGAGGGCATAGTCTCGGCAAACGACGTCCGTAGTCGGGTAAGTGCAGCTTCGCGGATCTGGCGGATACGCTCACGCGATACCCCGAACCGTTCACCCAACGCGTTTAGCGTCTTGGGTGTGTCAGACACATATGTTTCAATGATAATGTCTTGTTCACGCTTTGACAGCCGGTTCAGATGGGATGACATCGTGATCCAGAATGCCTGAGAATCCAATCTTGCGCTAACTTCTTCTTCGACATCTGCATCTGGATCCTCAAGCAGATCTTGCAGCTGCATTGCACCACCATCGTCCCCGACGGATCGGTTTAGTGAGCCATCCTGAGCGGCCAGCCTTTGTTGCATCAACACAACCTGTCTGGGTGTTACTGCGAGATCCACGGCAATCCGGTCAATCAGGTCTTCTGGCCGAACCTCACCCTCTGCGACCAGTCGGGATTCAACACGTTTGAGATTATGAAACAACTTACGGCTGGATGCTGAGTTTGGCAGCTTCACCAAAGACCAATTCTGGATCTTGTAGTCTTGGATTTCCGCCCTGATCCACCACGCAGCATAGGTCGAAAAGCGAAAACCTTTGTCGGGGTCAAAGCGATCAGCGGCCTTCAGCAGCCCAATATTTGCGTGTTGCAGAAGATCGCTATCTAACTCTCGTCCTTTGCCACCGGCTCGCTTGGCCGCCGCTATGGCAAGGGCTTGATGCGAAGTGACCAATCGGTTGCGGGCGGTAAGATCGCCTTGATCACGCCAGCATCTGGCAAGCCCAGCCTCAGTCCGCGCGTCAAGAAACTCTGCGCGCGGCGTCCTGTTCTGGGGCATTCTGGGTGGAGGGAAGGGTGTATTCATTTTTCCACACTTAGTTTCGTTTCGATACTAGTCTTGATCGGATTCGCTTGTCAATATGGTTTTGAAACGCTATCAGTTGGTCATGAGTGAAGATGTGTCCGACATAGAAGAAATTGCCGAACTGCTTGTTTATCTTGGGCGGGCAGCCCGAGGGACTGGTGCGCGATCATACCTGACAGCGGCGCAATGGACGGCGATGCGATTTTTCGCGCGTGCCAATCATGTTTCCCGGACGCCGTCGGCGTTTGCCAGTTTTCATGCCACGACGCGGGGCACCGCATCACAAGTCATAAAATCCCTGATGCAAAAGGGCTATCTTATACGGCACGAAGCGGTAGATGACAGGCGCAGCGTTCGGTTGGATCTGACGGACAGTGGGCAAACTATCATGCAAGATGATCCGTTGCGCGACCTGACACAGGCCATTGACCAACTTGAGGGCAATCTGCGCACAGCGCTGCGCCAAGCCTTGCCGGCATTGGCGGGTGAGCTTGCCAAAATTCGCGATACCGTCGCCTTTGGCACCTGCGGCGATTGTCGGCATTTCTCAAGCAGCGATGCGGCCCACTATTGTGCGTGTGTTGGTGCCGAATTGGCACTGGCTGACCTAGGTCGTCTGTGCGTCAATTTTGCGGCAGGCAAAGGCCAAAAGGCGGTAACACCACACCCCAAATCAAAGGAAATTCTATGACGACGGCACAAGCCACATCCAGCCCGACGGGCGACCTTGGCATGGCGCATCTGGGCCAGATCATTGCGGTCGCCAGCGGCAAGGGCGGTGTGGGCAAAAGTACGGTCAGTACTAACTTAGCACTGGCCTTGGCGGCGCAAGGTGCGGCGGTTGGGTTAGTGGATGCTGATCTTTATGGCCCCTCTGTGCCCGGAATGTTGGGGATAGCGACTGGAAAGGCGCCGACGATGACGCCCGATGGCAAGGTGATCCCCGCACAGGCCTATGGGATCAAAGTCATCTCGATGGGTATGCTGACAGATGATGACAAACCCGCCATTTTACGTGGCCCGATGGTTGCGAAATATCTGCGAATGTTCATCCTTGAGGTGGATTGGGGTAAACTAGACTATCTGATCCTCGATCTGCCCCCCGGCACTGGTGATACGCAATTGACGCTGGCGCAAAGCTTTCCGTTGACCGGTGCCGTGGTGGTCAGCACGCCCCAAGATGTCAGCCTGAAAATTGCCCGACGCGGTATTCGCATGATGGAACAGGTCAAGGTGCCAATCCTTGGCATTGTTGAAAACATGAGCGGGTTTACCTGCCCGTCCTGTAACGAGGTCACGCATATTTTCCATCAAGGTGGCGGCGCTAGAATTGCGGCCAGCCTTGGTGTGCCGTTTCTGGGGGCAATTCCGCTTGATCCGGCGATTGTGGACTGTGGAGATGACGGGCGGCCTTTGGTGATTGCCCATCCGGGCGCACCTGCAGCCGCTGCCTACCGCGACATTGCTGCGGTCCTGTCGGGGCGTGTACACGCGCCTGCGGGTATTCCAACGCCGTTTGACTGGTATTGGACCGATGACGCCAGCACGCCAAAGCCCTCGGTTGATGTGGCCCATGCAGATGGTGCTGCCGAAGTTTTGGTTGCATTGGATCGCCGTGACGCGCGGACGCTAGCGTTGCGTTGGCATGATGGGCATGATCAGCAGATCGATATTCGTGATCTCCGTCTGGCGTGCCGATGTGCGGCCTGTGTCGATGAGATGAGCGGGCGTGCGGTGCTGGAGCCTGCGACTGTGCCCCTGAACATCGCGCCGACCCGGATTTGGAGTCTTGGCAATTATGCAATCGGTGTCAGCTTTAGCGATGGTCACCGGTCTGGAATTTACACTTTTGGTCACCTGCGTGCCATGGTGGCCGCCGAGGTGGAAGATGTCTGAACCCGCGCCCGCTCTGCGTATTCGCGCCGAAACCTCACCCGGTGATCGCCACAGCATGCGCTTTGTGTTGGATGCGGACGTGCAGGACGGTGCCATCGCAACCTTTAGCGATGCGGCAGCGGCGCAGGGCGCACCCTTGGCTGAGGCGCTATTTGCCATTGCTGGGGTGAAAATGGTTGATATCTCGGGTGCAATTGTGGCCGTTCTCAAGACTGATGACAGCGATTGGGACGCCTTGAAACGTCCAATTGCTGATGCGCTTCGCCACAGCATGGCACACTCTAGCGCGCCTTTGGGGCAAGGCGCTAATAGCGCTGGCCAAGCCCGTTCTGATGCCGATATCCGTTTGGCCGTCCAAGCGGTGCTGGACCGGCAAGCCAACCCGGCGATTGCCAGCCACGGCGGACATGTCAGCGTTGTGGGCGTGCAGGACGGCGTTGTCAGCATGCTGATGTCGGGCGGGTGTCAGGGCTGTGCATCCTCTGCCGCGACACTGCGCGGTGGGGTCGAAAGCATGATCCGCGCCGCTGTGCCCGAAGTCCGCGATATCATCGACGTGACGGACCATGCCGCCGGTGAGACCCCGTATTACAGTGCTGGGCCAGACGACGCGGCGCAGTCAAAGCGCCCATTATTGTATCGCCCCGTCCCACCCGATGCGATCATGCGTGAAGAGGGCCAGTTCCTGATCTCACCGGACTATCTTGCACCGCGTCTGGGGATGGACACAGAAACCCTGCGCGCGGGGTTGCGATCAGGCGAAGTTGTAAGCCAGTCAGAGGCCGGAACCGGGGCGGACGCTGGGAAAACCCGCCTGATCATGCGCTCCAGCCGCCGGGTTTGGGCTGCTGAAATTGCATCGGATGGTGCCGCCCATGAAATTCCGGCCCCGCGCGCTGCTACAAAGGCGGCTGCAGATGGCACCGTATTGCGAGACCGAATTCGCGCGCATCTTGGCAGCTTATCGGCAGCAGACGTGCCGGTGACCTATGGCAAACTGGCCCGCACAATGGGGCTGTATCTGCCGGGATCAATCGCAAAGGTGACGCAAGCGCTTGAGGCGACAATGGTTGAGGACGCGCAGAGTGGCGCGCCGTTCCTGGCGTCGGTAGTTGTCAGCAAAATTGGTGCAGGCAACGCGGCAAAAGGGTTTTTGCAGCAGGCGCACGCGCTGGGCCGAGGACCGGGTTTTGACGAAGATGACCGATCCTACTACCAACGTGAGTTCACTGGCGCAGTTGCCATGCTGAGCACCCAACCCTAGGTAAGATTATCAAATAATCTACCGGGTGCTGCGTCGTGGCGTGCAAGCCCCAAGATGCGCAGCAAGCAATAGATCATCGCCTGATTTGATGCGACAACCGGTTTGCCTAACGTGTCCTCAATTCGCTCAATTACCTCAACCGAACGCATATCGGTGCATGACAGCACGATTGCCTGCGCCTGTGGATGATCGGCCTGCAGGGCAAGCGCGTAGACCTCATCTGGGGTCAGCTCACCTTTACCGTAATTGCCCAATTCACGACCAATATCGGCGCGCTGGATAACGTTGATGCCGACAACGGTCAAAAACTCTGCGGCCTGATCGTTCACTTCGCCAATATAGGGTCATGCAAAGCCGATCTTTGTGGCGCCAAGCGACTTGATCGCAGCGACCATTGAACCCGCAGCGGTCAGCGATTTGGCATTAGAACGCGCCGCGATTTTCGCTGCAAGATCGTGATCAAAACGGGTGCCAAGGGTCAACGTGGCCGAAGTGCAACCATAAAGCACGACAGCTGGCCACACGCCCGAGATCAAATGTAGGCTGCCTGAGATACCGGATGCACCAAGGCCTGCCATTTGCGCAGAGCCGGAGATCTCATCCACATCATAGCCGCCGATCCGTTCAAAATGCATCGTGCAGCCGGGTGGGCACAGCGCCATCATTTCAGGCTCAAGGTTCACGTTGGTGAACGGCACAAGGACACCTATTTTGGGTCCACTACGATCTGCTGGCATCTGACGCCTCCTTTAGGTGTGACAGCACGCCGAGCACCTGGTCCATAATCTGTGCCGCCCCTATGGTGGCGCGCAGACATTGCGCGAAGCCATAGCCCCCCATTGCGCGTGTGATCAGACTATGGGTGCGAAGTGCGGCATCTGCCTGCCTCGCCTCAGCTACAGAGCCAAAGCGGATGAGACCGAAATTGGTGTGGCTGACGGGAACAATCATGCCCATTTGGCGAACAGTATCTGCAAAGAGACCCCTAATTATGGCTGTCTTTTCAACGATATATAATCATATGGGCCTGATCTCGCATTGATGCGGTCGCCATAACCTGACTGTTGGCGGCGATGTTGTTGGAATTAAGCAGTTTACGAACCTCGGAGGTGACTTTCACAGGAAAGTAGCCCCAACCGACGCGTGCAGCAGCCAATCCGTAAGCCTGGGAAAAGGAGCGCAAAACAACTGTGTTACCGCCGGACACCAGATCAAAGATCGGGCGTGGGTCTTGGTGATCAAACTCCCTATAGGCTTGATCGACAATCAACAGGGCCGAACTGGGTATCGCCGCGCGCAGGCGCAAAATCTCAGGTGTCTTTATCCGTGTGCCGGTGGGATCACCGGGATTGCAGACAAACATGATTTTTGTGCGCGCCATGACGCGGGCTATTATCGCATCGATAGGAACTGTCAGCTCAGGTTCCGGCGCCTGCACATACGTGGCCCTCGCCTGCTGGCGCGCGGTTGAGACAAAAAGATAGCCATGTTGGCTACCCAGAACCTCATCGCTGGGTCCGGCAAAGGTGTGGATCAAACACCCAATCAGCTCCATCGATCCGGCCCCGCAAATTAGGCTGGCGGCATCAAGTCCGTGCACATCTGCGACGGCGCTGCGCAAGTCTTGCCAATCGGGATCTGGATAAAGCGGTGTCTGTGCAAGAACAGTCTGGGCCGCACTGATTGCCTTTGGGCTTACCTCAAACGCGCTTTCGTTCTGGGCCAGTGAGACGGTATTAGGGCCTCCCAGATCTGCCAATGCGTAGCTGGCCATGGCGGCGACTGTGGGCACAGGCCGGATCATGACTTGTCTGCCTAGTCTCGCGCGGCTGCCACCGGGCTGACCAGTCCCCATGCCAAATCTGCGCGCAGTGCGTCGGCGTAACGGTCCTTTGGTGCGCCAAAGCTACCGCCGTCCGGTGACCCTGATC
>JBLHOS010000041.1:0-25835 GCA_047623825.1 Paracoccaceae bacterium | reverse complement strand
CTTCTGTGGCTGCTGTCGGAGCTGTTTGAGACGCTGCCTGAGGTGGGCGACCTGGACAAACCCAAGTTGCTTTTTTTCTTTGATGAGGCGCATTTGCTGTTTGATGATGCCCCCAAAGCACTGGTCGACAAGGTTGAGCAGGTCGCACGCCTGATCCGTTCGAAAGGGGTTGGCATCTATTTTATTACTCAAAATTCAGCCGATGTACCGGATGATATTCTGGGCCAACTGGGCAACCGTGTGCAGCATGCGTTGCGCGCCTATACCGCCAAGGACCAGCAAAAGCTGCGTCAGGTGGCGCAAAATTACCGAGAGAACCCCGCTTTCGATACTGAGGACGCGATCCGTGAGGTCGGTGTTGGTGAGGCTGTGACCTCGATGCTGGAACGCAAGGGTGTGCCGGGCGTTGTGCAATAGACGTTGATCCGCCCACCATCGTCCAAGCTGGGGCCGGTGGATGACGCGACACGCCGTGCTGTGATGGCCAGCTCGCCTATGGCGGGAAAATACGACACCGGCATCGACCGCGAAAGTGCGTTTGAGGTTTTGCAGGCCCGCGCGGCAAACGCTGCCAAAGAGGCACAGGTCGCCGAAGCCAAATAGGGAGATGAGACCTCACCGGCGTTGCGGGAGTTCCAATCCGGCCGGCGGTATTCGGGCGCGCGGGTCAGCCGCCCAACCGGTCAAACGTTCAGCTCATCGCGCCGTGATTCAGTCGGGACGACCTTTGCAAAATCATTTGCCCGCCAGTTGGGCAGCAACACCGGGCGTGCTGTGGTGCGCGGGATAATGGGCGGGCTGTTTCGCGGCCGATGATGCGGCTACCTGCGTCCCTGCGACGCAAGATCCTATGGCCTATCACGACGGATTTGATTGGACGCGCGTGCAGCAGCCACTAGAATAGAGGCATGATAATAGAACTTGGACATTTCGCCCTGATTTTGGCCTTTGCAGTGGCCATCTTTCAGATGATCGTACCGATGATTGGGGCGGCAAAGCTTTGGCCCGGTTGGATGGCCATGGCCGAGCCGGCGGCAACCATGCAGTTCGTCTTAACAGCCTTCAGCTTTGTCGCGCTGACATATGCGTTTGTGACCTCAGACTTTTCGGTTCAGTTGGTCGTGGCCAACTCGCACACCCTGAAGCCGCTGATCTACAAAATCTCGGGTGTATGGGGCAATCATGAAGGATCGCTGCTTTTGTGGGTGCTGATCCTGACGTTGTTTGGCGCGATGGCGGCTTGGTTCGGGGGTAATTTGCCACCAACGCTGCGCGCGCGCGTTCTGGCAGTCCAAAGCTCCGTCGCTGTAGCGTTCTTCGCCTTTATTCTCTTTACATCAAATCCGTTTGTGCGATTGGCCTTCCCGCCTTTCAACGGCCAAGATTTGAACCCGTTGTTGCAAGACCCCGGCTTGGCGTTTCATCCGCCGTTTCTGTATCTTGGTTATGTTGGCCTTAGCATGGCGTTTTCATTTGCTGTAGCGGCCCTGATTGAGGGGCGTGTTGATGCCGCTTGGGCCCGGTGGGTGCGTCCATGGACGCTGGCGGCATGGATCTTTTTGACCATCGGGATCGCGCTTGGCAGTTGGTGGGCGTATTATGAACTGGGTTGGGGCGGCTTTTGGTTCTGGGACCCGGTTGAGAACGCCAGCTTCATGCCGTGGTTGATCGCGGCGGCCTTGCTGCACTCAGCCATCGTCGTGGAAAAACGCGAAGCGCTAAAAAGCTGGACAATCTTACTGGCTATCTTGGCATTCGGGTTTTCCCTTATCGGCACATTTATCGTGCGATCAGGCGTGCTGACCTCGGTTCATGCGTTTGCCAACGACCCAGAGCGCGGGGTGTATATCCTGATCATCCTTGGGTTCTTTATGGGCGGGGCGTTGTTGCTGTTTGCGCTGCGTGCTGGCGTAATGGAGGCCAAAGGTGTGTTTTCCACCGTCAGCCGTGAAAGTGCTTTGGTGGTGAATAACCTGTTGCTGGCAGTGTCGACCCTTGTGGTCTTTGTTGGCACAATCTGGCCGCTGATTGCTGAGATGTTCTTTGATCGGACGCTGTCGGTTGGACCACCGTTTTTTAATGCGGCGTTCACTCCGTTTGTCATTCTGGCCGCAATTGTCATGCCGATCGGTGCGATGTTGCCGTGGAAGCGCGCAAAATTCGGACGCTCCATGCGGCCACTTTGGGCCGCATTCGCGTTGGCATTGGCTGTCGGGTTACTGGTCTGGTCAATGACATCGGGCCGGTCCGCAATGGGGCCGATCGGGATCGCGTTGGGCGTTTGGTTAGTGGCAGGAACTGCCGTTGATTTGTTCAGCCGGACAGGGCGCGGTGCGATATTTGATCGTCTGGGCCGTTTGTTTCGTCTGCCCCGCGCTGATTGGGGCAAATCGATTGCGCATGGCGGTGTTGGCGTCGCTATCTTTGGGATTGCGGCAGTGTCGGCGTATCAGGTTGAAGATATCCGCGTCGCCCAAATCGGTGAGCCTTATTCCATTGGTCAGTATGAAGTAACGTTGCAAGAGGTTGGGCGCCTTCAGGGGCCAAACTATCTGTCGACCATGGCCACAATTCAGATGACCCAAAATGGCCGGCCACTGCAGACGCTTTATCCAGAGCGGCGGTTTTATCCGGTAGCCCAGATGCCAACGACTGAGGCCGCGATCAACAACGGCTTTAGCCGCGATGTCTATGTCGTCTTGGGTGAGCCGCAGGACAACGGCGGATGGGCGGTTCGCATCTATATTAAACCTTGGGTCAATTGGATCTGGGGCGGGGCGATGTTGATGGCGTTTGGCGGTGCATTGTCGCTTTCTGATCGTCGCTACCGTGTCGCCGCTGGTGCTGCAAAAGCAGCAATTGCTAAAGCCGGAGTGCCCGCAGAATGAAACGGTTAATTGCTCTGGCCTTGATTAGCCTAAGTCTGGCGATGCCGGTGAATGCGGTCGAACCTGATGAGATTTTGGCTGATGCTGTGATGGAAGCACGTGCGCGCGATATCTCAACTGGGCTGCGCTGTCTGGTCTGCCGCAACGAAAGTATCGACGAAAGCCATGCGGATCTGGCTCGAGACTTGCGCCTGTTGGTGCGTGAGCGGTTGGTGGATGGCGATAGCGATGAGCAGGTCGTCGCCTACATCGTCGATCGCTATGGTGAATACGTCTTGCTGAACCCTGTGGCGTCGGGTGCGAACTGGATTTTGTGGTTGGCGGGTCCCGGCATGCTGGTGACCGGACTTAGTTTGGCGGCTTTGTACATCAGACGCCGAAATCAGACGCCAGAGTTGGTCAGACCAGCACTTACCCCCGATGAAACCCGCAGGCTGGATGAGATAATGAACCCGTGACGCCGGGTTTCGCTTTCCTGCACGGATTGCTTTGATATCGTCTGCGCAAATAATGCGGAGAGAAACATGCAATATGAAACCTTAACAATGGACATCTCGGACGATGTGGCGCTGATCACATTCCGTCGGCCAGATGTGATGAATGCCCTCAACACCCAGATGCGGGCTGAGATTACCCATGCCGTGACACTTGGCGGACATGAGGCGCGCGTTGTGGTTATGACAGGCGAAGGTCGGGCGTTCTGCTCAGGCCAGGATCTGGGCGATCGCGCCAATGTCGCTAACATTAATCTAGAGCGTACGTTGCGCGACGAATACATTCCGATGCTGATGGCGATCAATGATTGTCCAGTGCCGACGATCTCGGCGGTGAACGGCACTGCTGCCGGTGCGGGCGCCAATTTGGCGCTGGCCGCCGATGTTGTGATCGCTGCAAAATCAGCCAGCTTCATTCAGGCGTTTACCCGTATTGGTTTGATCCCAGATGCAGGTGGCACCTATTGGTTGCCGCGCCAGATCGGGACGGCCAAGGCGATGGGGGCGGCGCTGTTTGCCGATAAGATCAGTGCCGACCAGGCCAGTGACTGGGGCATGATCTGGGAAGCGATTGAGGATGCCAGTTTTGAGCAGACTTGGAGGGCCCGTGCTGCACATTTGGCCAAAGGGCCAACGCAAGCCTACAAGCACGCCAAAGAGGCAATCCGCGCAAGCTCTGAAAACACATTGTCTGAACAGCTGAAGCTGGAAGGCAAATTGCAGGGCGAATGCGGCCGAACCCGTGATTTCAAAGAGGGTGTTTTGGCCTTCATGGAGAAGCGTCCGGCCAAGTTCGAAGGCCGCTAAACCCAAACTGTTATATCAAACAAAAGCGCCCCCTGAGGTTATTCCTCAAGGGGCGCTTTTTCGTTTTAATAGAACGGCTTACTCGCCGGCAGTTGCTGCGATCTTGATCACAGGCTCCATCTTGGCCAAAATCTCAGTCGACAAATGGCACTTAATCTGATGACCATCGATCAAATCGACCATCGGTGGTACTTCACGGTCACACAGGCCATCGGGCACCTCAGACTTCCAGCGGCAGCGGGTCTGGAACGGGCAACCCGATGGTGGGTTCATCGCCGATGGGATGTCGCCATCTAGAACAATCCGCTTCTTCTCGACGCTGGTATCGGCAATCGGCACCGCAGACAGCAACGCCTCAGTATAGGGGTGATAAGGTGGGGAGAAGACGGCGTCCGTGCTGCCCATTTCCACCACGTGACCTAGATACATCACCATCACACGGTCTGCGAGATACCGCACGATCGACAGGTCATGCGAGATGAACAGCAGGGTTGTTTTCTCTTCGCGCTGAATGTCCATCAACAGGTCGGTAACTGCCGCCTGAACGGACACGTCAAGCGCTGACACTGGTTCATCTGCGACCACGATCCGGGCACCACCCGCAAAGGCCCGTGCGATCCCAACCCGCTGTTTTTGGCCACCAGACAACTGACGTGGCATCCGATCGGCAAAGGCGCGAGGCAGTTTCACAAGGTCGAGCAACTCCAGCATACGGTCTCGCCGCTCACCCTCATTATTACCGATCTTGAAGATTTCTAGTGCGCGAATGATTTGCCGCCCTACAGTCATTGACGGGTTCAGCGTATCAAACGGATTTTGGAAAACCATCTGAACCGAGGATACTGTCTTAGTGTCACGATCTTCAATCTGTACGTCGCCAATCGACTTGTTATCCAAAAATACTTGGCCGTCCGTTGCGGTTTCCAGACCCATCAAGACCTTGGCAAGGGTAGATTTTCCGCATCCAGACTCGCCCACAATCGCCAATGTTTCAGACTCGTGCGCCACAAAGCTAAGCGTTTCGTTGGCTTTGACGACCTTGGTACTGCCGCCCCCAAACATCGAGTTGGCGGACACTTCATAGTATTTCTTGAGGTTATCGATCTTCAGAACAACCTCTCCAATTTCACCCTTTTCCTTTTTCGCAGCGACTGTGGGCGGTGCAGCCCAATCAATCTCTAGGAATTTCACACAGCGGGACGCGTGGCGATCATCACCCTCAATCCCAGACATGCGAATGTCGCCCACATCACAGCGCCCGGCCTCAAAGTAATCGCAGCGCGGGCCGAAGTTGCAGCCTGAGGGGCGTTCATGAGGCAAAGGGAAGTTGCCAGGAATGGCGATCAGTGGGCTGTCGTTCTTGTCAGCACCCGGAAGCGGGATCGAGCGGAACAGCGCCTGTGTATAAGGATGTTGCATCTTATCAAAAACATCAACGATGGAACCCGTCTCTACCGCCTCACCGGAATACATCACACAAAGCCGGTCACAGGTTTCCAGAATAAGGCCTAGATTGTGCGAGATGAACAGCATTGAGGTGCCGTATTTCTTACCCAAATCCTTGACGAGATCGACGATCCCGGCCTCAACCGTTACATCGAGCGCTGTGGTCGGCTCATCCAGGATCAACAGTGACGGCTTTGACATCAGCGCCATCGCGATCACGATCCGCTGCTGCTGACCACCCGACAACTGATGCGGAAAGGCGTCAAGGATCCGCTTGGGGTCAGGCAGGCGCACATCTTTTACGACCTGCATAGCCAGCTGATACGCTTCCTTTTCAGAAGCGCCTTCGTGGATCATCGGCACTTCCATCAGCTGTCTGCCGACTTTCATCGCCGGGTTCAAAGAGGCCATTGGCTCTTGATAAATCATCGCAATTTCGGATCCGCGCAGTTCGCGCAGCTCTGCATTGCTCATCAGGTTCAGATCGCGGCCCTTAAACTTAATGGTGCCACCAACGACCCGGCCATTGGCGCCCAGATCCTGCATCACCCCCAAGGCAACGGTAGATTTTCCGCATCCGCTTTCGCCAACAAGGCCCATCGCCTCGCCTGGCTGCACGGTGCATGAAAAGTCCATCACTGCGGGGATCTCTCGCAGGCGGGTAAAAAATGAGATCGAGAGGTTTTCAATCTCTAGAATTGGGCCGTCATAGGGTTCACGGTCTGCCATTAACTTGTCTCCCAGTGGGGGCGGCGGCGACATACACACCCAATGCACATCGCATGCATACGAATTGTGAGGGTGGATGTCTTAACCATTGCCGCATGTATCCTTGTTAAGGGGTCGCGCCCGGATCTCGGGCGCGACGGATCAATCAGTCCTTCAGGCTTTCTTCGCGCAGGCCATCGGCCAGCAGATTTAGGCCCAGAACCATGCTCATCAACGCCAACGCAGGCGGCAGGGCAGGGTGCGGGTAAATCGACAAAAGGCGACGGCCCTCGTTGATCGTTGAACCCCAATCTGGGCTTTCTGGTGAAACGCCCAGTCCAAAGAAGCCCAAGGTCCCCAAAAGGATCGTGGTATAGCCGATGCGCAGGCAGAAATCGACGATCAGCGGCCCGCGTGCGTTGGGCAAGATTTCCCACAGCATGATGTACCACGGACCCTCACCGCGGGTCTGACCAGCAGCCACATAATCCCGAGTTTTGATGTCGAGCACGATGCCGCGCACAATCCGGAAAACGGTGGGTGAATTCACGAACACCACCGAGACAAACACAATCAGGATATTTCCCGGAATATCAAATCCGTCGATGGCGGCCGGCAAGATATACAACGGGCTATCGTCAGAGGCCTCTGAGATCAGCGACAGATAGAACCAGCCACAGACAATCACGATGCCCGCCACCAGCATATTGCGCAATTTTGGTTGCGTAAAATACCGGCTGTTGAACAACACGATCAGAAACAAGATCGGTAAGAGGAACAAAACCGCCGCCATATAAACCGGAATACCGGTGGCCACGATTTCAGGCGTCACCAACAGATAGAACAACAAGATCACTGGGAATGCCAAAACCAGATTGGCGACAAAGGTGATGATGGTGTCCATCTTGCCACCAAAGTAGCCGGCAGGCAGGCCCAACGTAATCCCGACCATAAAGGCAAAGAGTGTTGCAGCGGGTGCGATCTTAAGAACTTCACGTGCGCCCATGACCATCCGGGAAAACACGTCGCGCCCCAGATTGTCTCCACCTAGCAGATAGAAGGGGAAGTCGCCGTCGCCCAGTGCCGAAAGCGGCGTGCCCGGCACCTCATTGCGCATACCGGAAATCACATCGATCGGGCCGTGGGTGATGATAATACCCGCGAAGATGGCCGTGAAAGTCCAGAACATCACCAGCGCAAAGCCGATCATGCCGATCGGACTATCAAAAAGTTTACCATATAGCCCAAGCTTACGCTTGTAAGTAATCGACAAGACGAAGGTAATGATCAGGGCGGTCCAGACAGGCAACAAACGTGCCGCCATACCGCCCAGAATGCCCTTTGCCTCAGGTGAGGGCATGACGACCCCACCGATGATGTAGATTACAGCGGCAATTACCAGCGCCAATACCGAATACCGCATCGACAAAAGCGCGTAGTCGATGGGCGAACGGGTCATCGTTATGGTGTGATCGGGATGGAAAATAGGTTCACCCGGCTTGATCCCGGCCACGGCCATCGCGCCCTGGGTTAGAAAGCCCAGAACAAAAACGACTACGAATGCCAACATCAGAGGATTTAGGATGGGGCCAAGCGCCCCGGACCAGCTTAACGGTTCCATTGCGTCGGCTCCTTAAGAGATACGAATACGTGGATTCAGGAAGACATAGCCGATATCAGATATCAGCTGTGTGACCAGAACCACGAGAACGGCAACGATGGAGCAGCTGAGAAGCAGCTCGATATCATTGTTGGAGGCAGCTTGCACAAGCGTCCAGCCAAAGCCGTTATAATTGAAAAGGGTCTCAACGATCACGACACCCGTCAGCAGCCATGGAAACTGAAGCATGATGACAGTGAAGGGTGCAATGAGTGCGTTGCGTAGGGCGTGTTTCAGAACGATGTTGCGGAAACTGACGCCTTTCAGACGGGCGGTCCGAATATACTGCGCTGTCATTACCTCAGCCATAGAGGCGCGGGTCATTCGCGCAATATAGCCCATTCCGTAAAGTGCCATAGTCATGACCGGCAGGGTAAAGTTCCAAAACGTGACATCAGTCATCGCAGAACGCGCCGAGCCCAGGAACCACGTTCGACCAGAGATCCAGCCCCATTCCGCCAAGATCGGTGAAAGACCAGTGGTTGAGGACGCCAGCAGCACGATGAAGATAACACCAGAGACATATTCCGGTGTCGCGGTGGTGACGATCGACAGCGTTGAGAGCGTTCTGTCGGTGCGCGACCCTTCGCGCATCCCGGCCATAACCCCGATAACCAAGGCTGACGGGATCATCACGATCATAACAAAGAACATCAACTTGCCGGTCAGCGCCAGACGCGAGCCAACGATCCCGGCAACTTCGGCGTCAGAGACGGTCGAATATCCCAAATCACCCTGCAAGACCCCACAAAAGGTGGGTGCGTCCGTGGGATCCATGCCAAAATCGATACATCGACCGGTTATTTCACCATCGCCAGTATCGGTGCGGGTCCAACCCGGCACAACACCCAACCATTCCCCGTAGCGGACGACCATCGGGCTGCCATAGCCGTTTCTATCAATCCAGCTGATGACCTCCTCATCGGTCATGCGCGAGTTGCCTTGTGCTTTGGCGAGCTTTTCGAGGTTGGGGGCGAGGTTGGTCAGAAAGAAGACCACGAAAGTGAGGCAAAGTGCGGTAAGAATCATCACGCCTACGCGCCGCAGAATAAACAGTCCCATTTATTTCCCTGTCGGTTAACGCCCACATTTTTGCGGGTCATCGGGCCATCATTGCGGACCCGTTCGTTTCTTAGGTGGGGTGGTGGACACCCAGATATGAAAAGGGCGGCGCGATGATCGCGCCGCCCCATCCGATTAATTTAGGCCAAGCCCAGTGTGTGCACATTGATCTCGAACTTGGGATGCATATCAGCATTCACAACGTTGCCGGAATGGTGACGGAACAACGAGCGCCAGTATGGCTGCAGTGTAACGCCTTCTTCTTGCATGATCGTCTGCAACCGCGCCATGACGACACTGCGTGCGCTGGCATCTTGGATCGACATGGCTTCGGTCAGAAGAGTGTCGAACTCTTCGTTTGCGAAGGCCGCTTCGTTCCAAGGTGCGCCACTGCGATAGGCAAGCGCTAGGATCTGCACGCCAAGCTCCCGGTGGTTCCAGTTTGTGGAGCTAAATGGATATTTGGTCCAGTCGTTCCAAAATGTGGAGCCAGGGATAACGGTCCGGGTCACATTGAAGCCAGCGTCGCGCAACTGTGCTGCGACGGCATCAGTTGTGTTGCGGCGATAATCGTCGTCGATCGAAGTGATCTCAAACTCAAAATCCGCATGACCAGACTCTTGCAGCAACGCGTAGGCCGCGTCTTTGTCGATCACCAGAGGTGCCAGCTCGGCATACTCTGGGTGGATCGGGCAGACGTGGTGGTTTTCAGCCAATGTACCCTGACCGTTGATGCCAAGATCCAGCAGAACCTGTGGGTCAACCGCCATGGCGATGGCGCGACGAACGCGGACATCATCATAAGGTGCGTTGTCCTGGTTTGGACGGATCACAACGGTTGCCGCCGTAACCACGGTGCTGCCGGTCCAGCCGATCGAGTCGAACAAGTCGGTGAACTCACCAACTGTCTCATAGGTCATGTCAAATTCACCCGCCTCAGCGCCGGCCAACCATGCGGCTGGATCCTGACCAAGGTCGACGAAGTCGATCTGATCCAGATAGGTATCACGCCAGTAAGTGTGACCCTCTTTGCGTGACAGCGTTGCTTGAACGCCCACTTCGTAGTTAGTGATCTCATAGGCGCCGGTGCCTACGCCGTGATCCTGCGGGTTTGTACCGATCAAGTCACGATGCTGAACAGCCGATGGATAGTCTGCGATACCAGGCACAATTGTGATGTCTGGCGCTGGCAGATTAAGACGAACTGTGTAGTCGTCCACAACCTCAATACCGCCATCGCGGGCTTGGTTGGTTTCCGGATCGACCAAAGCGCCCATGCGAGACGCCATCGAGTTACCCTCAACAGTCGCATCACACCAACCGGCGAAGTTTGCAGCGACGTCTTGCGCAGTGAACGCATCGCCATTGTTCCACATCACGCCCTGACGGACGTTCAATGTGTAAACGGTGGCATCGTCGTTTGCAGACCAATCCTCAAGCAAAACACCAGAGAATGAGCCGTCTGCGTTGTATTCGATTAGGTATTCCAGAAACCCACGTGTGATGTTGGCCATTTGCGACCAATCATACGTGCGAGGATCTTTCAAAGCGCGAACTTCTTGCTGAATACGCAACGTGCCGCCCATCGATGGTATTACGCTGTGCCCACCTGCTTGTGCAGGGTTCAAGCCGATCAAAGTATATGCGGCAGCTGCGCCCACACCTAAAGAAGTCGTCCGCACAAGGAATTCACGGCGGCTGAGTTTACCATCATGAAATTCATCGGCGTACATCTTTGCGGCAGGATGCATTTTGTTGCCCAGTGTATTGGGGTGCGTCATGGTTGTCTCCCTGTGACACGTATAGAATTTAAATCTCAAGTGATGGGATACAGCGTCTTGATGCGCATTCCCCATCGCACGGACCCATAGCGCATCATAATGGCGAGCGCGTCAATGCTCGGTTCCGGCAATACCTGTAACTTTTACGACAGGCTTTGGGTTAAAAAACGACATTTTGGCTTCAAACCGGGGGGATACGTTAAGGGAACCGCCTGACCGTCGGTAGATTTGTCCATATGCGCCAACATCAGCGTAGAGGCTTTACAAGGCAGGTCAACGTTCTGGGTTGCTTCGAAATTGCGACGGGGTGAGTCGCGTTTGCTGCGAAAATGCCCGCGTAAAATAGGCCGCCGAGGAAAAGCCAAGATGCTCAGCCACTTCGCGTGCCGGCATATCGGTATCGGCTAGCAGGCGGCGCGCTTCATGCATGATCCGGTCTTGTAGCAGGGCATGCGCTGGTCTGCCTGAGGCGTCTTTGCAAACCCGGCTAAGATGGGTTGGGGTGACCCCAAGGCGGGCGGCAAAATCGGCAACACTTAATCCGGAGCGGAAATCTTCTTGGATCAGACACGCATAACGCTCAACCAATTGGTGGCCGCGATCACGTGAATCCGTCACGTCCTGTCTATTTAGCTGACGCTCAATCCAAGCTGATAGCAGCAGC
Source organism: Paracoccaceae bacterium (assembly GCA_047623825.1). Classification (GTDB taxonomy): domain Bacteria; phylum Pseudomonadota; class Alphaproteobacteria; order Rhodobacterales; family Rhodobacteraceae; genus JBLHOS01. The sequence goes on along the minus strand of JBLHOS010000041.1, from coordinate 14,325 downwards.
ATATAACCTCGGAGCATCCGCTCGAAGCCAATGGATTTTCCACTCAATTCACGTTCAATCTGTTCGATATAACCGGTCAGTTGTGCCTGCGCTGTCATATCAACCACTCGAAGATGGAAGGTGTCTGTCGGGAACCCCAACTGCGGATCAGGTTGAATATTCAGGATCAGACCATTCACCTGAGCACCCAATTCGATCGACATAAGCGTACCGGCGGGCACAAATATCGCACGGTTTGCGCTGTAGCCGCGGGTAATGCCGCCAACTGTGATACGTCCCTGACCGCGGGTGATCCATAAAAGTTGATGGAAAGGACGTGCACCAAGCGTGGTCACGCGCCAACCACCGCGCATTCGCGCCTTACCCAATGAAACTACCGCAAGATCTGATCCCATGTACAATGGCTAAAGGTTCGAAATGTGAAAGAAAAGTAGAAAATTATTCAATTTAAGCCAAAACTTTGTGCGATTTCAGGAGGGTTGAGCGAGTGTTGTCCAGCCCGTCATGCGGGCGCGGAACCAAGTTCTTTGGCGTTTGGCGTATTGTCTGGATGCGATGACAGCCCTCAATTTTGCCTCCTCTAGGGTGATCTGACCACCAAGATGAGCGATCAATTCGGGGCCACCAATTGCCTTGGTTGCCCCTTGCGCGCAGTGCCAGCGCGCAAGATTAACGCGTGCTTCCTCCAGTGCGCCGTTCGCAAGCATTAGATCAAAGCGGCGGAAAATTCGATCGGCCAACCAGTCGCGGTCCGCATCCAAAAGCAACGGCGCTGTGGCGGTAAGTGGCAACAGCGGCGCGCCGGTGCTTGCTTGCCAATCAGACAGCGGGCGCGCGGTTTGGATCCAGACCTCCCAGGCGCGTTGAACCCGGGCACGGTTCTGACGGTCGATGCGTCCCGCGATGACCGGATCGACGCTATCAATCGTCGCCAACATCTCAGCATGTGTGGCGGCATTGCCCGCATAGCGTGTCTTAGTTGAGATCGGTGGGATCTCGGCCAGCCCCTCAGTCAGGGCAGAGAAGTTCAACCCGGTGCCGCCGACAATAATGGGACGGATCCCGGTTGCCAGCAGAGGGGCAACATCGCGCAGCCAATGGCCCACTGAATATGTATCCTCAAACGGAACATGGCCATATAGTGCATGCGGTGCACGGGCCTCTTCGGCAACCGACGGGCGAGCTGTCAGCACACGCCAACCGTCAAAAACCTGCAACGCATCTGCGTTTATGATCACGCCGCCTTGGGTTTCGGCGATTTGCAGCGCCAACGCTGACTTTCCTGATGCGGTCGGACCAGCAATCAAAACTGGCTGTTCAGGTGAGATTTTGTTTATGTTTATCAATTTTTTATACGTCGTTCTTTATGTCTAAAACTCGTTTTGGAGACGTTCCACTTACGCGGAACGTTTTGGGAAAGCTCGTTGAACCTGCCTTTCTTTTACGCCATGATACGTCAAGCTCAACACTACCCATAAAGAGGTTGCGAATGACTTTGGACGAATCTGCTTCCCCACCGCCCGCATATCGACGCGTTATGCTAAAGATATCGGGGGAGGCGCTGATGGGGGATCAGGGATACGGCCTTCATCCACCAACTGTCGAGAGGATCGCACGTGAAGTCAAATCCGTGCATTCCTTGGGTGTTGAGATCTGCATGGTTATCGGTGGTGGTAATATTTTCCGGGGCCTGCAAGGTAGTGCCCAAGGGATGGAGCGGACCACCGCAGATTATATGGGTATGCTGGCAACCGTCATGAACGCACTGGCGATGCAAAGTGCCCTTGAAGGAGAGGGCGTTTTCACCCGTGTGGTTAGCGCGATCCCGATGGACCAAGTGTGTGAGCCCTATATCCGCCGCCGCGCCGTGCGACATTTGGAAAAAGGTCGTGTCGTGATTTTTGCCGCGGGCACCGGGAACCCTTATTTTACGACGGATACCGCAGCCACCTTGCGCGCCAATGAAATGTCGTGCGCGGCGATCTTCAAAGGCACCAAAGTGGACGGTGTTTACGACAAGGATCCGGCCAAACATGACGATGCGATCCGGTATGATACCATCACCTACGATGAAGTTTTGCAGCAGCATCTTGGGGTCATGGATGCCTCTGCCATCGCACTTGCGCGCGAAAACAGTTTGCCGATTATCGTGTTCAGTCTGGACGAGCCCGGTGGTTTTCGCGGTATTTTAGCGGGGCAGGGAACCTATACAAGGGTGCACAGTTAAGGCTAAGACGCCCAAACACTAAGACACCAGACGGAGAGACGGGGCCATGGCTGAGGACGAAATTGAGATCGATCTGGACGATTTGGGTCGCCGCATGGACGGCGCCTTGGCTAATTTGCGGGTAGAGCTTGCGTCGCTCCGGACCGGCCGAGGATCAGCGTCGATGCTGGAGCCGATACAAGTTGAGGCTTACGGCCAGATGACCCCCATCAACCAAGTAGGCACCGTTAACGTACCTGAGCCGCGGATGGTGACCATCAATGTGTGGGACAAATCCATGGTTGGTAAGGTTGAAAAGGCGATCCGTGAAAGCGGGCTCGGGATCAACCCGCAGCTTAACGGCACCATCATCATGTTGCCGATCCCCGAATTGAATGAGGAGCGGCGCCGCCAACTGACCAAAGTGGCGGCGCAATATTCTGAAAGTGCCAGGATCGCCGTACGCAATGTGCGCCGTGATGGCATGGACCAGATCAAAAAGGCCAAAGCGGACGGCATGTCAGAAGATGATCAGAAGCTTTGGGAGGGCGAGGTTCAGGAAATGACCAACGCCCATATAGCCTTGATCGACGCGACACTTGAAAATAAACAAACTGAGATCATGCAAGTTTAAAACGACCAGATGACACCCCCTCGTTTTGCGTGAAACAGGAGCCAAACCATGGCAGACCAACCAACCAGTACGGCCAAGTCACCACGCCATGTCGCCATCATCATGGATGGCAACGGACGGTGGGCGCAAATGCGCGGACGGCCACGTTTGGTCGGGCACCACGTTGGGGCAAAACGCGTTCGGGAAATTGTCACAGCATGCCCGGAGTTTAATGTTAAGTATCTGACAATATTTGCGTTTTCGACAGAAAATTGGAAACGGACCCAAACTGAGGTGGCCGGTCTGATGCGTCTGTTTTCACGCTATATCCGGCGTGAAGCACAAGATTTGTTCGATAAAGGCGTTCGGGTACGGTTCATCGGTGACCGTGTTCGGTTAGACCCAAGACTGGTCGATTTGATGGATGGCTTGGAGCTGCGAACGTCGGATAATGACCTCGTTCATCTGACGATTGCACTGAATTATGGCGGCCGGGACGAGGTGGCGCGTGCCACCCGCCGACTGGCTTATGATGTAGCGTCCGGAAAGATTGCACCCAAGGACGTCACCGACGAGACGCTGCCCAAATACCTTGACACATATTTTCTGCCTGACCCGGATCTGGTGATCCGCACCAGCGGCGAGGCGCGGATCTCAAACTTCTTACTGTGGCAATCAGCTTACGCGGAATATGAGTTTATCGACACGCTCTGGCCTGATTTTAGCGCTGCTGAGTTTGGAACAGTTGTTGCGCGATTCAGACAACGGGACCGCCGCTTTGGGGCGGTTCACGCCTAACCTATGGCCCTAAAAAAAGATAGTTTTTCCGATTTGGCCGTGCGACTGGGAACCGGTCTTGTCATGGCCGTGGTAGGGTTGCTGGCGGTCTGGGCCGGGGGCTATTGGTTCACGGCATTGGTCGTATTGGTGATCGGCGTTCTGGTCTGGGAATTGGTGCGGATGTTGGGCGGTGCGCCAAGTCGGGCGATTACCTTGGGCTTTATCGCCGCGGGTTTGCTGGTTGCGGCAAAGCTATTACCCATTGGCTTTGGCATACCTTTGTTGCTGCTGGCAGCAATTCTTGGGATCGCAGTCTTGGAGCGGAACCGGACCCTGTATTTAGCCTTTACCACACTGATCATGCTGGCCGGTTTTGGCCTTTTGGTGCACCGCGACACGTTCGGTTTGACTTGGATGTTGTGGCTGGTGCTGGTGGTTGCTGCGACCGACATCATGGGCTATTTCGCAGGCCGCATTCTCGGTGGTCCTAAGTTTTGGCCCAAGGTCAGTCCCAAGAAAACGTGGTCTGGTACGGTCGTGGGATGGATCGCTGCCGGTCTGGTTGGGGCGGTGTTCATTCGCCTGACCGAAGCAGGGGTCGAACTGATTGGGATTTCGGTTGCGTTAAGCATGGCCAGCCAAATTGGCGATATCGCCGAGAGTGCCGTGAAGCGAAAGATGGGGGTCAAAGATAGCTCAAATATGTTGCCCGGACATGGTGGGGTCTTTGACCGGTTCGACGGCATGCTGGGGGCGGCGGTAATGCTGCTTTTGGTGGAAAGTCTGACAGAATTTCCACCGGTGCCCCTCTGACCCGCAGAATTACCATATTTGGGGCGACCGGATCGATTGGGCAAAATACGCTGGATCTGATCCGCCGAAACCGGTCAGCCTACCGTATTGTGGCGCTGACGGGTGGGCGCAACATCGCCCAACTGGCCCGCGATGCCCGCGAATTTGGAGCTGAATTGGCGGTCACTTGCTTCAATGATGCCTTACCGGCGTTGCGTGACGCATTGGATGGCAGCGGTGTTGAAGTCGCAGCGGGTCCGGCCGCCCTTTTGGAGGCCGCTGACCTGCCTGCTGATTGGATAATGTCGGCGATTGTAGGTGCCGCGGGATTGGCACCAGGGTTTCGCGCGCTGAGGCAAGGCACAACCTTGGCGCTGGCCAATAAGGAAAGTCTGGTCACCGCAGGCTCGCTGTTAATGGCCGAAGCACAGCGTCACGGAGCGCGTATTTTGCCTGTCGATAGTGAACACTCCGCTGTGTTTCAGGCGCTTGTCGGTGAGAATATTTTGACCGTTGAGCGGATCGTGATCACTGCGTCCGGCGGCGCGCTACGAGATTGGCCGCTGGAGCGCCTGGCGCGCGCAACTGTGGCTGATGCAGGTGCGCATCCAAATTGGAATATGGGCCAGCGCATCACCATTGATAGTGCGTCGATGTTCAACAAAGCCTTGGAATTAATTGAAACAAAAGAGTTTTTCGGAATTTCACCTGAGCGGATTGAGACTGTAATCCATCCGCAATCGATTATTCATGCCTTGGTTGGGTTCAACGACGGCGCACTGATGGCCCATCTGGGACCGCCCGATATGCGCCATGCCATCGGCTATGCGCTGCATTGGCCCGACCGGGTGGATCTGCCTGTGGCGCGGTTGGATCTGGCGCAGATTTCGCGGCTGGAATTTAGTGCACCCTCTGATGTGAGGTTTCCGGCCTTGCGGCTGGCGCGCGAGGTTATGCAGACAGGCGGGCAGGCGGGAACGGTGTTCAATGCAGCAAAGGAAGTCGCATTGGATGCCTTTATCTCGGGCCAAATCGGGTTTATGGACATGGCGGGTGTCGTAGAAGACACGCTCAGCGCGGTTTGTGATGAAATTCGCCTTACTGATGCCATAGAGACCCTTGAGACCGTGCTCAACACAGACCATTTGGCTAGAAGGCGTGCAGAAGACATCGCCGCAGCCCGTAATTGACGCAGACAGGAGCGCTCCCTACCCATGGAATTTATTCCCCAGTTTGGCGGATTCGCCTTCACGCTATTGGCCTTTGTTCTCGCCCTTTCGATAATCGTGGCGATTCATGAATACGGCCACTACATTGTTGGGCGCTGGTCGGGCATCCACGCTGAGGTGTTTTCCGTAGGCTTCGGCCCAGTTTTGTTTAAGCGGACCGACAAATACGGCACGCGGTGGCAGGTTGCGGCACTTCCCTTTGGTGGCTACGTCAAGTTTCTGGGTGATAGCGATGCGGCGTCCGGCAAGGACGGGGCGGCGTTGGACGCCCTCGATCTGGCAGAGCGCCGCCGTTCTATGCATGGTGCGCCGCTTTGGGCGCGCGCGGCCACGGTTGCTGCCGGCCCGATCTTCAATTTCATCCTGTCGATTGTTATATTTGGCGCACTTGTGCTGATCTCCGGTCAGGCGACCGAGAAAGCGATGGTTGGGGCACCGCGCGAATTGCCCTCCCAAACTCTGTTTCTGCAAGAGGGCGACGAGATTTTAGCCGTTGAGGGGCAGGCCGTTGTTTCCTTGATGGAGCTATATGAGTTGGGCCGTAATTTGCCCGCAGCCTACACCGTTACTTATACCGTTTTGAGAGACGGGGCAGAGGTTGCACAAGAGGCGTCTTTTCCGCTGATCCCGGTTGTCATTGGGGTTCAACCACAATCGGCCGCGATGGAGGCGGATTTGCAAGAGGGTGACGTGATCCTTGCCATTGACGGCGTGGAAATCACCGCATTTCATGAATTGCGCGTCGCGGTTGAAGCCTCTGATGGTCGCGAATTGGGTCTGAACGTATGGCGTGATGGGTCGGTTTTTGACGTCGTACTTGCCCCACGACGGATGGATCTGCCGCTGTCGGGTGGCGGGTTTGAGACCCGTTGGCTGATCGGCATCACTGGGGGCCTGTTTTTTGAGCCGGAAACTCGGTCAGTTGGCCCACTTGAGGCCGTACAATTTGGCTTTAGCCAGACTGGGTTTATCATCCAGTCATCGCTGTCAGGGCTGTGGCACATGATTACCGGCGCAATCTCCAGCTGTAACTTGCAGGGGCCGATCGGCATCGCAGAGACGAGTGGAGCTGCCGCCAGTCAGGGGATCGAAAACTTCGTCTGGTTTATCGCCGTCCTGTCAACAGCCGTGGGTCTTTTGAACCTATTTCCGATCCCCGTTCTGGATGGCGGCCATTTGGTTTTCCACGCCTATGAGGCGGTTTCCGGCAAACCGCCAAGTGACCGCGCGATGAAAATCTTTATGACAACGGGTCTGACATTGTTGTTGTCGCTGATGCTTTTCGCGCTCACCAATGATCTGTTCTGTCCGTAATCGGTATCTCAGCAGACGGTCAGATTACCCAATTGCGGTCAAGACTGTGCCCCAGTTGGGTCTTAATTGATCGATACCAACCTAGTTAGCCGAAGTGGATTTCGGTAATTTAGGGGTCTGACTGTTATGAAAACCATTACGCAAGGATACCGAGGGATCACCTTCTTTTTGGAGGTCAATATCGATCGATTTCTGGTCCCGCTGACCATTGTTGGCGCGCTGACCTTTGCCGGTTGGCTGGTCTCGATCTTCTAGATAGAGCGCCCGTACCCCCTCTGCCTGTGGACATCTTGTGACACGGACAAGCAAAATGGCTTGATCCGTGTCATTTGGCGTTTTGACATCTTGGTGTAGATTCGATAATCATAACCTAAATTAATCGTTCAGAGGCGAGGCGGGAATCAATGGTCTATCACGCAGGAATTTTCGCGGGATGGCGGCGGGCTGTTTCGGCCCTCTTTGTCGCAATCAGTTTCTCCCTTCTGGCGCTGCCGGTTCAGGCGCAGGATTTGCGGTTTACGCAATATGACATCCAGGGAAATCAGCGGATCGAGGATGAGACGATCGCGAACTTTGCCGGGATTACGTTGGGTGAGACTGTTTCCGGCGGTCAGGTCAATGATGCAGTCCAGCGGTTGCAGGCCTCCGGTCTATTTGAAGCTGTTCAGGTGGTTCCACGTGGCAGTACTTTGGTCATCATCGTACAAGAATTTCCGACAGTTAACGCGGTTGCGATCGAGGGTAATGATCGTATTGATGACGAAAATCTGCTTCCTATTTTAGCCACCCAAGTGCGCCGGGTCTATTCGCCTGCAACGGCCGAGCAGGACGCCGCAAATATTGTTGATGCCTACCGCCTGTCGGGTCGCCTTGCAGCAACTGTCACACCAGTTATTATCCGGCGCAGTGATAACCGCGTTGATTTGGTCTTCGAGGTGACAGAAGGATCCGTCGTTGAGACAGAGCGTCTGGCGTTTGTGGGAAACCGAGCGTTTTCCGACCGACGGCTGAGCCGTGTAATCGACAGCACACAGGCCGGAATTTTCCGCATTCTTGTGGGAAGCGACACGTTTATTGAGGACCGGATCGCATTTGACCAGCAGTTGCTGACTGATTTTTACAGCGATCGTGGCTACGTCGATTTCAACGTTCAGGCAGTCACATCTGAGCTGTCGCGTGAGCGTGATGGCTTTTTTATCACCTTCAACCTTCGTGAAGGCCAAAGTTTTAGCATCGGTGAGACTACAACCTCCAGCGACTTACCAGAAGTTGACGCCGATGAGTTTCAGGACACGATCCGCCTTCGCACCGGCGACACATTCTCACCGCGCCTAATTGATCGCGCGATCAGCCGAATGGAAAATCTTGCAACCGAGCAGGGCCTGCGGTTTATCCGTGTTGAGCCGCGGATCACAAGAAATGATGAGGCGCTGACTTTGGATGTTGAGTTCAACGTGACCCGCGGGCCGCGAGTTTTTGTTGAGCGGATCGATATTGAGGGGAATGCGACAACGTTGGACCGCGTTATTCGACGTCAGTTTGATACGGTTGAGGGGGATCCGTTTGATCCGCGAGCAATTCGTCAGGCGTCCGCGCGGATCGAAGCATTGGGCTTTTTCAGCGCAACTCAGGTGGAAGCGCGCGAAGGCACGTCCCCAGACCGTGTGATCGTGGATGTTGATGTCGAAGAGCAACCGACAGGCTCGCTTGGATTTTCGGTTGGTTATTCGTCTGATGGTGGAACTGGGCTGGCGGTTACCTTCTCAGAGAACAACTTTCTGGGTCGCGGGCAGGCTTTGCGCTTTGGCTTTGACACAACCGGCGAATCGCAATCAGCCAGTTTTGATTTCGTTGAGCCCACGTTTATGGCCCGTGATCTCGCACTAAGCGTGTCCGTCTTTGCAAGCACCTCGGACGATGATGATGCAACTTATGAGACTGAGTCGATTGGCTTCCGGACTGGGATTGGGTTTCCTGTAAGTGAGAGTGGCCGTCTGTCGCTATTCTATTCGTTGTCGCAAGATACCTTGTCTGACATTAATCCGTCTTCTTCACCGATTTTGCAGGCTGAAGCAGGTACTCAAACAACGTCGTCCATCGGATACAGTTACACCTTTGACAATCGTCGGACGGGTTTGAATCCGGATGCCGGCCTTTTGGTCCGCTTTGGTCAAGAGTTTGCGGGTGTTGGCGGTGATACTGAATACGTTAGCACGACGGGTTTGGTTCAGGCTGAGACCAATATATTCCGTGAAGAGGTTGGCCTGAGTGCCGCGTTTGAAGGCGGGGCGTTGACGATGCTAGGCGGCGGCAGCAGCCGTCTGACGGATCGCTTTTTCCTCAGCAGCCGCCAGATGCGCGGGTTTGAGGGGCTGGGCGTTGGTCCACGCGATGTCGGCGATGCACTTGGTGGTAACTTCTATGCAGTGGCCCGGTTTGAGGCGGACTTCCCCCTCGGCCTGCCAGAGGAATACGGCATCTCGGGCGGTGTGTTTTATGACATCGGTTCGGTTTGGGGATTAGACAACACCGCTGGAGCACTTACGGTAGATGACAGCCTGAACTGGCGCCAGTCGGTTGGCTTTTCGGTCTTTTGGGACACTCAGATTGGTCCGCTCCGCTTGAACTTCTCTCGCGTTTTGCAAAGTGAAGAAACGGACAAAGAGCGCGATTTTGAGCTGACTGTCCAAGCGCGGTTCTAGCGTGCGGTCTGGCCTTGTCGGGCTGGTTGCGGCCATCGCAATTGGAGTGTGTGCCAGTGTCCCATGTGGAGTGGTGCATGCCCAAGACAGACTGCAAACTGGAACGCCCGTTGGGCAGATCACCGGGATCTTGATCCTTAATCAAGAGCGGTTTTTCAGTGACTCCCAATATGGCGAGCAAGCTCAATCTGAGTTTGATGCAGCCTCAGCCGAATTGGCCCGCGAAAATCGTCAGATTGAAAGAGACCTGATTGAAGAAGAGCAGCATCTGGTTGAGTTGCGGACACAAATGGTCGCAATCGACTTTCGTGTGTTAGCCGATGAATTTGATACCCGCGTAGAGGCAATCCGGTCGGCACAAGATACCAAGGTACGTTCCTTAACGTCGCTCGTGGAGCAAGTCCGCCAATCCTATTTTGAGCAAGCCTTTCCAGTTTTGCTGGAAATTGTCCGGGACCGTGGGGCGGCCGTCATCATGGATACCCGCTCAGTCATATTGTCGGCTGAGACTGTCGATATTACGGACGACGCAATCGCGATGGTCGATGCGTTACTGGGAAACGGGCCTGAGGAAGGCTTTTTCCAACAACCCCGATCTAGCGCACCATTGCCCCGACCAGAGGCGGTTCTCCAAGACCCAGCCCCGGAGTAGCGACGGATCGCATCGGCGCGACTTGTCCCGCCGATGGTCACTTGATACCACGACCCAAGATAGAGGCGAAGGACCGCGTTCCATGACCACCGAAATACCAACAACTGCTGATATACAGCTGATCCAACGGATCATCCCGCATCGCTATCCATTTTTGCTGATCGACAAGGTGCGTGAGATTGAGCCCAATACAAGCGCCGTTGGCATCAAGAACGTCACCTTTAACGAGCCGCATTTTCAGGGTCATTTCCCGGGTGCGCCGATCATGCCCGGTGTCACGATTATCGAGGCGATGGCGCAAACCGCCGCTGTAATGGTTGGCGTCAGCATGAATATGGCAGACAAGGACCTGCTGGTCTATTTCATGGCTATCGACAAATGCAAATTCCGCCGCAAGGTTGTTCCGGGTGATGTTTTGGAGTTGGCAGTGACCGTGACGCGCGGCAAACCCGGCGGCAAAGTCTGGAAATTCCAGGGTCGCGCCACAGTTGACGGCGAAATGGCGGCCGAGGCGGAGTTCACTGCCATGTTGGACCTTCCGAAAGAGTAAGCGATATGAATATTGATCCAGACGCGCAAATCCACCCAAGTGCTGTCATTGAAGACGGCGCCATAATCGCGGCTGGCTGCAAGGTTGGGCCATTTTGTGTGGTGGGTGCTGATGTTCGATTGGCCCAGAATGTCGTTCTAAAAAGCCATGTGGTTATCAGCGGCCTTACCGAGATAGGCGAGGCGACAGAGATTTTTCCCTTCGCCAACATTGGTGACATCCCACAGGATTTGAAATTTGCAGGTGAAAAAACCCAACTGACAGTCGGCGCGCGCAACCGGATCCGCGAAGGTGTCACGATGAATTCGGGTACGATGGGCGGTGGTGGCGTCACGCGCGTCGGTGACGATTGCTTGTTCATGACTGGCGCCCATGTGGGACATGACGCGCAGGTCGGATGCAACGTGATTGTGGCAAACCAGTCGGCGATTGCCGGGCATTGCCTGATTGAAGACAACGTCATTATTGGTGGACTTAGCGGTGTTCACCAGTTTGTGCGCATTGGGCGCGGCGCCATTATTGGTGCGGTCACAATGGTGACCAATGATGTGATACCTTATGGTCTGGTTCAGGGGCCACGCGGTACATTAGATGGTTTGAACTTGGTCGGGCTGAAGCGGCGCGGCGTAGCAAAAGACGACATTACTGCTTTGCGCGCGGCCTATCAGGCCTTGGCGCAGGGAGAGGGCGCGTTTCAAGAACGTGCGCGAAGATTGTCCGATGAGAACCCTAATTCACCTTATGTGCGCGATATGGTTGAATTCGTCCTAGGTGGGTCAGAACGCTCGTTCTTGACACCGGGATAGGCGGGCGGTGCGCGCGCTGATCGCAGGTTCCGGACAGCTGCCGGGCCATCTGGCGGGGATTATGTCTGCGGACCCGGCGCCGTGGTGCCTATGCGCCCTGCACGGTTATACCCCTGATATCACAAATGCGCCGTCCCCAATTGGTTTTCGGATTGAAACGCTTGGCAGCTTTTTGACCCAACTGAAGACACTTGGTGTGACGCAGGTGTGTTTTGCCGGCGCAATCCAACGACCCGCACTGGACCCATCTTTGATCGACGCGGCCACTCTTCCATTGGTTCCGCGAATGATGGCAGCACTACAATCGGGTGACGATGGTGCGCTGCGGGTCGTCCTCGAGATCTTTGAGGAGGCCGGGTTTGAGATCTTAGCCGCGCATCAAATTGCGCCTGATTTGCTGCCAGACCCTGGTATTTTGGTCGGGCCACAGCCAAACCAGACGCAGATAAAAGATGCACTTCGCGGTGCGGCGATTGTTGCGGCCCTTGGGGCGGCAGATATTGGGCAGGCCTGTGTTGTGGCGCAGGGCCAAGCCCTCGCATCTGAGGCGCTGCCCGGCACCGATTGGATGCTTCGCAGCCTGACCGTTGTACAGACTCTGCCCGGCAGCACCCCAGATGTCATCAAGCGCCTTTCGGATGCCGCCACCCCACCTGAAAAGCTGATACGCGTCCGCGATCCGGCGCTGCCCACCGGCGGGATCTTATTCAAAGGGCCAAAACCGGCGCAAGATTTGCGGATTGATATGCCCACAATCGGGGCAGAGACCATCCGCCTAGCCGCCGAGGTTGGGTTGGACGGGATTGTGATTGTACAGGGCGGCGTCATGGTGCTGGATCAGGCTGTGGTTTTGGCCGCTGCAGACAAAGCTGGGATGTTCCTCTGGGTCTGTCCGGGTGATCAGACGTGAGCCTGACAGTCTTTTTGGTTGCGGGTGAGCCATCGGGCGATCGGCTAGGTGCGGCATTGATGGCGGGCCTAAAGACATTGCGGCCCGATGTGACCTTTATGGGGATAGGTGGATCCGAGATGCAGGCCGAAGGGCTGACCAGCATGTTTCCAATGTCTGAGCTGTCGGTCATGGGAATTGCCGAGATCTTGCCACGCCTGATGCCGTTGCTGGCCCGTGTCCGGGAGACCGCGGCGACTATTGTTGCCAAATCACCCAATGTTCTGATCACCATCGATAGCCCAGATTTTTGCCTGCGTGTGGCGCGCAAGGTCAAGGCTGTCAGCGATATTCCGACGGTGCATTATGTAGCACCCACAGTCTGGGCGTGGCGGCCAAAGCGAGCCCAGAAAATGGCCCGATCCATCGATCATGTCTTGGCACTTTTCCCGTTTGAGCCGCCTTATATGACGGATGCGGGCGTGAGTTGCGATTTTGTCGGCCACCCCGTCACCACCGAACCTGTGGCAGATGTGGCGGAGCGCACAGAGTTTCGCGCGCAGTACGCCATAGCACAAACTGATCCTGTGGTGCTGGTCTTGCCCGGCTCGCGGGGCGGTGAAATCAGCCGTCTGATGCCAGTCTTCGGTCCAAGCCTACAGCGTGTCCGCGAACAAGTTCCGGGCGCGCAGTTTGTGATCCCAGCCGCAGAGCCTGTTGCACAGGCTGTCATGGAATGGGCCGCTACGCTGCCGTTTGTCGTGCATATCCTTGATCCGCGTGGGATGGAGCGAGATCAGGCGGCTGCTCAAAAGCGTGCGGCCTTTGGGGCTGCGGATGTCGCATTGGCGGCCTCGGGTACCGTGTCGTTGGAGCTTGCGGCAAGTGGCACCCCCATGGTCATCGCCTATGACATGAATTGGCTGACGCGCCGTCTGATCGCCGCTATGTTGCGGGTTGATACGGTGACATTGGTCAACCTTGTCTCAGATACGCGCGTCGTACCCGAATTTCTGGCCGAAGATTGCGTGCCCGAAAAAATTGCGCCTGCAATTGTAGCCCTGTTGACCGATCCCGCGGCACAGGCGGCACAACATCAGGCGGCAGAATTGACCATGAAGCTTTTGGGCCGCGATGCAGAACCGCCGGGCCTGCGAGCCGCGCGTTCCGTTTTGGCCAAGATCAATGCGTGAAGGCACCCGTGATTGCGCCCGTAAGCGTGATCAAAGTTGCGGGAGCAATGCCAAAGACGTGGCGCGGCGTGCCGGCAGCGGCAAAAACCTGACTAAACTCTGACAATCGCGGATCGAACTATGCCCGGATCGGCATCAGATGGCCGATCGGGGCCACACCTCCGATTGCAAACCCGGTCTGGTGGCGGATCAGGTCAGAATCGGCCTTGCCCAAAGGCTCTGCTGTCAGGACACTCGCCAGATCTGCGCTGACCTGATTGGCGCCTGCAGTGATAAAAAGGATCGCCGCCCCAGTTGCCTCAGCCCGAAAGATGATCGATTTGGCGAACTAGTATATATGACACCCGATGGCATTTGCAGCCCTTATGACGGTGCGCGTCGAGGCAGGCATTTCCCGGATTTTGGCGCCAACCCCGGTCTCATCTAAGGTGCGTTTGACCTTTTTCAAATTCTTGCTCATGTCACCTCTTATCATTGTCGTAGATATAATCCAAAAAACTGCGGCGCGCGCAAGCCGTTGACGCCACCCCTTATCACGGGTCATGTCATGGCATGACATTTTGGGCTCGTATCACACGCCACCCTATCGCCTATGATCC
>JBLHOS010000040.1:0-26076 GCA_047623825.1 Paracoccaceae bacterium | reverse complement strand
AGCTCCAGATCCGCATCGCCGTCATGAACGGCTACACAGCCCTTGGCATCCCTGTCACAGAGGCCGTGGGATGAATCCGTCTGGGGAAAGGGGAACCTCGGGTATCAGGGGCTTTGTGCAACAGAGCCCCGCCCGATACCTAAACGGATGAAACTGCACTTTCCGTCGCCCAGCGCAAAATTGCATCATCGTATGCGCATGGGTTGTGTATGCGCGGATTCGGCGGCTTTTCTGCCCCTAACAGACCTTCAAAACGATCTTGCCGATATGGGCGCTGCTTTCCATACGGGCATGAGCGTCCGCCGCATTCTCCAGCAAAAACTCACTGTCCATTACGGGCGCGATGCGTCCTGCGGTCAGTAAAGGCCAGACCTTTTCACGGAGCTGGTCCGCGATAGCGGCCTTTGCCGCGTCACTTTGTGGTCGCAAGGTTGAGCCTGTCATGCTGAGACGTCGAACCATCAGCTGCGCGAAATTCACTTCGACCTTGGGATGTTGCAAAAATGCGATCTGAACCAACCGGCCATCATCAGCCAACGCATTGATATTTCGGGGGATATAATCACCACCGACCATATCGAGGATCAGATCAGCACCGCCCTCAGCCCGTAAAACCTCAACAAAATCGGCGTCTTTATAGTTGATCGCACGCTCTGCGCCCAACGCCACACAGGCCGCGCATTTCTCATCAGATCCAGCCGTGGTGAAAACCCGTGCACCCCATTGATTTGCAAGCTGGATAGCCGTGGTTCCAATGCCACTAGACCCACCATGCACCAAAAAGATCTCACCGCCTTTTAGCGCGCCGCGCATAAATACATTGGACCAAACGGTAAAATAGGTTTCACACAGCGCCGCGGCCTGATCCATCGCCAGCCCTACCGGGATCGGCAGCGCATGATCTTGATGTGTAAGCACAAATTCCGAATATCCGCCACCGGGCAGAAGCGCACAAACCTTGTCACCAACGGCCCATTTCGACACCGAAGCGCCAATTGCTGCAACCGTTCCCGACGCCTCCAGCCCCGGCAGATCGCTGGCCCCTTTTGGTGGGTTGTAACTGCCCGCCCGCTGCAACGCGTCTGGCCGATTAACCCCTGCGTAGTCCACAGCAATCAAGATCTGCTCTGCGCTTGGCTGGGGCACCGGTCGCTCACAGGCGCGCAAAACCTCTGGTCCGCCGGATTGACTGATTTCAACGGCACGCATGATATTAGGCAGGGTCATGAAGGTGATGTCCTAGTTTTCTTTTCCGGGGCCACTACGTCCCGCCCAGCTTCCGGGCAAGTCGGTTGGCGGCAGTTTTGAGGGTGCTTTAATTTTGCTGAGCAACCAGTTGGGCCCGGCAAGGAGCGGTTGCAGCATACGGTTCTCGCGCACTGCTTTCTTGACCCGCTCAAACTGCATCACGTTGTCGACACGCCGATCTAAAAATGCCCAAGTCGCGGCATGATCAGCAGATTGATCGCCCAGCCAATACAGTACGGTTGAGCTGTAAACCCCGGATAACGTTACGCGTTTTGTGTACCAATTGATGTCATCTGATGGATCGCCCAAGGCGGTCCAGATTTGGTCGCTCGTCCCCCAGATCGCCTTTGCCCCGTCGGGTGCATAGACCGGCAAGGTGAAAAGCGTTGATCCTCGACGGACCGCTTCTTTGTCATTCTCGACGACCTCCAGCCTGATCTGCACGGCGCGGACGATCTTGTCGCGAAACCGCATCTGAGACAAATCTTCGCCGCGCAATTTGGTGACCATCATCAGATCCCCGCGCCGGTGAAACGCCAGCGCCAGATCAACCGCGCCCCGGGGGAACGATGCACGTGCCAAAGTTTCGTCCATGCCCGTGTCCCGAATCGCCGCGGTAAATGCTGCCTCGGACCATCCGTCAAATGGCACATGCATCAGCGCCGCATCGATCAGTTTATGACTAATTTCTGGCATCTTAACCTCTGGTGTGTTGAGCAGTTGGATTACTAGACAAGTTCTGAGCGCTTTGCTATACGGCCCTTTCCTGCGATCTATATCAACTCAAACCTAGGAAGGTGGTGACACCATGCAGGTAAGTGTTCGCGACAACAACGTCGATCAGGCGCTCCGCGCTCTGAAGAAGAAGCTACAACGCGAAGGCGTTTTTCGGGAAATGAAGCTTAAGCAACATTACGAAAAACCCTCCGAGAAAAGAGCGCGCGAGAAGGCTGAAGCAATTCGCCGGTCGCGTAAGTTGGCTCGGAAGAAAATGCAGCGCGAAGGCGCGATCTAGTCGCACTTCGACTACGTTTCGGCAAGTCTTTGCCACAGAGATACCCCCGCGCCTGAGGTTCGGGGGTTTTTCTTTGTCTGGTGCACTGTGATCAGTTTCGGAAAACTCAGTTGACCTGAGCGGCCAAAAGATCGCGGTTATTGTCGGCGTCGTAATCAAAAACGCGACTGGTCTCTACGCCCGGCAAATCAGCAAATTCCGCCATAGTGCGGGCCGGAAACATGTTCTGACCCAAGCCTTCAAATCCAGGCGTCGCGGACAGGATCCGGGACAAACTCAACGAACATTGTGCTTGTGGAACCGGGCCATAAGCCTGAACTGCCAATGCCAGCTGCTGCGCAATCTCTGGGCTGACCAGAAGCTCTTGCATAACGACATGGTAGGTCTCACGCGCATGGTAATCGACAAAGAAATCAAGCATCTGCGGCGTCATCCCGTACAACACGTCGTTGCGTTCAGGAACCGTTGGGTGACGCCATGAGCCTGCTGGATCAAACAAGATCCGCTCAGAGCCATTGATCATCAGGGCTGAATGTCCACCACTGCCCGTACGGTTGTTGATCATAGTGAACAGCGTCACAGACGTGGGCCCGCTATGGCTGTAGGACGCCTGCATCACAGCCTCTTGGGGCGCCCAAACCTCAGGTGCGCCACAGGCCGTCAACGCAAACAAAAGACCCAGTAGTGAGAGCAGCGCCCGCACTGATCTCATCTGGCAAACAGCGCCAAAAGGATCACGATACCGATTGAGAGCGCGGCAACGCGAACCGACCAGCGCATGAAGCCCTCAAAGGTTTTTTCCTGCGCAGTGATGTCCATTTCACCTGGTTTGAAATCGTGGTCAGCCATTCAACATCTCCGAAATACGAATTTTTTATTATTATTGCGATATCTGATATTTGGATCGCTGTCACGGGGCGCAAGCGCCGCAGTCTCATTCTGGTTCAAGATCTGAGGCAAGCCGAAATCCAATGCGGTTGGCTGGCTTGTCAGGTTGGACTTGCACTGCACGCAGGGTCACGTTCAACTGGCTTACATGTTGCACTTGTTGGGACTTTTGGCCCGACCCGTCGACGCCGTAAAATGTAATGATGTCAGGCGCAAAAAACCCCATGCCTTCAATCTTTAGAACGCCCGCATCGCCACCAGTGAACCCCATCGCGACCTCATGTTCGCCATCCAGTTGCTCCTCAAAGTTCTTGATGTAGAGGATCATCCGCTCATATGCCCATTCCGCCGGAGATTTGTCGCCAACCGGTTTCTGCGCAAGCTTTGCGGGCAACGGGATCTGTTCGGGTGACAAAGGCGCGTCCGGGTCACAATGCACCGCGCGCGCTTCTGGTAGGACCGATGCCTCCATCAGCTCAGCGGAGGTTACGATTTCGTCACTCAAACCTTATCCCTTCATCTGCCATATCCAAGCGTTGTTCGGTCCGCGCACACGCGTGACCTCACCCAATTCCAACAGATGATTGAGATGTGCGACCGATTCCACAAGGGCCAGACCGTATGTGCCTTCGCCAATCTCGCGTTTGAACAGCGCCGAGAAACACTCAACCGCAAGGCGTGGCTGCTGCAAATGGCGTCGCAACCGTTTGAGGGCACCGTGATGGTTATCGATCAATTGGCGCAGTCGATCTGGCAGACCCGAATAGGGCAGTTTGTGACCGGGCAGGACCAATTGGTCGGGCCTAGCAAATTCCCGCATATGCTCACAGCTGGTTAGCCAATCTTGCACTGGATCGGCGTTAGGCTCAGTCGCATAAACCCCCAGATTCGGCGAGATTGAGGGCAGCAACTGGTCGCCGCCCAAGACAATCGGGTCCTCACGACACCACAACGTCGCATGCTCGGGCGCGTGACCATGGCCGATCCGCACATCCCAGGCGCGCCCACCAATCACCAACACGTCGTCGGCCTTTATCCGTGTGAAGCCAAGCGGCATTGGCGCAACCATGTCAGCAAAATTAAAGGGCCGCTCATTTATTCGCTGCTCATAGACCGCGTCATCCATGCCTGCCTCGCGCCAAAAGCGCCGGGTTTCCTCAACTGGGCGGTCCTGATCATCCAGAACTAGCATTCGTGCCATCAGCCACGCAGTTCGGGTTGTCACCAATTCAGCGCCCCGGCCCTGAAACCAACCCGCCAGGCCAATGTGATCAGGATGATGATGGGTCACGATCAAGCGCGTAATAGCCAAGCCCTGCAACGGGCCAGCCAATAGCGTTTCCCAAAGGTTGCGCGTCCGTTTGGTATCAAAACCTGTATCAATCAGCGCCCAGCCATCACCGTCGCGCAGGGCGTAAACATTGACATGATCCAGCGCCATGGGCAGCGGCAAGCGCATCCATAAGATACCATCGGCAACCTCGATTGCCTGCCCTTCTAAGGGGGGCGTGTCATACGGGTAGTGGATCATGCGGCCAAGTCGTCCACAGACAATGCATATAGATCATCGGCGCCAAGAATCGCCTGCGCCAGCATTCCCGAGACCTCAGGTAAGACACGTGCCAGAAAGAACTTGGCCATTGCCACACGCGGCGCAGGCCCAGCCATTGCCGCCTTGATGTGGTATTGCGCACCAAGAACGCGGGCAAAGGCGCCAAGATAGGGCACAGCGCCCGCAAAGCGGTCGTTCAGATCCAGTTTGATCAGATCGTGGGTGGTCTGGCGCAACTCTGCTACAGCCCGTGTTAACGGCGCGCCCAAGTCTGAGGACGCAGCGACGGCCTCAATCTGGTCAAGCAAGGCAAAGGCAGCGGTCCCACCATCCATCATCTTGCGTGCGACCAGATCCATGGCCTGAATGCCATTTGTGCCCTCATAAATAGCGGTGACACGAACATCGCGCAAAAACTGAGCAGCCCCAGTTTCCTCAATGAACCCCATGCCGCCATGGACCTGAATACCCGTCTCGGCCACCTTGATGCCGGTGTCGGTTCCATAGGCCTTGCAGATCGGCGTCAGGAAGGCGGCACGGGCGCGCCAACCCTCATCACCAGTTGCACGCGCCATGTCGATTGCTGCAGCACAATCAAGCGCCAATGCGCGGGCGGCAAAGGTCTCGGCCTTCATACTCATCAGCATCCGGCGCACGTCAGCATGATCAACGATGGTTCCAGACCCACCCTCGACGGGGGTTTTGCCTTGCTTGCGACCAACCGCATAGGCAATCGCGTGTTGTGTGGCGGCCTCAGCAATTGACACACCCTGCATGCCGACACCCAGACGTGCGTTGTTCATCATCGTGAACATCGCGGCCATGCCTTTATTCGGCTCACCGATCAGCCAGCCGATCGCTGCATCATACTGCATAACAGCGGTTGGTGATCCATGCAGACCCAGTTTATGCTCAAGGCTGACAACACTCAGACTGTTGGCTTGGCCAACTTCGCCATTCTCATCCGGCAGGCGCTTGGGCACCATGAACAGACTGATACCTTTGGTTCCTGGCGCGGCATCAGGCAGGCGGGCTAAGACCAGATGGCAGACATTCTCGGTAAAATCATTGTCACCCCAGCTGATGTAGATCTTTTGTCCAGTGATCGCATAAGTCCCGTCGCCGTTGTCGACGGCCTTCGTACTAAGCGCGCCAACATCAGATCCCGCCTGAGGCTCTGTCAGGTTCATCGTTCCCGACCACTCACCACTGATCAGCTTGGGCAGGTAGATCGCCTTCAGCTCGTCGCTGGCATGGTGCTCTAACGCCTCAATCTGACCTTGGGTCATAAGTGGGTTCAGTTGAAGCGACAGACAAGCAGAGCCCAGCATTTCGTTGACTGCTGATGCCACAATCATTGGCAGCCCCATGCCGCCAACCTTGGGGCTGGCAGAGATCGCGATATAGCCGCCCTCAGCAATGGCGCGGTAACCCGCACCAAAACCCGGTGAGGTTCGCACAACGCCATTTTCCAAATACGCAGGATGCAGATCACCAGCCCGGTTCAGCGGGGCGATCACTTCATCACACATCTTTCCAGCCTCAGTCAGAATCGCCAAAACAGTATCAGCTGTCGCATCCTCAAAAAGAGTAGTCTCGGATACCTGAGCCAAGCCAATAACATGATCCAACAGAAATTTGATCTCGGAAACGGGGGCAGTGTAGGGCATTCTCTCTCCTTCATGAGGATTTGCATGGGTCCCCAGAGCACGCTATGGCGTCAAGCGCCTTTGGAACTGTTGCTAGGGGTGCATCCTATCACCGATCAACCAATACGTAACGTCACAGATGTCCAAATTCATGACCGAACTGCTTAGCGCCACACCGGACGGGATCACCCGCGCCATTGCGCTGTTGCGTGATGGGCAACTGGTCGGCCTGCCAACTGAGACGGTTTATGGTTTGGCCGGTGATGCACGCAACAACATGGCCTGCGCCAGAATTTTTGAAGCCAAAGGTCGGCCGAATTTCAATCCGCTCATTGTGCATGTACTGGATCTGGCAGATGTGGCCAAGGTTGCGGCAATCTCTGACCCGGCTGCAGCCCTAGCAAGTGCATTTTGGCCCGGCCCGATGACGTTGGTTCTGCCGCTTAAACCTGGGCACGGCCTGTCACCGCTGGTCAGTGCCGGTCTGGATACTGTCGCGATCCGCATTCCGCGCCACCCACTGGCCCGGCAGGTTCTGGCGCAATTTGGTGGCGCATTGGCAGCACCCTCGGCCAATCCCTCTGGCCGGATCAGCCCGACTGACGCGCGCCATGTCTTGGCGGGTCTGGACGGCAAAATCGCGGCGGTGTTGGATGGTGGCTCGTCCGAGGTTGGAATGGAGTCCACAATTTTGGCGCCAATGGCTGGATCAGTGGTTTTGCTGCGCGAGGGCGGCATACCACGAGAAGCGATCGAGCGGCTGACAGGGCCACTGAGCGTCGGAACAACACCCGGAAAATTGACCGCGCCCGGCCAGATGAACAGCCATTATGCACCGCATACAAAGGTCCAGATGAACAAGGATCTGACCAATCCGCACTGCGTGCGCATCGGATTTGGCCTCGGATCCGTGACATCCGAATTTACACTGTCCCAGTCTGGTGACCTGACTGAGGCTGCCGCAAATCTTTTTCGTGTGCTGCACGAAGCAGATGCATTTGCACAAACCAATGCCCGGCTTGAAATCCACATAGCACCTATTCCAGAAAAAGGTCTTGGTCGGGCGATCAATGATCGGCTACGCCGCGCTTCTGCGACAACTGATCAGGCGTGACCGGCCTCACTTGATAGGGCCATGGGGTGTACACCAATGCTGGCCAAAGCGAGTTCCCACTTCCGCTCATCCGGGTCATCAAACACAAGTGCCGTGGCCGCATCGCATGTCAGCCAGCCATTATGCAAGATTTCGGCCTCTAATTGGCCCGCTGCCCAGCTGGAATACCCAAGCGTCAGCAGGGCATTTTCTGGCCCAGTTCTTTCCGCGATATCGACCAGAACATCCAACGTAGATGTCATGGCAAAGCAATCATTAACCTGAAGCGTGGCATCTCTGACTGCATAATCACACGAATGAAGGACAAAACCGCGCCCCGGCTCTATCGGGCCCCCAAAATGAACCGACAGCTCAGGCGGCCGTGGCGCATCAATCCCCAATTGTTCGATCATTTCCCGAAAGGTAATTTCGGTTACCGGCTTGTTGATGATCAGGCCAACGGCCCCGTCCTCTGAGTGTGCACATAAAAACACGACCGAGCCGGAAAACCGATTGTCGGCCATTCCCGGCATTGCGATCAGCATCTTTCCAGTCAGATTTGAAGGGACAACATCAAGCATCATGGACACACATTGAGACCGATCTTAATTGGGATCAAGGCCATGCCTGTGCACCATTGGCGAGTTATCGCTGAAACGTGATTTTCCTTTGCTGAACGACTGAGTATCTTTGGCCCTATGAATAAAAATCGGATCCTGCTGGGCGGCTTGGCCGCGCTTTTCATTCAAACCCAAACCCTGACAGCCGAATTTTTGGGCCGAACGGCTAGTGAGGTTGTGGAAATCACCTTTCTTGAAGGATGGCGCACGGCGGACGGTCGGCACATGGCCGGTCTGCAAATCGAATTGGCCCCTGGCTGGAAAACCTACTGGCGTGCGCCCGGCGACGGCGGTGTGCCAACCCAGATCCGCCTGCACAACGCCGATGGCATTACCGGGCTGCAAATATTGTGGCCGACGCCCGAGGTGTTTTTCACCGACGGGATCCGCAGTATTGGCTACCGTGGGGATGTGACCCTACCGATAGAGATCAGCGTCTCTGAAGACGGCGATGTGATGCTGGACGGTCAGGTCGATTTTGGCGTCTGCCTGGATGTCTGCATGCCGGTTTCATTAGATCTGGAGGGATTGCTTCCGGCGACCCAAACCCCAGATGCACGGATCATCGCCGCCCTAAGTGATGGCCCACTTTCCGCGCAAGAGTTTGGGGCGGGTGCTGTGACCTGCACAATTGAACCCATTTCAGATGGGCTGCGCGTCCATGCGGAGATCCCGATTGCAGCTGCTGGTCCAACAGAGACAGTGGTCTTTGAGTTGCCCGATCCCAGCATCTGGATTGCTGAGGCCCAAGTCGAACGGCGCGGAGGTACACTGTTTGCGGTCGCAGATATCGTGCCGTCAGATGCGGGCCCTTTTGCGCTAAACAGGTCTGATCTGTTGATAACAGTACTAAGCGCAAGACAATCGGTCGAGCTGCAAGGCTGTCATGGCTAACCTAGCCTTGCGGGGCGCGTTTGTCGGACCGTGCCACCAGCAACCCACCGACAACCCAAGCCAGACAACATAGGACCGCTGCCGCTACGACAAATAATGCAAAGGACCCTTGGACGCCCTGCAACGCGGCGGGAACCCGGCTTGCCAGAACTGCCGGCATAGCGCCCGTCACCAGTGTGCTGCCCAAGGTCAGCGCAAAGCTGGTCGTCAACAGTGCCACAATCCCCACAATGCCCGTTGTCAGTGCCGGCGCACGGCCAAACGCACCAACCCCACGACGCAGTGCACGGATTTGTTTTCCGAAATCTTGCTGCATAGCCAAGATTGCAGGCACCATCAGCAAGACAATCACCATGCCAAAGCCAAGCCCGTAAACCAGTGTAATCACTGTCGGCTTAAGGAATTGCGCCTGTTGCGACGATTCGTACAGCAGCGGTGTCAGTCCCAGCACAGTTGTAAGTGTCGTCAGCAAGACCGGCCTCAGACGATCCGCAGTCCCATCCACAATCGCCGGGATCAGGCCGCGCTCAACAGCATATTCATCAATGGTCGTGACCAGAACAATTGAGTCGTTGATTATAATCCCGGTCATCCCGATCAGGCCCACGACCGTAAACATCGACAGCGGGACATCCCAGGCGTGGTGTCCGTATATCGTGCCAACAAGACCAAAGGGAATGATCGCCATAACCACCATCGGTCGGGTCCAGCTGGCAAAGACCCACGCCAGAACAAGATAGATCCCGACCAGACACAACACAAAGCCAACGGCAGCGTCTGCCAAAAAGTCCTGCTCTTGCTCAGCCAAACCACTTAACCGCCACGCAACACCGTAATCAGCCTCAATCTGGGGCAAGGTGCTGTCACGCAATTCAGTGATGATCACTTCAGCTCGGGCGGGGTCATCTTCTGAAATATCGCCAGTAACTGAGACAACACGAAGGCCATTTTCACGCTGAATCGTGGAGAACCCGATTTGCGAACGGACCGAAACAATATCCGCCAGCGGCACATATTCACCGCTGTCGCTGCGCATCAGCATCCGATCCAGAAAATCTGCAGTCAGCTCACCAGTAGGCAACTCAACCCTGATTTCGGCAGTCCGCACACCTTCGGGATAGGTCGCAGCCTCAATCCCGTTCAAACGGTTGCGCAACACGCCGCTCAACGCACTTATTTCGAACCCAAGGGCCTGACCTTGCGGGGTAAGCTCCAAGATCAATTCTTCGCGGTCATAAGCTAGGCTGTCTTCTAAGGCAGAAACCTCTGGGAATATAATCAATGCGGTCTTCAAAGCCTCTGCGGCGGCTTTCAGCACATCGGTATCGGCCCCAAAAAACTGGACATCCAGTGCGTCACCACCCGGGCCACTGCGCCAGCCACGAAAACTGACAGCTTCCGCCAGCGGATGATCAACAACCTCATCTTGTAGGTCTGAGACAAACTGTGACGAGGAATAGGGACGCAGATCAGCATCAATCAACTCAATAGCGATGGAGCCTAAAAGATCGTTGTCTTTGTCGTCGGCCGCCGCCAAACCACGGCCTGTTGTGCCCCCGACCTCGGCAAGCACATAGAGCAGCGGATTGACTCCATACTCAGCTTCATACCGGGTCGCCAGCGCATCAGTGGCGCGCTGCATTTCGCGCATCATAGCAAAGCTGTCTTCGCGGTCAGCGCCGTCCAGCATCGCGAAATTGCCTGAAACCGATGACAGCTCGGGGGCATTGAAAAAGCGCCACGTCACGTCGCCCCGAATAAAGACGGCAATTTGGGTGGACAGGATCACAATCACGGCGGCCACCACCGGGTAGCGCGCCCAGATCACCCATTGCATGAAAGGGCGGAACCCCTTGTCACGAATCCATTCGAAACCACGGTTCACAACCCGCGACGGCCAGTCATACCAATGGGACTTTACCGAATGGGCCAACGCATGGGCCATATGGTTGGGCAGAATCAAAAAGCACTCAACCAGCGACGCGATCAGCACGGCGATCACTGTCCATGGAATGTCTGCGATCAGATCCCCAAAACTGCCACCCACAAAAACCAGACCTGCGAACGCGAGCACCGTCGTCAAGGTTGCTGCAAATACCGGGGAGGCCATCCGCCGCGCCGCATTTTCCGCCGCAACAACCGGTGTCTCACCAAGGGTTCGCGCGCGAAAATCAGCGTGTTCCCCCACAACGATCGCATCGTCGACGACGATCCCAAGTGTAATAATCAGCGCAAAAAGTGAGATCATATTGATTGTGATCCCGGCGATATACATGATCGCAATAGCACCCAGCATTGCGACAGGAATGCCAGCCGCCACCCAAAATGCGGTCCGTGCGTTCAAGAACAAGAACAGCAATAGAACCACAAGACCAAGCCCCATCAGACCGTTGTCCAACAAAATATCCAGCCGCGCGCTGATCGCTTCAGCCCGAGTGCGGATCAGATCGATACTGACCCCGCCGGGCAGCAATAACTGCATTTCATCAGCGACGTCTTGAACCGATTGCTGAATGCCAATTGCATCACCACGGTCAGATCGATCAACCCGGATGGAGATAGCTGAATTCTCGCCCACGAAATATGCGCGCTCTCGGTCGATGCCGCCAACCTCGATCGTCGCCACGTCACCAATTGTCAGATTTGAGCCGTCATCGTTGCTGCGCAATACGATCGTGGCAATCTGCTCGGCACTTCGACGCGCAACACCAGTTCGAACCCGCGCATTGGCGCCAGTAATGTCGCCCGCTGGTGTGGTATCAGCCTCGGCACTGATCGCCTCAGCAATCTCAGCCATCGAAATATCGTGCTGCACCAACGCCGACGAGGGTACTGATACAACTGTCTCAGGCGCAGCAAACCCACGGATCGTGGCCCGCGTGACCCCTTGGGCAAACAGTCGCGCAACGAATTCATCTGCAAAGCGACCCAGTTGATCAACGGAAACTGGACCTGTGATGACCACGTCAGTAACTCGGTCACGCCATTCACCGCGGCGGATGACCGGATCATTGGCCTCATCGGGAAAGTCTGAAATACTGTCGACGGCGATCTGAACGTCATCCAAAGCGCGCGACATGTCCCAACCGGGTTCAAATTCCAGTTGGATCTGTGCGCTACCCTCGCGAGAAGTTGCCGTGCTTTCGGTGACGCCTTCGACCCCCAAAAGCGTCGGCTCCAACACCGCCACGATTGCGTTGTCGACGTCCTCGGCACCAGCTCCGTCCCACGAGATACTGATGCTGACGTTGTCGATGATCACATCTGGGAAAAACTGCGCGCGCATCCGCGGGAATGACGCCAATCCCGCAACAATCAGGACAACCAGCAACAGGTTCGCTGCTGTCCCGTGCCGCGTGAAATAAGATAACACGCCGTTGGCTGGTCCCACCAAATTGCGCATCCGCTAGCTCCCCATCCGCGCTTCGAGGCGAGAGACCATGCGCGTGGGCACTTCGTCCTCACCCAACTGTTGCAGCATCCGTTCCTTCACATCGCTTGGGATAAACGTGTTGCTTTCAACATATGCGATCAGCCGCGCGCGCCGTTCAGGGTCCAAGGTAACCGTTTCAGCAATGACTTCAGCGGTCTCAGCGTCGGAAGCACGCAAAGGATTAACCTTAATTCCAGCACCCAAAACAGGGGTGCGGGCCACCACGACCTCACGGCCAAAAAGTTGTGGATTTCGAACGATGACGTCGTCGCCCTGCCTGCGCAACAATGTCACCACAATTTCTTCCAAGCGGTCTTCATCAGCCAGCACAAGCACCTGATTGTCAGCGTTCAGCGCAGTGGATGGCAGAACAATGACATCGCTCAACGGACTTTCCTGCAACCGAACGGTGACAAAGTCGCCATTGCGAAAACCACGAGTTTCATCGAGCCGGGCAAAAAGAAGCCGCCCTGATTGTCCCGCCTCGACAGATCCACTTTCACGGGTCAACACCCCTGGTACCGTCAGATCGACGCCCAAAACGTCAAGCAGGACCTCAACCGGCAGGGACGGCAAAAGCCCCTGATCATCCAGTAATCTTGAGTGTTGCGTGGTTGAAACGCGAAAAGATACCTCAAGCGCATCCGGATCAAACAGGCGCGCAACTTGTTCGTTTCGGTTCACTAGACGACCCGCCACGATACTAACCTCTGACAGAACACCGGAAAACTCTGCGTGTAACTCCGTTTCTTGCAGCAATCGCTCCGCTTCCACTAGTGCAATCTGGCCCCGCTCTAGCGCGGTGGTTGCCTGATCGACGGCAGCCTCTGCTTGCGCAAGAGACTGCCGTTTCGACAAAACCGATTGGTTTGAACTTGCAACATTCAGTTCTGCTGCCTCAACGGCGGCCGCACTGCCAAGGCCGCGATCAAACAGGTCACGTTGGCGTGCCAGCGCACGGACCTGCAGATCTGCCTGCACTTGCGCACCGACAACATCTTCGAGGGCCAGTGACAAGGCGCGGTCAGCCTCTCGCACGTCAGCCTCACCCTCTCGCAAGTCGGTTGCAGCGACATCGAGCGAAGATTGCGCCTCTGCGGGGTCTATCCGCAGCAAGATCTGGCCAGCCTGAACCTCACCACCGTCTTCAAATGCATCCGCTAATGCGATGATGGTTCCTTGGGCTGGGGCCCTTAATTCTAGCGTCCGGCGGCTTCTAACGTCGCCAAACGCGGTCAAAATGGGATCAACACTTTGGGGTTGAACTGTCACCACTTCAGCGGTGAATACCCGTTCACGCGGCGCACGGGTTATCTCTTCCTCAGCCCAGCGACTTTGCAGCGCCGAGAGCACGATACTTGCAGCGATCGCCAGCAAGCCAATCGCAAGGGACGTCAGGAAAAGGCCCAGCAATGACCGTCGTAAAAATCGCATGTTTCGATCCACTTAATCTTGATAGATACCAGATAGCTCTGAACGTGCCCGTGTCCAAGCCAGACGTAACATGCCACCAAGATCACTTCCGTCGCTTGTGCTCGTCCAATCGCGGAAAAATTTCAACAAAGTTGCAAGGTTGGTGCCGATAGTCGAGCTGCCAGACCAATATTTCATCCCATGCATCCTTGCACGCGCCCCGACTGCCGGGCAGCGCGAATAGATATGTACCGTTGGCCACGCCACCACATGCCCGAGATTGAACCGCAGAGGTTCCGATCTTTTTCATCGACACAATCGTGAACACAGTCCCGAAAGCATCGATCTCCTTCTCATAGACGTCGCGGTGCGCCTCAACAGCCACATCACGTCCAGTCAAGCCAGTGCCACCAGTTGTCAGGATTACGTCGATTTCCGGATCGGAGCACCAGCTACGCAAACGATCCGCAATCGCCTCACGGTCATCTCGCATAATATCACGGGTTGTCAGAATGTGCCCCGCATCGGTTAGTCGTTGAACCAGCAGATCGCCGGATGTGTCCTCAGCTAAGGAGCGAGTGTCAGATAGGGCCAGAACCGCGATGCGGACGGGAACGAATTCACGACTTTCGTCTAGTCTGCTCATGCTTTGACCCCGTCCCAACCCAATTTGATCGCCAATGCCACAAACACACCAGACGAAAGATATCTAAGCACTCGCTCTGCCGGCGCGTTTCGCGCCAGAGATTGACGAAACCTACCAGAAAGGATGCCAACAAGACTGTTGATCACAAACCCACCGATTGCCAGCACCGCGCCAAACGTCAAAAACTGGGCCAAGACATTACGGCTGGGATCTACGAATTGTGGGATGAACGCCAAGATGAACAAAATGACCTTGGGGTTCGACATGTTCACCACAAATCCGTCCCAGAATGAACGACCGATCTTCGCAGATGTCGTAAAGCGTGGATCAGCTTGGGCGTGAAGATTGCTCCATGCCAGCCACAAAAGATAAGCGACGCCAAACCAGCGGATCGCGCCAAATAGCCAAGGCACCGTAGAGATCAGCGCGCTTAAACCCAGGCCAGCCAGCGTGACATGTACCAGCCCACCAGTCGAAATACCCAAAGACGCCGTGATGGCGGCCTTGGAGCCCCGGCGTAGGCCTTGGGAAAAGCAAAACATCATATCCGCGCCCGGTGTCAGGTTCAGCGCAATGGCCGCAGGCAGAAATGCCAAAAGAACCCAAAGATCAACGGCCAACTGCGGGCACCCCTATGCGGGCCTTTAGAGCTAACAAATCCGCCCACGCTTCTCGTTTCAAGATCGGGTTTCGCAGCAACTGGGTGGGGTGGAACATCGGCAACGCCGGGCGACCCGCGACCTCAACCCATTGCCCGCGCAACCGCGCGATGCCTTTGCGTCCTAAAAACGCCTGACAGGGTATATTGCCCATCAACACAACGAATTCAGGAGCGGCCAGCGCAATGTGCCGCTCAATAAACGGAAGCATCATCGCAATCTCATCCGCGCTTGGATCGCGGTCCTGCGGCGGGCGCCATGGCAAAATGTTGGTGACGTAGACCGCAGTCTTTGGGTCCATGCTGGACCTGCTCAGACCGATGGCGTCCAACATCCGGTCCAATAATTGCCCGGCGCTGCCGACAAACGGTTTGCCTTGCTGATCTTCTTCCCGCCCTGGGGCCTCACCGATAATCATAACCTTGGCCTTGGGTAGGCCGTCGCAGAACACCAAATTGCGCGCGCCCTGACGCAATTCACACAGATCAAACTGCTCCAATGCGGCCCGCAGTCCCGCCAGATCACCTGCAGCCGCGGCCACCTGCCCTGCAGCAACAACTGGGTCGGGCCCCTGCTCAGCCTCCAGCATTGGAACCTGTATCGGTGCCCCAGCTGTAGCGGACATTATTGGGGCCAGGGCCACTTCCTCATAGCGGTTGATTGGCTCGTCGCCGATCGCTTCGTCAGCGCCCAGTTCCGATTGCCATTCCAACAACGCTTTTGCGGTATGAAAGTCTAAGTTCATGTCGCACAACTTAGGCCGCAGACACGCAAGCGTAAATGGCCGTTGCTCGAACCCATAGTGGTTTCTATAAGCGGCTCAGACAATTTGGAGACGCTATGACATTTCGTGCGCGCCATTTGCTGGGTATCGAACCACTGGCCCCCGATGAAATTCATACTTTGTTGGATTTGGCTGACCAATATGCAGAACTTGGGCGCCGCCCAAACAAGCATACAAACACGTTGGCCGGACTGACCCAGATCAACATGTTTTTTGAGGCCTCAACCCGCACGCAGGCAAGTTTTGAGCTGGCCGGAAAACGGTTGGGTGCTGATGTGATGAACATGGCCGTCGCCGCCAGCTCTGTCAAAAAGGGCGAAACGCTGATCGATACGGCACTAACCCTGAACGCAATGCACCCTGACCTGTTGGTCGTGCGTCATCCACATTCTGGCGCGGTGAACCTTTTGGCCGAAAAGGTCAATTGCGCCGTCCTGAACGCAGGTGACGGCCGACACGAACACCCGACACAGGCGTTACTCGATGCGCTGACAATCCGGCGTGCCAAAGGACGTTTGCACCGACTGAACATCGCGATTTGTGGTGACATTGCCCATTCGCGGGTGGCGCGGTCCAACATCCATCTTCTTGGAAAGCTAGAGAATCGGATTCGGCTGATCGGGCCCCCAACCCTGATGCCCGCAGGCGTCGCCGACTGGGGTGTTGAGGTTTACGATGACATGCGTGAGGGACTAACTGGCGTAGATGTCGTCATGATGTTGCGTTTGCAGAAGGAACGGATGGACGGTGCCTTCATCCCATCCGAGCGAGAATACTTTCATCGCTACGGTTTGGATGCCGCAAAGCTGAGCTACGCCAAACCCGATGCCATCGTGATGCATCCGGGGCCCATGAACCGAGGCGTTGAAATCGACGGCACTTTGGCGGACGACATCAACCGGTCGGTCATTCAAGAACAAGTTGAGATGGGCGTCGCGGTCCGAATGGCCGCAATGGACCTTTTGGCGCGAAATCTGCGAGCCGATCGCCAGCAAGCGGGAGTGATAGTTTGAGCACAGCGCATCAATCGGGTTGTGAAGGTATCTTTGATGAGGATGAGAAAATTGTCTGGCAAGGCCGCACCGGAACGGGCCTAACGCATGAACCGGTCCGCTACGCCATCGTTGCATTCGTGGTTATCTTCACAGGGTCCTCAATCATGTGGATGAGCGGTAGTTTTGGGTGGATGTTTGGTCTGATCCCATTTTTGATCAGTGCCGCGGTGATCCTCGCTACGGTTTTCGGTGGGGCCTATTCGCGCAAGTTGACGTGGCATACGCTGACCAATAGGTGGGCCTTTATTGCGACGAGTATGCTGACCGCAAGGCGGCGTATTAATGACAACGAACCCACCTCAGTCTGTTTTGCGCACATCCTGCGTCAGAAACCTGATGGCTCACAATATGAGAATATCGGCTTTCACCGAATTTTGGACGAGGAAAAGGTTTACGCCCTGATCCGGCGCGTCGCCCGGAGTAATGCATGAAGATTCTGCTTAAAAATGCGCGCCTGATCGATCCGGTAAATGGAACCGATGAGATCGGTGACCTATTGATTTCAAACAATCTGATCGCCGAAATCGGTATTGTTACAGGCAGTGCCGACCGCATCATTGAGTGCGATGGGAAATGTCTGGCACCGGGCATTGTCGATATTGGCGTAAAGGTATGTGAACCAGGTGAACGACACAAAGAAAGCTTTCGTTCAGCGGGCCTTGCCGCCGCCGCCGGCGGTGTGACCACAATCGTCACACGACCCGATACGGTGCCAGCCATCGACAGTCCGGAAACGCTTGAATTTGTGAAACGCCGTGGCCAAGACAGCGCGCCCGTGCATTTGTTGCCTATGGCCGCACTGACCAAGGATCGCGCCGGGCGTGAGATGACCGAAATCGGGTTCCTGCTTGATGCAGGTGCCGTGGCGTTTACGGATGGTGACAATGTGATCACAGACAACAAGGTGTTGTCGCGATGCATGACCTATGTCCGCAGTCTGGGCGCGCTGGTCATTGGCCATCCACAAGATCCAAGCCTTTCAACGGGCGGGGCCACGACCAGCGGCAAGTTTGCGTCGCTGCGCGGATTGCCCTCAGTCTCGCCCATGGCAGAACGGCTCGGATTGGAACGGGATCTGGCATTGGTTGAGATGTCGGGCGTCAAATATCACGCCGATCAGCTAAGCACTGCAGCCGCCCTGCCCGCTCTGCGCCGCGCCAAGGCTGCAGGTCTGGATGTCACAGCCGGTGTCTCTATCCATCATCTGACGCTGAATGAGTTTGATGTTGGCGACTACCGGACCTTCTTTAAGGTCAAACCGCCGCTGCGTGCCGAAACCGATCGCGCCGCGATGGTTGAGGCGGTAGCAGATGGCACCATCGATATCATCTCATCAATGCACACACCTCAGGATGAGGAAAGCAAACGCTTGCCGTTTGAGGCCGCAGCAAGCGGTGCGGTTGCACTGGAAACGCTGCTACCAGCGGCGATGCGGCTTTATCATGCGGGCAGCTTGGATCTGCCGACGCTGTTTCGCGCGCTATCGCACAATCCTGCCAAACGTCTGGGCCTGCCTTGCGGCGAGTTAAGCGTAGGTGCGCCCGCTGATCTGGTCCTGTTTGATCCCGACGCACCGTTTGTTCTGGACCGCACGACGTTGCTGTCAAAGTCCAAGAATACGCCCTTTGATGGCCAACGGATGGAAGGCAAGGTTCTAATGACCTTCGTCGATGGCCTGCCCGTTTATGAAAGGGCCAATTAATGGTTCCCACATTTGAAAGCTCAGCCCAGATCTTGGCGCTGACAGCCGTCGCCGCTTATCTTTTGGGCTCAATTCCATTTGGGCTGGTCATGGCGCGGGTATTTGGTCTAGGCGACATCCGGCAAATTGGGTCAGGCAATATTGGGGCCACAAACGTTTTGCGGACTGGCAACAAACCGGCCGCGGCACTGACCCTAGTTCTGGACGCCGCAAAGGGCGGCATCGCAGTTCTGATCGCGCGCGCGGTATTCGCTGAAGACGCCGCCCAGTTGGCCGGGTTTATGGCGTTTCTGGGCCATTGCTTTCCAATATTTCTGGGGTTCAAGGGCGGTAAAGGTGTCGCGACATTCTTGGGAACCCTGCTTGCACTTTTCTGGCCAGCTGGTCTGGCGGCCTGTCTGACATGGCTGATTGTAGCCGCCATCAGCCGGATTTCATCGCTATCTGCCTTGGTCGCTGCGCTGTTTGCGCCGGTTTGGATTGTCGTGCTTGGGATGCCGGGCGCTGGCCTTGTAACGGCCTTGCTGGCCGCGATCATATTTTCCCGCCACCAACAGAATATTCAACGGATTAGCGCTGGAACCGAACCCAAGATCAGTCGCAAGAAACCTGAGGTCTGATCCAAAGGTGCAAGATTACCAATTGCGTCGACCGCAGCCAGAGGCATCGGAAATCTTATCATCATCCGAGCCGGTCCAATCAGATCCAATTGCACTGCCACCGACCACGTCACGTAGGGATCCGGAAACGGCATGTGAAAATCCACTTGGCACACGGGCACGCCCACAACCGTCCAATTCAGTGCAAGTTCTAAGGTCGCTGTCGGTCGGGTCAGATTATGCCTGATCTTGACCAGCGCCCAATGTAGCCCGCACGACACCACCATCTGCCGCAGCCAACATCACCCAGTGATGACTGGTTAGTTGGGATGCCCGTATCCCTAAGCGTTTTAGTCGCCTCGTTTCGATCGTGGGTCGACTATTTTCTGAGATCTTCCATTGCCAAATACCTACATCACAATTTGAAGACCGGCCCCTTTTGCCGGGGCCCAGCAAGGCACGCATTTGAGTTTTGCTTTCAAAATTGCTAATTTTATCGTCTGATATTTTGCCAAAACGCCGACAGAAATATGCCGTTAATATTTGTAGGCGTTATAGATATGGGAAAGATCTCCACCCCAATCACCGTGGTATTTTTCCAACAGCTCATCTGCAGGCGTCATTCCGGTTTCTAGGCTTTCTTTCAGCGCATTCAGAAAATGCGTTTCGTCCGGGATCAGACCATTTGCTCCGGGGCGAGCACGAGCCGACAATCCAGCCTCCGCGATCGAGACAACCTCACGCGCCAGATCCAGCATCTTGATCCCACCGACTTGGGCCTGCAATCCCTGCTCAGATGCCGCAATCCGCATTTGGTCGCGGGTTTCAGGATCCCAATCTTTTACAAGGTCGTATGAGGCGTCCAACGCGGACTGGTCATAGGTTAAACCGACCCAGAACGCAGGCAATGCGCAAAGACGGCGCCACGGACCACCATCTGCGCCGCGCATCTCTATGAATTTCTTCAGGCGCGCCTCTGGGAAAAGGGTCGTCAGATGGTCGGCCCAATCGCTGAGGGTCGGCTTTTCGCCGGGCAATGCAGGCAACTGGCCCTTCATGAAATCGCGGAACGACTGACCTAGGGCGTCGATATAAACGCCATCGCGGTAGACAAAATACATTGGCACATCGAGCGCGTAATCAACCCAACGCTCAAATCCGAAATCATCTTCAAACACGAACGGCACAGTGCCCGTGCGATCCGCATCGAGATCGCGCCAGACCCGGCTGCGCCAGCTCTTGTGACCATTCACTTTGCCCTCAAAAAACGGCGAGTTGGCAAAAAGGGCGGTCGCTACGGGTTGCAATGCAATCGCCACCCGCATTTTTTGGATCATGTCGGCCTCAGAAGAGAAATCGAGGTTCACCTGTACGGTGCAGGTCCGGTACATCATCACTTTGCCCATGGTCCCGACCCGGTCCATATAGGCATCCATCAGCTTGTAGCGGCCCTTGGGCATCTGATGCATTTGGTCTTCGGTCCATTCAGGTGCTGCACCCAGACCGACAAACTCAACGCCGATTTCATCGGCGACGGTTTTGACCTCCAGCAGGTGGTCATTCACCTCATCGCAAGTCTCGTGGATCGTCTCGAGCGGGGCCCCGGACAACTCTAGCGCACCACCCGGTTCCAGCGAAACATTCGCGCCGTTTTTTTCAAGCCCAATGATATTTCCGGCCTCAAGAACTGGGTTCCAGCCAAATTTGTGCTGCAGTCCCTCAAGCATCGCCTTGATCGACTTCTTGCCCTCATAGGGCAATGGCGCATAGCCGTTGGGGCAATAGCCAAACTTCTCATGCTCGGTCCCGATACGCCAATCGGCTTTTGGTTTGCACCCCTCGGCCAAATATTCAGCCAATTGGCCATGATGCTCGATCAAGCCGCCACCAGATTGGGGAATGGACATGGGGGAGATGCTCCGGATTTGCACGTTGTGGAGGCAAGACCTGAACTGCACCGCGGATCAAGTCAAGGCTGGTTGCGGGTCCCGTCGCCAAAGCGTGACCGTCCCTGTCGGACTGTTGTCCAGCTGGTCAAGCATGTGGGGGATGGAAAGAGCCGGCAAAGCTGCGAAAGCATCGAAAAGCAAATCGGCGTCGCGGGCATCAATGGGGATCACCAAAACTTCCTTGCCGTCACCCAAGACCCAATAGCCCTTACCATCGGACGCGCGGCGAAGCGCGAGGCTGATTAGATCAGGGATCGCTAATGTACCGCCGTAATAGGGGCCCATGTAGGACACCCGCCCCTCAAGCAAACTTACCACGCCGGGCCCATCGCCTGACCCGGAAAATCGGATACGTCGAAGTGCGACGACAAGGCTTGCCACGGCGATGGCTACAACAATCCATCCGAACCCTTGCAGGATCGGGTCAGGCCGCAAGGCGATGCGCAGCCCAAAGATGCCGATGATGCTCGCAGCTACCGCCTCACGCCAACGCCACAAAAGCGCGCTGACCTCTGGTCGAACAAAGCTCATACCCAATCCCCTCTTAGAGATTGCCAAAGCGCCAGTGCCGCGACTGCTGCGGTATCTGCGCGCAAGATGCGGGGGCCAAGACTGATCGGCGTGACATATGGTAAACTGGTCAAGCGGGCTCGCTCTGCAGGGCTGAACCCACCTTCGGGACCGATCAGGATCGCGGCTTTGTCGGTCTGTGGCGCGTCGACAAGTGCAGCCCTCACGCCAACCAGTCCCTCATCTGCAAAAAATAGATGCCGGTCATCGGGCCAACCGTCCAAAACCCGATCCAGCCGCGTCAGATCTGCGACTTCGGGAACAAACGTACCGCCACACTGCTCAGCTGCTTCAATCGCGTGGGCCTGCAATTTATCCTGACGCAGACGATCTGAATTGGTGAAGTCGGTCTGCACTGGGCAGATCCGTGATGCCCCCATCTCAGCGGCCTTCTCAACAATGAAATCGGTCCGGGCCTTTTTGATCGGCGCAAATAGCAGCCACAAATCAGGTGGCATCTGAAGGGGCTTGGTTTGAGCGACACAGATCAGTTCTCCACCGCGCTTTGATGCCTGCGCGACCGCAGCCCGCCATTCGCCATCTTGGCCATTAAATAACGAGACAAAACCACCAACAGACTGCC
Source organism: Paracoccaceae bacterium (assembly GCA_047623825.1). Lineage (GTDB taxonomy): Bacteria > Pseudomonadota > Alphaproteobacteria > Rhodobacterales > Rhodobacteraceae > JBLHOS01. Next base: position 3,724 of record JBLHOS010000040.1, on the reverse strand, counting down.
GCATGACTGCAAAAAGATAATTTGCCTGATCCCGCGACAGAGGAACCCTTTGCCCTTGGGCTAAGGGGTGCTCTACATAAAGCCTGATCTTTGCGGCAGCGGACATAAGGCAGATTGTATGACTGGGATCGACGGAACGCCAGAGGAACCAAGCGACAGCGTCGCAGATGCGGTTCGTGGCAACTGGGTAGACACAATTGCGCCGGTTTGGTCCCGGCCCTATTTGCGCCTATCGCGTATCGATCGCCCGATCGGAACCTGGCTGTTACTGTTGCCATGCTGGTGGGGCGTTCTTTTGGCGACGGCGGCTGATCCGGCGGGCCTGTCATGGCGCGATGGTTGGATCATGCTTGGATGTGGCATCGGCGCCATCTTGATGCGTGGCGCAGGGTGCACCTGGAATGACATTTCAGATCGAGACATTGATGCAGCCGTGGCGCGCACCAAATCACGGCCAATCCCATCGGGTCAGGTTGGCGTCCGGCAGGCATTCGTTTGGCTGATCGTGCAATGCCTGTTGGCGCTGTGCGTGTTGCTCACGTTCAACACTGCTGCAATCATGCTTGGCTTTATCGCTCTTGTGCCTGTCGCGATCTATCCCTTTGCCAAACGCTTCACGTGGTGGCCGCAGGTTTTTCTGGGATTGGCCTTTAACTGGGGGGCCTTGCTGGCTTGGACGGCCCACTCCGGACAGCTGCAATTACCCGCCGTCCTATTGTATATATCGGGTATCGCTTGGACGCTGTTCTACGACACAATCTACGCACACCAAGACACCGAGGATGACGCGCTGATCGGTGTCAAATCCACCGCACGCCTTTTTGGCCAGTCCTCAAAAACATGGTTGCGCGGCTTTTTGATCGCTGCTGTTTTATTGATGGCAATGGCCGCGATTCAAGCGCTGGCACTGCCAGACAACATTCTTGTTTTAACACTAGCGCTGCTGGGTGTGTGGGCCTTTGGATGGCATATGGCTTGGCAACTGGTCGGGCTGGATATCAATGATCCAAGCAATTGTCTGAAATTGTTTCGCAGCAATCGCGATGCAGGTTTGCTGGTCGGGCTGTTTTTCGCCGGTGCAGCAGTCCTTTGATTGAACGCCACGGCGCAAGCGGCTAGAGCCACATACAGAAAAGATCTGAAAAGCAGTGCATTATGAAAGTACAAACCCTAGTTGTGATCCTTGCCTTTGTCGTAGGCGCCGCATTTTCTATCGGAGTCGCTTGGGTTGGTGCAATCCGGATTGAGGCCAGATCGATCGAGGCCGTGGCTTTTGCAATGCGCGAAAGCGGCCATGACTGGGCATCAGTCACAGCAGACGGCCTAGAAGTTCAACTAACTGGAATGGCCCCTGATGAAGCCAGTCGGTTCAACGCACTGACCAGTGCAGGCAGCATAGTTGCAGCAGATCGAATTGTTGATCGTCTAGACGTCGTGGACCCCGCCCAGATCGAGCCGCCGCGCTTCTCGCTGGAAATGTTGCGCAACGACGACGGAGTTTCGCTGATCGGTTTGATCCCGTCCGCGATTGGAAGCGCCAGCGTTGCCGATGCGCTCGCATCTGTCACGTCGGGTGTCGAGGTCGCCAATATGGTCGAGACCGCAGACTACCCCATACCAGCCGGCTGGAATGACGCCTTTGAATTTGGTTTGATGGCATTGCGTGAGCTACCGCGTTCCAAAATTTCGATCTATGCGGACCGCGTTGAGGTCACCGCCGTCAGCTCCAGTCCCGAGGAGCAGGCACGCCTTGAGGCCCTTTTGGCCCGCGCGCGGCCACGCGAATTGGAAGTACAGATCGACATCTCGGCACCGCGACCGGTGATCACGCCCTACACGCTGCGCTTTGTGCGGACACTTGACAGCGGGCGGTTTGAGGCTTGCTCAGCCGATACCGAGGCGACGCGGGACCTAATTCTGCGTGCCGGGACTGACGCCGGCCTAGCCGATCGCGCTGAGTGTCCTATTGGACTTGGTGTGCCCTCTCCGACTTGGGGCCAGGCTGTCAGCAAAGGCATCGCTGCATTGAATGAGTTGGGTGTGGGCACGATCACTTTTTCGGATGCCGATGTCACATTGGTGGCAGCTGCCAGCACACCACAAAACGTTTTTGATCGAGTCCTAGGTGACCTAGACGCAGAACTCCCCGAGGTCTTTTCCCTTCACGGCGTGCTGCTGGAAGCGGTTGAAAACCAGACTAACGCAGGTCCTGCAAACTTCGTCGCGACCCGCAGCCCGGAAGGTTACGTGCAACTACGAGGCCGTTTGACGGATGACAGGGTTGAGCAGGCCATTCTAAGCTATGCGCGGGCCCTTTTTGGACGCGAAAACACCTATCTTGCCACGCGGACCGATCCCGACCTACCCGAAGGTTGGCCGGTTCGTGTTCTGGCCGGCCTAGAGTCGCTTAGCCTGTTGAACAACGGCACCCTTGTTGTCGATCCTGACAATGTAATCATCAGCGGCAATACCGGTAGCCGGGGCACTGTTTCGGCGATTGCACGTATTTTGTCAGAGAAGATCGGCGAAGCTGAAAATTTTGAGATCAACGTCGTCTATCAAGAGCTTTTGGATCCTGAAGCCGGCATTCCAACACCTGAAGAATGTGTTGACCGGCTTAATGAAATACTGATGATAAATGAGATTATATTTGCCCCAGGATCGCTGGAATTCGATGAAGCCTCTAACCTGGTGCTGGATGAGATAGCGGTACAGTTGCCTGATTGTCGGCGGACCCAGATGGAGATAGGCGGACACACTGACAGCCAGGGCCGCGAGACCATGAACTTGAGCCTCAGTCAGGCGCGGGCGGACGCTGTTTTGAATGGTTTATTGTCGCGTAACGTCCTGACGTCCAACCTATCGGCGCGTGGCTATGGTGAAACTAGGCCAATTGCGGATAATGACACTGATACAGGGCGCGAAGAAAACCGCCGCATTGAATTCCGTCTGCTGTCTGATTTCATCGCTGAGATGTCAGACACCCAAGGGCAGGCAAACGAAACTGAAGCCGGCGATCACGCAGCTGGAACTGAAACCGATGGTCACGCGACTGTCGAGGAGACTGTGAGTGAATAGATCTGAATTTATCATCGCGATTGCCGTCATCTTATTTGTCGCTTTCGGCTTGGGATGGTTTGCCAATTGGCTGGTCCACCGGTTTACCCGCGTCAGCAGTGGCGACATGGCTGAGCTTGATGAGATGGCCAAGTCCCTGCACGATGCGGAAGAGACCCGTGATCAGGCGATAAATTATCTGCAACAGCGTGAGGCTGAGCTAAGCAATCAGCTACAACAGACCGAGGCAGAGCTTCGCGCAGCCATGGATGGCCTGCGAGAGGCGCGACAAGAGGCAGAAGAGTTTCGGGTCTATTTTGAACGGGTCAATCAGGGGATTCAGTAATCCAACGATCCAATGCGTCTTCGTCCACTGATTTGGCCGCAACCCAATCTGCGGCGTCCGCTGTGACCTCTTTCTTCCAGAATGGGGCGCGCGACTTTAGATAGTCCATCAAAAACTCCGCAGCGGCGAATGCGTCCGCCCGGTGGGGTGCGGCGGTGGCAACCATCATGATCGGCTCACCAGGGGTCAAATCGCCGTAACGGTGCAAAACGAACGCGTCCACTAACGACCACCGGGTCATGGCTTCTTGCGTAATCTTGGTCATCGCGCGCTCAGTCATGCCAGGGTAGTGTTCGATTTGCATGTGCTGCAGATCACCTC